>JAJZQG010000189.1 GCA_021847645.1 Myxococcales bacterium
GTGTCGCTGACCCGCACGAAATGTCGCCCCCCCCACCACGAAATGTCGCCGCCCCCACCACGAAATGTCGCCGCCCCCACCACGAAATGTCGCCCCCCCCACCACGAAATGTCGCCCTGCCACGCAGAGAGGCAGTTGGACCGGTTCGGATCTCGAAGCACACGTCCGCCCGCCGGGTGTCGCCACGTCTCCAGCCTGCCGGGGATCGCTTTTCGCGCGCCTCGGGACCGAGCGTAGCGCCCGTCCGCCGGGGCCGGTCCTCACATCGTGGACCCAGCCTCTCCGGCGATCGCCTGTGGCACCTCCTGTTAGGTCAAAACCCGCCACTTACCCACGGCGACCACGGCAAGCCGCAGCCGCCCGGACAATCCCTACCGTCCCATGTCCATCCGCTCGTCTGTCAAACAGCCGAGCCCACGTTCATGCGCACTCACGTGGGCTTGCCGGCTATAAAGCGATTTCCGTGCCACCCCAGCGCCCCCGTTTTCTCAACATATTTCGCCCGCGATAGGTGGCGGCCGCCACTTTTGCGGCGGATCCGCCACCCGCGCCTGCTCCCGTCCACCGCACTCTGAACTCTCGCCGTCGATGTAGGACCACCTGTCCGCAACGCTGTGACGACACGCAACAACCCTTGTCGCCGCAAGCGTCTTCAGATACGCGTCGCGCACCAAAACCCACACCCACGGAGGACCACATGGAGTTCACACGCCTCGAACACAAGAAACTCGTGACCGCTGTCGACAAGGCCGAAGGCAAGATCGACGAGGCGCTCGCGATCGTCAGCAGCGTCTTGGTGCACCTGACCAACGAGCACCGGCAGGGACTGCTGCGTCCACCCACGACCTTCCCCAAGGCGGGATATGCGCTCTCGCGCGTGATGGTCGAGCACAAGGACGTGGCGGCCCTCACCGAGTTCGACCCCGAAGCGGTCACCGAGGACCTGGACAATGCCGCGTCGCTCGACTCTCTGGAGCAGAAGCTCGAGCGCTTCAGCCAGCTCGTGGCAGACAGCCGCCTGCTGTGGCTGGCCGAGGCCTATGTGCCGTCGCTGGGTGCGTACAACGTAGCCAAGGTCGCGGCCAAGAACGACCCGGCGCTGTCGGAGGTCATCAAGCCCCTGGCGGCCGTGTTCGGCAGCCGTCGCACGCCGCCCAAGCCGTCGAAGTAGAGCCGGACACCCTCGCGGTCCCTTGACCACGGGCTGCGGCTGCCCACCCACGCGCCCCCGAACACAACGCCCTAAATCCCGCATGGATTCCCGTGGCACCGACCTTGCTGTTCCCTCCTGCCGAGGAACCACCATGGATCGATGCTCTTCGCCTGTCGTCTCGCGCCTTGCCCCTTCGCCCTGGTCTGATCGCCCCCCGATCGGCCAGGACCTCGCCCGCATGCACCGCGAGCTGTTCACCCACGCGCTTCGCCTCGCGCACAACGAGGCCCTCGCCGAGGACCTGGTGCAGGACACGGTCGAGCGCGCCCTTCGCTTCGAGGACCGCTTCGAGCGCGGCACCAACCTGCGGGCCTGGGCCCACCAGATCCTGCTCAACGTCTACATCAGCAAGTGCCGCAGGCGCCGTCGCGAGGGCAAGGCCCTGCAGATGCTGTCCACCGACCCCTGCGCCTGGACCGCGAGCCAGCCCGCCGCCTCGCCCTGGAACGGACTTTCGCGCTCCACCTGGCGCGCGATCCAGTCCCTGCCCCAGCCGTTCCGCGCCACGATCGTGCTGGTCGACGTGCACGAGCTTTCGTACAAGGCCGCCGCCGACGAGCTCGGCGTGCCACTGGGCACCGTGATGTCGCGGCTGCACCGGGCGCGACGGCTCCTCGCCAGCGCTCTCGCCGAAGCGCCTGCCGAACGCGCGGCGGCGTAAGCGTCAGCCGCGCTTGGCGAGCTCGAGCTCCAGGTCCCGAATGCGCTTCTCGGCGGCATGTCGCAGGTGCTGCTCGTACTCGACCGGCGTGGGCAGCAGCTTGGTTCCCAGCGGATCGGCCGCCACGCGCAGCACCCGTCCCAGCCGCGGATCTTTCATGACGACCCACGTCAGGTCGAGCACCGCCGATTCGGCCAGGCGCGGGTTGTCCAGCTCGCGCTCGACCAGATCGCCTTCGGTGCGGAGCCACAGACGAAGGAAGTCGGCCGGCGCGACCGGATCGAAGCGGACCACCTCGGTCACGCCCAGCTCCAGGTAGGCTGCGAGCTTCTCGTCCCAGGCCAGCTCGGTGGAGTCCGAGTCGCCGATGATCTCCACGGCGATGTCCGGAGCTCCGCGCTCCCAGGTCTTCCAGCAAGCAAACAGGCTGTCGGGCTCGCCGACGCGCAAGAACAGATCCGGGGCCATGCACCGAGTCGGATCCGCGGCGTTCCAGTAGACGTACTGCGAGGAGCCCAGCGAGCATTGCTCGGCGTAGGCGAGCTTGAGGATCTGGAACAGATCCGATCGAATCTCGTAGTGCCGCCGCGTCTCCGGCATGCCCACGTCGTCGGGGAACTCGACGGGCGTGGGCTGATCACGAAGACGGATTCGCGGCCGGCTCTTTTTTCTGATCGCGCCGTGGACCACGCGCGCAGCTTAGCATGCCGTCGGCGCCGTCATCACGTCATCGTCGGCGGGGCACCCACGGCAGGTCGTCGACACCGCCCGCATGGTTCGCACGTCGAGCGAGCACGAACAGCAGATCGCTGAGCCGGTTGGCATACGCGACGATCTCGGCACGAACCTCGGATTGCTCTGCCAGGCGCACCAGCTCGCGCTCGGCGCGACGGGCTACGGTGCGCGCCAGGTGCAGGGCAGAGGCGCCCGGCGTGCCGCCCGGCAGGATGAACGTGCGCAGGGGAGGCAAGCCCTGCTCGGCCGAATCGATCGCTGCCTCCAGCCGCGCGATGTCCTCGACGCCGATCAGCTCCATCCCGAGCTTGGCCTGCGCGTTGTGCCCGCTCGCCAGCTCGGCGCCGAGCACGAACAGATCGCGCTGCACCCCTTCGAGCACCTCGTCGACATCATCGGGCAACCCGTGCGCGCGAGCCAGCCCGACCGCCGAGTTCGCTTCGTCGATCGTGCCGTAGGCCGCGACCCTGGCGTCGCCCTTGGACAACCGGCTCCCACCGTAGAGGCTCGTCGTGCCGTCGTCGCCCGTCCGCGTGTAGATCTTCATCGAGGCTTGGCGCTTTCCGCCCATCACAGGCGCATGATGTCCCGGGCTTCCGCGCGGACCGCGTCGTACAGGCCGTCGAGCAGCCGCGCTCCTTGCAGGGTCACGGACAATCCGATGACCCCGACGTCGCCCGCGGTGCGCACGGGATCGATCGGCTCGTCCAGGCCGGTGAGCCTGCCGAAGGAGCTGTGGCTCAGATCGTTCCAGCTCGCGGCGAGCCGGTCGAGCGCCGCGGCAGGCTGCGGTCCCCAGTCGCCGGCCAGCTCGAGCTGCACGTGCAACACGCCGCCTGCCGACGGACGCACCGCGCCCGCCGCCGCCGTGCAACCAGCCAGCAGCCCGTGCAGCGCGTGCTGCCACTCGCCTTCGAACGGCCCGGGCGCCACCGCCAGCAGCGGCGCGTCGCCGAGTCGATGGAGCAGCATGCGCACGTCGGGCAGCTCCAGGGCGCGCGGGGCGCGGTGCAGCTTGCCCTGGGCGTAGAGCGCCGCCACGCGCGTGTGCAGCCAGCTGCCGCTCTCGATCGCCACGGCGTGCGCGCCCATGGCTGCGAGCGCGCGCTTGTTGCCCAGACCGTTCCTGCCGCGCGTGATGATCAGGTCGTGCCGCAGCACCGAGCGGGTGACGTCGGACATGAGCCGATCGCGGAACCGACGCTCGGCGAGCAGCGGATCCGGAACGGGGTCGAGCAAGAAGATGGTCGAGTCGGGATACGCGGCGATGACCAGGTGCTCGATGGCGTCGATGCGGATGCCGGACGCATGTTCGAACAGCGCGCGGCGGGCGTCGGGGATGAGGCGCCGCGCGCCACGATCGAGCTCCGCAAAGCGCGTGAACTCCTGGGGACGCGCGATGAGCAGCCACGTCAGGGATGCGGAGGTCAACAGGTCGGGCAGCGCGGGCAGCTGCAGCGGCGGGGCAGCAAGCGGCGCTGCAGGCGGAGGCGGAGCCGTCGTCGCGGCGCATGCGGGCGCCAGCACGGCGCTGGCGAGCAGGCCAAGCTGCTGCAGAAACAACCGGCGCGAAGGCACGTGGGACCTACTTGTCGCTGCCGCCTTCGATGATCTCGCCGAGGGCGCGGCTGTCGTTGACAAGCTCCTTGAGCTCCTTGCCGACCTTGAAGAACGGGCGGAGCTTCGAGGGTACCTCGACGGACCTGCCGGTTCGCGGATTTCGCCCCTTGTAGGACTTGTGAGACCGCGCCTTGAGGCTGCCGAACCCACGGATCTCCACGCCCTCGTGGTTCCGGAGCGCCTCGGTCATCGCGTCGAACACGCAGTTGACGACCATCTCCGCGCGCGACTTGCTGAGTTCGGCGCGTGCCGCGATCGCTTCGACAAGCTCGCTCTTCGTCATGACATGCCCACCGGAAAGCCTTCGCAAGGTTCGCACGGGCCAGAGAAATGTCAACGATCTCCT
Organism: Myxococcales bacterium; assembly: GCA_021847645.1. Taxonomy (GTDB): domain Bacteria; phylum Myxococcota_A; class Polyangia; order Polyangiales; family Polyangiaceae; genus JAJZQG01. Next base: position 4,576 of record JAJZQG010000189.1, read on the forward strand.
GCGGCTGGCCTGCTCACGTCCACCTTGTCGAGCGCTGCCCACCTCGCCCTGGAGCACACCGTCAGCAGCCGCCGAGCCCTTGCCTTGGCTTCGACCCGCAACGGCGGCAGCGGCACGCACCAGCGACCGTCGGCCACGCTCGCCCGCGCCCCCGCCCAACTCGAGGGCGCAAGCCGTGCCGGCACGTCGTACGATACACGGCTCGGGCCGTCGTCGAGCCACGCCCGAACCTCCGCCTCGCCGTCCACCACCAGCCACGGCGCCACCATCCATGGCCCCGGCGCTGGCATCGGCACCTCGATCGTCACGCACGCCTCGGGATCCGCGGTTCGGATCAGCGCGAGCGCGATGCCGGCCGATACGCAGCTTGCCGGCGCGAGCCAGGTGGGCGCCGCGTAGCCGCCGCGCTGGGCCACCGGTGGCCAGTCCGCCTCGGATTCGAAGACCCATCGATCGGGCGTGCCCGCCAGCGCGGACCAGGGCTCGACGGCCGGCGGGGCGGGCGACGGTTCCCACGGCTTCCAGCGGTACGACCAAGCCGAAGGCCGGCCGAGCCGCTCCCACAGCAGCCGGTCGTGATCGTCGTGACGTGCCCGCGCGACCACGAGCCCGTCGGCGGGCGTGCGGACGGCGGGATCATAGGCCGTGGCAAAGCCGTGGTCCGAATCGACGAACAGCAGGCCGTGCGAAGCACCCGCCGCGCGCACGATCGCTGGCTCGAAGAACGGCCGGCCGCCGTCGCGATCGCGCAGGGCCGCGTGCTTGGGCGCGTTGAAGATCGCGAAGCCGAGCAGCATGGCGGTGGCGGTGACACCCAAGCCCCACGCGAGACGAGCCGGCGTGCGCAGCCGATCGCACCACCAGCACATCGCGAGCGCCGCGAGCACGTGCTCGGCCGGGATGGCCTCGGCGAACATGCGCGCGCCCGCGCCCGGGTAGTCGCCGTCGAAGTAGAACGGAACGTAGGCCAGGATCACGGCGAGCACGACGGCCGCAAGCGCGCGCGCCCTACGGTTGGTGCGCGCGACCCAGGCGCCGAGGGGCACCAGCACCACGGCCATCGGCAGGTTCAGCACGTCTTCCACATGCAGCACCAGGCGGCGAGCGGTGACGCGCACGGCTTGCGCGAGGCCGTAGCCGTCGGGCAGCAAGTCGCGCACGTAGGTTCCGTGCTCGACCAGGCAGCCGATGCCGCGGCCAAAGCCGTAGCGGAAGCAGCCCGGGGGACCGTCGGCCACGGCGTAGTAGGCGCGCTGCGAGGAAGCGAGCAGGTGGCCCGTCGTGGCGAGCTGGTGGGCTGCAAGCAGCGCGAGCGGCGCGACGGCGCCCGCGGCGATCCACGCCAGATCGAGCCAGGATCGCCGCTGTCGCGCGAAGGCCAGGAACGGCGAGCCCGCCAGCACAACGGCCGCGGCGGAGAAAGGCCGCGTGGCAGCGAGCCAACCGACGGCGAGCCCCGCGGCGGCGAGCAGCGCGATCCGATAGCGGCCGGGAGGCGTGTCGCGCGCCAGGAAGGCGAACGCGAGCGCAGAGGTCAGCGCGAGCGCGGCCGCGCCATGGGACATGGTGTCGGCGGTGTGATACCGCAGGGCCGCGCACAGCACGGACATGACCGCGGCGATGACGGCGACGTCATCGCGGTGCGAGACGGCACGGGCCAGCGCGGCCGTGGCGAGCACGAGCAGCGCGGCGATCACGGGGCCCACGGCCATCGGCGCGCCCGCGAGAAAGCCGAGCGCCAGCAGCGCGGGGTACCCGGGCGGGAAGATGACGCCCGCCACCGCACCGTCCGCGGTCCAGCGCGCCAGCAGGAACCGTCCGCGGAAGCTGGCGGTGGGCTCGGGCACGGGCCACGTGAGCATGCCGTGAGCCATGGCGCGCGCCTCGAGGAAGTAGCTGGTCGCGTCGATGATCCGAGGGCCGCCCCGCAGGTAGAAGTGGACGTACAGGCCGGAGAGCGCGGTAGCGAGCAGCGCCAAGGCGACGAGCCAGGTGCGCGGAACGTGGACGGGCCGACGTGGCCGAAGCACGAGCAGAAGCGCCATCGGAGCGAGCGCGGCGAGCAGGGCGAACCACGCGGCTGGCTCGGAAGGCCAGGCGGCGAACGGCACGCGCCCGGGCTGCATCAGGGCCTCGCAACGAGCCAGACGTGATAGTCGACCCAATCGGCCGTGCCGCGCGGGGTCAGGCGGAACTTCATCGGGCGCCCGGGCTCGCGCAGGGAGGGAAGCTCGACGGACAGCTCCACGAAGTTGCCTGCCTTGGCCATGTCGAGCACGCCGACTTGCTGCCCATCCATCTGCACCTCGACTCGTCCGGGCCGCTCCGGCGCCGTGCGCACGACGAGCCGGGCGTGGTGCCAATCGCCCTTGGGCGCCGTCATCCGAAACTCTTCCGAACGCCCGTCGGGAATGCGCCGGCCCGCGTCGAACACGTCGCGCGACGGCACCACCGGGTCCGCCAGGATGCGCATGTCGACGAAGCCCGCGGCCGGATGCGGGAACGCGTAGTCGTGGTCGTCCTCGCTCACGAGGTCGGCGACGTCGACCTCATCGACGACATGCTCGCCGGTGTTGAGGGTGGAAGGTTGGGCGCCCGTGCCCAGCAGGTGCCAGTCGGCGCGATAGATGGCCTTCTCGGCGCCGCCGCAAATCACGTTTCCATCGACCCAGACCGAGGTGATCAGGTGGCCGAACCACACGGGCAGGATGCCCCACCAGGTCGGGTAGATCGCCATGACGTCGGGGCGGTCTTCTTCGGGCATGCGCTCGATGAGCTCGAGGGTGGCGCCCAGTCCGTGGACCGATGCTTGCGCGAAGGGATAGCCGTGGTAGCCGCCGAGCCCGATGATGTCGAGGCCTGGCAGGTCCGACGAGTACATCAGGGCGCCCGCGTCGCCCACCAGCACGCGATGGGGCGTAGGACGGAGCTCGTAGCGCATGAGCCGGCCGGCGGTGGTGTGCTGGTCGCGGATGTTGCGCGAGGCGCGGCCGAAGAACCAGATCTGGTCCTTCATGTTGGGGATCTGGTGCACGACGAACAGGGCGGCGAGGGTGACACCGGCGAGCGCGCGCGGAATCCAGGCCAGCCAGGCGTTGCGGCTGCGGCCCGACGGTGACAGGAGCACGGCGAGGCCCAAGGCGGCGGCGGTAAGAAGCCAGGCGACGGCGGGCATGGTGTAGCGCTCGTTCTGCCAACGCACCTGGCCGTTGAGTGCGACCACCAGGATGAACGACACCGCGGAGGAAAGCAGGATCACGGCAGCCGTGCGGGTGCGCGGCGACAGCAAGGCGACCAGGGCGAGCACCAGGGGAATCCAGCCGTAGATCGAGCGTTCGGGGGAGGTGAAGTGGTGCTCGAAGTTGCGCAGCACGCAGTACTTGAGAAGGAAGACGTACTGGTCCCACTTCTCCTGCGCGGTCATGAAGGGGTTGTTGAGGGCGAGCTTGACGATCGCGCCGGCGGCCGACGCGCTTCCGGTCAGCAGCTTGTTGACGATCGCTTGCACGGCGAGGAACGCCACACCGGGGGTGCCCACGCGCAGGAGCGTCGCAAGGGTTTTCGCCCGGGATCGGGTGTTGCGAAAGACGAACCAGGCGGCCGCGATGCCAAGAACGGCGACCGAGGTTGCGCCTTCGGGCCGGGTGGCGACGATGGCGATGCCGACCAGGCCGAGCATCCAGGCGCGGCGGGGCGCGGAGGCGGCGGACCGGCGGCGGAAGTCCAGGGCAAGGGCGAGGCCGATGGCCCAGACGCCCAGGAAGAAGGCGACCTCCATGCCGCTGAACAGCGACCAGCACAGCGCGCCGACCGACAGCAGCGTGAGGGGCAGGAGATAGTGCGTGGCTCTGGGCAAACGCGCGGCGAATCGTCGCACCGCGAGCAGGTAGCCGAACACGCTGGTGCAAGCGACGATGGCCGCCCAGAGCATGAGCGATGGCCCACGAAAGCCCGTCCAGTAGCCCAAGGCGAGGGCGAACGGATAGGTGAGGCTGGTGTTGCCGCTCGAGTAGCCGTTGCCCTCGGACCACTGGAAGGGAAAGCCGCGGGCCGTGGCGCGCGCGTAGTCGAAGTGGATGAACACGTCGTCGAGGGGAGCCGACCACTCCCCGCCGGTCTGGGTGAGCATCTCGGCGTAGAACACTCGCGCCATGACCAGGACGCACAGGCCCGCGAACAGTAGGTACGCGATGTTCCGGGCTCGTCGGGAGACGACCCGTGCACCGGGGAGATTGAGCTGGTGGAAACGAGTGGGCATGGGCAGCTGGACGCGACATGCATAGACGGAATTGGCGACGGTGAGAACGGCAGCGTGAGGCGACCGGCATCGGCGGTGACGTACTTCGTTGACCCGCCCGGGCCGTCTCGCTACACCTTCGTTTTCGAGGCCCCCCGACACCCCATGCGCTGGTTCGTCGAAGTCAGCCCTCTAGGCAAGTCCGAGACACCACCTGAGCGCCATTGCGTCGATGCTGCGCAATGGCAGAAGGCGCTGAGTCAGGTCCGCAAGCACGCGGGCCATGACGAGTCGTTGCGCAACTTCTCGATCGAAGTGCTCGATGACGGCGTACGAGCGGTAGATCCGATGGCGCGGCTGCGCTACCTGATGCGTCGCGCTCCGGCCGATGCGCCCGTGACGCTGGGCGAAGCGCCGTCGGGACAAGCGGGACAAGCACCGGCCGCGGCGCCGGCGGGGAAAGCGCCGGACGCGGAGCCTGTTGCAGCACCTGCGCCGGCAGCCCGACGGTCGTTCGCGCAGACGATGGTGTACGGCGGAGCCGGGGCGCCGAGCTTCCAGAATGCCCTGACCGGCGCGCAACGAGCGCCAGCTGCACCCGCTGCGCCTGCTCCATCGCAAGCGCCGGCTCGGTCGTCCACGCCTCCGCCTCCGCCACCACCGCCCGTCGCGCCGCCGCCGTCCGCTCCGGTGTCACGGTCGGCTCCGCCTCCGCCTCCGCCTCCGCCGCCACCGCAGGTGGTTCCAGCGGCCGTCTCCGAGCCAGCGCCGGCGCCAGCGGCACCCGCCCTGGCCGCGCCCTCTCCCTCGACGCCGCCTCCACCGTCGATGCCGCCCTACCGTGTGCTCATGAAGCGCGCGCAAGCGCCCACGACAGCCTCGCCGATCACCTATCGCGAGATGGCCTTCGCGCTGCTTCAAAACGCGGATGAGCCGACAGCGGAGCGTTTCATTCGGGCGCGGTTCGACGACGTGTGCATGGAGCTTGCGAGCGCGCCGCCGGGCAAGCTCGTCAACCTCGCGGTCTTCGACCACGTGTTCGACAAGAAGCCGCTTCGTCCGCCGGTAGCCACGCTGGTGTGGAAGGACTGGAAGAACCCGGAGCCCGAGGTTCGCTTCCCGATGCGTCCGGGCACATCCATGCCCGCGCCCTCGTTGGGGCATCCGTCGCAACCCGCCCCAAGCCAGCCCGCGCCGAAGGCGCCCGCTCCGAGCCCGGCAGTCGCAACCGCGCCGGTCGAGCCCGAATCCCTTCATCGTCTCGAGCACGCATTCCCCGTCAATCCCAAGGCGCCGTCGCACGCAGACGAGCCCACGCCCGCGTCCACGCCGATCGCGATTCGTCGCGAAAGTGGGCCGCAAGCGGTAGTGACCGCGGCGCCAGTAGTGGAGCTAGCCGTGTCGCCGCCGGTCACGGCCAGGCTGGGGTCGGCGCCGCCGCCTGCGCAGGTCGCGCCGCAGCCTGCACCTGCACCTGCACCTGCACCTGCACCTGCACCTGCACCTGCACCTGCACCTGCACCTGCACCTGTCGCCGCGCCGCAGCAGCCGCGCGTGCGAAAACCCACTCCCGCGGGCGCCGTCGACATCGTCGTCGAGCTGTTCGAGGTGATGCACGACCTGCACTTCCTGCGCGACGTGCAGGAGGGTGCGGAGTTCGTCCTGTCGCTGGCGCTCGAGAAGCTCCAGAGCCAGTACGGCATGGTGCAACTGTACGACATCAACCGTCGCGAGTTCGTCGTCGCGCGCGCCGTTGGCCCCAACGCCGCCAGCGTGCTGGGAGGACGCACCTCGGAGCGCGATCCCCTGTTGACCGAGATCATGCAGCGCCGCACGCCGTTCGTGGTGGATACGTCGGCCGATCCCCGGGCGCGAGGGGGGCGCTGGACCGCGCTGGGCGCGGAGCCGTCGCTCATTCTCGCCGCTGCCGTGGCGCAAGGAGGCCGGTTCCTGGGCGTGCTGGAGGTTGGATGCGCGCCGGGCCGGACGTACATCAAGCAGCACCTCGACGGCATGGCGTATATCGCCGACGCATTTAGCGAGTTCCTGGCCGCCCGGGGGATCGTGTTCAGCACCGACACGACGCCGCCGCCGCGCTGAGCTCGTGGACCTCGCGATCCTGCCATCATCGCCCCAGGCGAGCTAGGCTACGGCGGTCATGACCGAACGTACCCGCCGCGAGCAGATGCTCACGTTCCTGCTCACGCCAGCCGTCGTGCTGGCCGTGGTGGTGCTCGCGGTCATCACCTACAGAACGACCTTCCAGATCGAGAAGCTGCGCGAACGGTCGGTGATGGAAGCCACCCTGTCGGTCGCCAACGAGAAGGCCGACCGGGTCGACAAGCGCATCGTCGAGGAAGACAACGTGGTGGTGGCCGTGGCCGACCCTGCGTTCATCGGCAAGCTGGCGCACCGCTGGCTGCCGACCGCGGCGCGCGAGACGCCGACCGTGCGGGCCGTGCTCGTGCTCAATGCCACCGGCGACCACGAGGTGCTCGACTTCGCCTCGCGCAAGCCCGGGCCCGACGACGACGAGTTCCGCCGCCTGCTGGTCTATCGACTGCTGCCGCACCTGGAGCTGTCGCGTCCGCCGATCGATGAACTGCGGCACCTGCACCGCTCGATCGACGAGCAGTCGTATCTGATCAGCTATTGGCAGCGGCAGGTGGGCGACAAGCGGTACCTGATCGTGGCCTGGCACGACGTGCCGCAGATCGTGCACTACCTGTTCCCGCGGTTGCTCGAAGACGCCACCGGGCACGCGAACATGTACGTTGCGGACGAGGAAGGCCGCACCGTGTTCGGCGAGCCCGTTCGCGGCAGCCAGCTGACGGTGGGACGGCCGTTCCAGACGACGCTGTACGGCTGGCGGCTGCACGCGACGCTGACCACGGCAGCGGAGTACGGCGCGAACGTGGAGCGCAGGCGCGAGCTCGAGATGATCACCGTGGGCGTCTCATTCCTGGTGGTGGTCTCGGGCGTGGTGATCGTGGTGGTCGCTGCCGAGCGCGAGCGGCGGCTAGCGGCCCTCAAGAGCGAGTTCGTCGCCAACGTCAGCCACGAGCTCAAGACGCCGCTGGCCCTGGTCCGGATGTTCTCCGAGCTGCTCGCGACGGACCGGGTTCGCGACGACGCCAAGCGAAAACAGTACTTGTCGATCATCGTGCGGGAGAGCGACCGCTTGTCGGCGCTCATCGAGAACGTGCTGGACTTCGCGCGGGTCGAGCGGGGCAAGGCCGCCTACGACTTCGAACAGGGCGATCTGGGCGAGACCGTCAAACGCGCGGTGGAGGCGTGTCGATATCGTGCCGAGGGCGAGGGGCTCGAGGTGACCCTGCAGGTCGCCCCGCAGCTTCCCGCCACGCTGCACGACGCGCGGGCGATCGAGCTGGCGTTGCTGAACCTGATCGACAATGCGGTGAAGTACGCGAAGGACGGCAAGCGCCTGGAGGTCGTCGTGAGCCCGCGGGGCGCCAGGACGCTGGAGCTGCGGGTGGTCGACCATGGTCCCGGGATCGCGCCCGAGGAGCGGCGTCTCGTCTTCGAGCGTTTCGTGCGGGGGCATGGCGCGCGGGAGCGTCAGATACGCGGCAGCGGCATCGGGCTGGCGCTGGTGCAGCACATTGCCAGGAGCCACGGAGGCCAAGCCTGGGTGGAGAGCACCGAAGGCGGCGGCTCGACCTTCATCCTGACGATTCCGGTGCGCGCGGGAGACGCGGGACAGCCGCGAACGCAGCAGACGGGCGAGAGCGCGACAGCCGGAGGATCCGAGGGCGATGGGACGCGGCCATCCGGCCAGGTCGGCGTCGATCCCAATCCGGCGAGCTGACGTGGCCGGGCGCGCGACGCGGTCCCGGGAGCCGCCCGCTTTGCCGCCTACGTGCGCAGGGACCCGTCGAGGGCCCCGGCCAGCAGCGCGGGAAGGATATCGTCCCGGATCCGGCTCAGCCGGCGGTTGTGCTCCTGGATGGCGACCATCCGCTCCGGAGCGGTCACCGACTGCTCCAGGGGCGGTCCCAGCAGCGAGGCGAACTGCAGCGCGCGGATGATCTCGAGGATGCGGTCCTGGGTCTCGAGGGAAGGGACGGCAATCTCGAACTCGAACAGGTCATTCGGATACAGCTCGGGATAGGTCGAGCCGTTAGCGACCTTGTCGAGGTAGGGCTTGTTGGTGCGAAGCCAGTAGGCCAGGTACAAGGGCCGCAAGCGCCTTCCGCAGCGGAAGTTCAAGAAGCCCTGGTTGGTCGCCATGGGAACGGCATTGACCGCCACGGCCCCGACCGGGGCGCGCTTGGTGAGCATGACCGTGCCCGGCGCAAGCAGCTTGGCCGCCGAATGCTCGAGTCCAGCCCGCGTGATGCAACGCTGCGTGCGGGAGACGAAGAGCCCGTCGGTCAATCCGGTGACCTCCTTGGGGGTGAGCCAGGGAATGTCCCCGTCCCAATAGCGCTTTACCTTGGTGCTCGGCGTGCCGCCGATGTCCACGCGAACGATCAGCTCGCTGAGCGGGTCGGGTTCGAGTGTTGCGCGCAGCCAATGGGCGGGGCAATCGAGGTAGGGTTCAGCCACGGCCCAGCTCCCGGAGCACGCGAAGGGAGGCCGCCGACGCGCTCTCCACGCTCTCGAATCGCGCGAGCAGCTCGGCGAGCTCTGCCTGCAGCTCCGCGTGGTTCCACACCAGCTTGGGTCTCGAGGAGAATCCCACGTAGCGGCCCGGGCACAGCACGTGGCGATGAGCACGAATGTCCTGGAGCGTAGCGGACTTCGCGAATCCCGGCTGGTCCTGGTAGGCCGCCGCCCCCTCGTCACCGCGCCATGCGTGGAAGGTCCGCGCGATCAGCCCGATGTCCTGGTCCGACAGCTCCGCATGGACCCGGTCGACCATCCGGCCCAGATGACGCGCATCGATGAACAGCGTCTCGCCACGCCGATCGCGGAAACGATCGTCTCGCTTGTTGCGCGCCAGGAACCAGAGGCAGACGGGAATCTGCGTCGCGTAGAACAGGTGCCCCGGTAGCGCGATCATGCCATCGATCAGATCCGCCTCGACCAGCGCCTTGCGAATTTCGCCCTCGCCCGCCTGGTTGGAGGACATCGATCCATTGGCGAGCACGAATCCGGCCAGGCCCGACGGGGCCAGGTGGTGGATGAAGTGCTGCACCCACGCGAAGTTCGCGTTGCCCCTGGGCGGCGTGCCGAACGCCCAGCGCTCGTCGGACTTGTGGGCACCAACGTGCCAGTCACTGTCGTTGAACGGCGGATTGGCGAGTACGTAGTCGGCCTTCAGGTCGGGATGCCTGTCGTCGCGGAAGGTGTCACCGTGGGCGACGTGGGCGTCGATGCCTCGAATGGCGAGGTTCATCCTGGCGAGACGCCAGGTCGTATAGTTGGACTCCTGACCATAAATGGAGATGTCAGCAGGCTTGCCCGCGTGGGCCTCGATGAACTTCTCGCTGCTGACGAACATGCCGCCCGAGCCGCAGCAAGGGTCGTACACGCGACCCTTGTAGGGAGCCAGCACCTCGACGAGCAGCCGCACGACCTGCGACGGCGTGTAAAACTGTCCGCCTCGCTTGCCCTCCGCGCTGGCGAACTGGGCGAGGAAATACTCGTAGACCCGACCGAGGATGTCCTTGGCCCGGTCGGCCGGCCGTCCCATGCCCATCTCGCCGATCAAGCCGATGAGCTGCCCAAGGCGCTGCTTGTCCAGGCCCGGACGCGCGTAGTCCGTGGGCAGCACGCCCTCCAGGGACGGATTATCACGCTCGATGGCGCTCATCGCGTCGTCAACGAGCTTGCCGATGCGGGGTTGAGAGGCATTGGCCTGCAGCGCGGGCCACCGCGCCACCCGGGGCACCCAGAACACGTTCGCGGACCGGTAGGCGTCAGGGTTTTCGGGATCGACACCGTCGCTGCGCCGGGTCTCGAGCTCGGCGTGCCTGGCCTCGAAGGTGTCCGAAATGTGCTTGAGAAACACGAGGCCGAGCACGACATGCTTGTACTCGGACGCCTCCATGTTGTCGCGCAGCGCATCGGCGGCGGACCAGAGCTTGGCCTCCAGGCCCGGATGAGCTGCGGGTTCTTCGGCTCGCCGGGGCGAGGCTCTCCTGGTGGCCATCAACGCTGCTCCGCGGGTCAGCCGGGGGTGTGGTTGAACGAGAAGACCTGGACGACGGTGGAATCGGCCGCCTCGGTTCGGGCGCTGAAGCTGTGGGCCTCGGCGCTGCGGGCCAGGATTGCGTAGAGCGTTTTCGGCATCGTCATCCACCCCTGCATGGCCGGGCATCGTTCCGCGCTCGGCGCGACGTTGTCAAGGGATGCGCGGGCGGCCAGCGCCCGTTCACCGGCCCGCCGGGACCAGGCTGAAGTCGCACGTCACGGATCCGGCCGGCGCGGTCGTCACGGCCTTGCCGCCGCACGCTGACAGCACCGACGCGGCGAAGATGGCGGATGGAAGATGGGGCCGCATCGGAACCGCCGTCGGGCGCGCCGCTAGGGAGCGGGCGTGTAGCCAGGATAAGTGCACATCGGGAAGTAGTCGACGGTCTGATCGTAGTCCCTGCGCGTGAGGACGCCATCCGGGGCGCACTCATCGGCGGGAATACACTGGGGGAAGAAGGAGAAATAGTGCGAACAATCATCCGGCGGGGGCTGAGGCGCTGGCGGAGGCATCGTGTTGTTCCACCCATCAACCGTGTTCACGCATACTGACGGGCTCACGCATGTGAGTGCGCAGCACACCTCACCGGGGGCACAGGTGTCCAGGCCGTTGACGCAAGAGGTCTGACTGAAGAAATCGTAAGGGTACCGTTGGTCATCCCAGTTCTTGCACCAGCACGTGTGGTCCCACCCGGCATCAGCGTCCGCGCCCGCGTCGGTTCCTGTCTCTGGCTCGGCGTCGGACTCCTCGGCCACGTCGTGAGACGCATCAGCAACGTCCGGGCCCGCGTCGATCCCCGGCTCCGAGATCGCATCGAGCAGGCCGGTGTCGCTGCTCGCGTCCGGAGCCTGCTGGTCAGGCTCGCTCGGTGCATCGGTCGCCCCGTCCCTCGCTTCTGCGGTCGGCGGCGCCAGAGTCAGGGCCTTGCCGCCGCATCCAGCGAAAGGCAACGCGCCCAGCAGCGCGACCAGCGCCCATCGCTGCCCGCTCATTGCGGCACCTCGCGCACCGTCACCAAATTCGCGTGCACTTCCAGGTTCGGAGCCGGGCAGGTCGGCGCGCACGCGCTGAGGTCGCTCTCCGGCCACACCGGTAGGAACCTCAGCGCGTCGCCCTGCTTGTCGACAAACGCGCCGTGGTGATAGTCGCCCGACCAGCACTCCGTCTTCTGGTTGCCAGCGCGGTCGAGCGAAGGCTCGGGCGGGTTGCGGGTGTACGCTGGACCGCAGCTCATCCTCGGCGTCCAGAGCGCGAGCTTGCCATCGCGCACCGCCACGTCGAACGGATCCGACCAAGCGTTGATCCCCGTTACCGCTGCCGCGCGCTGCCGCATCGTCACCGTGCCCATCCATGGGTACGTCTCGAGCCACGTGAGCAGAGAGGTGTCGCTCAGCGGGTCATTCTCCCCCACGCCGCCGAGTGGGTCCGGGTTCATGAAGCTCGGGTACAGCAGGCTGTCCCGCAGATCGGCCGCCGACAGGCGGTGCGTGGCGAACAGCCGCACTTGGCCTGCGGCCGGCCCCTGCTTGACAACCTCGAAGGTGGCAACGACCAGGCTCTGGCGATCGGTGAGCTTGCCGTTGGGCAGGGTGACCACTTCCGCGTGCTCGTAGGCCCCGCGAAGGATGTCGGCCGTGGGCGACGATTGCACGAGGCTGACCGACGGTCCGGTGACGAGGTTGCGAAGATTGCCGCGGATCGGATCCTTGCCCTGGTCCGTGCTGCCGAGCAGCGCGCACTCGTCGGCCGGCGCGACAGGTACCATCGCGTTCTGCAGGGTCGCCCCGCCGTCGTCGGTCCAGAAGAGCAGCGGTTGACCGCTCGGGGTGCACTGAAACACATAGAGCCTGCCTCGGGGCGTGGAGGTCATCACGTGCGCCGTGTAGCCGGCGATGAAGCTGCGCGCCTGCACCCACGTCTTGCCCAGGTCGGCCGAGGAGAACAGAACCTGGACTGCGTACGGGTTCGAGTCTGCCGTGACGCCGGTCGCCGACACGGCCGCCCAGATGGTGCCGCTCCACGGGTCGTAGTACATCTCGGGGCGGTCGAAGCCACCGGCATAGTCGCCAAAGTTCAGGCCGCTGCCGGGGTCGCTGACGTCGCTCGAGTTGATCTCGCCCATCACATCCCAAGTATGGCCGCAGTCGTGCGAGATGCGAAACACGAGCGCGTTGCCGTTTCTCTCTGGGCTCACGTTGCATACACCGAGTGCGTCCGGGAAGTCGCGGTGCTTCCACCGCTCCATCACCCCGAGCTGGCCGACATCACCGTTCGGAAGCCGGACGATCACCGTGTCCGCATCGCCCTCGAAGCTGTACATCGGCTGGGGCTTGGTCTGATCGTGCTCGCAGCACTTGACGTAGTGCTCAGACTGTCCCGAGACATGGCACAGGGCATCCGGCACAGGATTGGCGCTCAGGTACACCAGATCGGTGGGCACCGGGAGCTCGCTGTCGTTGCCCGACGTCCCATGGAACGCGCATCCGGCCGTTCCCACGCAATCTAGCCCCACCGACATGGCCCGCTGAGCCTTGTCCTGCGCCCACGCCCTACCCCCATAGCTGTTAGCAGTTTTCTTGGCCCAGGTCGGAGACATCCGGCAAGGGGCTGGCATGAGCACGACCGCCGTCCCCCAGCCCAGGCCCGATTGGCAGAACGACTGGCAGCAGCTCTTGAGC
>JAJZQG010000403.1 GCA_021847645.1 Myxococcales bacterium
GAGCGTGGGAGGCGGCTGGGGTTGGCCCATCGCCCTGACATGCGACGAAGTCTTCTCCATGTACCAGGGTCAGGGCGGGATGACCGTGCTTCGCGTCCGCCTTGATTCTCTCGGCCCGGGCACGGCGCCGGATTGACCAGCGCGCGCGGACGAGCCTTCAGATCCTCGGCGGGATAGGCACTTCCTGAACCGCCCCGACACTGTCCCCATCGATCTCGACTCTCCAATAATACGGCTTCTCACCCGACCGGCACCCGATGGTCGACGACGGCGCGCTGAGAAACAGCGGCGAGTTGGCCGGGTGGTACCGGTAGCCTACGTGGCGGTGCCCGTTCATCACGAGCTGGAAACGCAGCTCCTTGAGCATGGCAAACACGCGCTTGGCGTTTCGCAGACGCATGCCAGCCTGGATCGGAGAAAGCCCCACGTGGCGCAGCGGCGGATTGACCACGTGGTGGTGCAGACACGCCAGCCGGACCTGCTTGCCCAGACCGTCGAGCTCCCGCGCCACCTTGTGCAGGTCGCGCTCGTGCACCATGCCCGAGGCGCTCCCCGGCAACGGCGCGTGGTGACAGCTGTCGAAGGACACCAGCAACACGCCGTCGCCCAGCTCCCGGACGTGGCTTCCTTTGGCGGGCAATCCCACGCTCGAGGCGAATGTCGCCCAGAGCAGCCGTTTCTCGGCTTCCTTCTTGCGATGCGCCTTTCGCACCCACAGCGGCGGCGTGCCGTAGACGTCGTGATTGCCGGGGACGCACGAGATCTGGCCTCGCTCGAAGAAGGGCTCGAACCCGCGCAGAATCAGGTCGAATCCTTCCGCGTCGTCGGTCAGATCGCCTGTGATGACAATCCGGTCGGGCCTGTCGCGACGCATCGCGTGGGCCACGGCACAGAAGCGCAGATTCAGGTTCTCCGGATCGCGCTGCAGCCGCGTCTCGAGCTCGGCTTCGCTCGGGAAATTCTCCGCCAGCTCCTGCGGCGTGTTGCGACGACGCACGTCCACCAGCCCGAGCAACTCGTCGATGGCGCGGCTCTCCCCCACTCCCCACAAGGTCTTGGTCACCCGGTGGACAATGCCGTTGTCGTCGACCAGGCGCAGTTGGTCGCGGATGCGAAAGCTGCTGTCGCTCGCGCGACGCTTTTGGATGCGCCAATCGCCCTCTCGACGGACGGTCTCCCAGCCCCGCCCCACCGGGGTCGACCTGCTCGGCATGTCCTGCAGCTGGGTGAGGCGTGCCCCGTAGGCACAGATGTGGAAGTCCGACAGGTGCGCGATGATCATCGAATGTGACGGGCGAGCCTAGCACTTCGGCGCGCCGTTGGACACGCCGCCCGCCCGCTCAAAACGGCGAGCCGTCGCTTCGCACACCGGGCGAATACCCGGCGCCGCCGTGCAGCACGAACGCGGCTTTCGGGTCGCCGTCGGTGGCCCGCACGAGGGACTGGCCCCCGCCGCCCTCGGATCCGTAGGACATCTGGTCGACCACGTCGCCCGACCTGTTGGTCAGCACCACCTGGTCTCCGCTGTTGTTGAGTCCCAGCTTGTTCTGCGAGGCCAAGAACACCTGCGCGCCGCCGAACGGCGGGAAGCTGGCCTGCACACCCCCCGCGAAGACCACCAGCGACTTGCCCGCCGCCAGCTTCGTGCCCGCCGGGAACGCGTAGCGGGTCATCACCGAGTCCGCCAGACTCCATCCCGTCAGGTCGATCTCCTTGCTCGAGATGTTGACCAACTCGACGAACTCGTCGTCCGTTGCGCTGATCGTGCCGTCACCGTTCGCGTCTCCGGTGCCGGCCTTGGGCGAGGCGAAGACCTCGTTGATGATGACGTCCGGTCCAGCCGGCGCGGGCGGAGCCACCTCGCACGTCAGATTCATCGGCGCGCACTGCTTGGAGGTGATCGTCGAGCCTTGCGCCACCGGCAAGCACTGGTAGCCCGCCGGGCAGCCGTCGTCGGCCGTGCAGTAGTACGTGCAGAACTTCTCCGACGCCCCCAGGCGCGTGCACTTGTTGCCCAGCCCACCGCAGTCTGCGTCGCTCTCACAGGGCTTGCAGACCAGATCGGCGCGCGCATAGGGGTGCGCGTGCGAGTTGTCGTCGAGCCCGTGCACGCCGTACATCGTCGTGAACCACGGCGAGTTGGCGTCCATCGCGCCCAGATACTCCACGAACGTCATGGGCTTCTGATGGCCGGCGCCGTCGTCGCCGTAGATGGCACGCAGCGTGTCCTTGGTCCCCTCCGCCGTCGCCGCGTTCGAGAAGCTGGTCGTGGTGACCACATCGATGTCCTTGCCCCCGGCCTTCGCTGGGTTGAGCCGGAACGCCTCGCCGAGCGCGTACGTGTCGCAGCCCTCGGCAACGACAACCTGATACGTATCCGACGGCATCTCCATCGTCGGAATCTCCGAGTCGTCGAGATCCCCCTCGGTCGTTGCGTTCCAGTCCGCCAGGGCGAAGCCATAGAAAGGCCCGGAGTGGCCCGAGTACACGATAATCTCCTTGTCCTTGAAGGACTGCCGCATATCGTTCTCGAGGACCTTGCCGCCTGCAGAGGTCGCCGGATCCGTGTCGGTGCCGGGCTTGCCCCAGAACAGCGATATCTCCACGGTCACCGGCTTGCCATTGGCCGTGATCGTCTTGGTCAGCGGCCCCGACGTGCGGGTCAGGTTGTCGTACGAGTCCACCGGCGAGGTGAACCCCTCCGTGCCCGTGAGCCAGTCGTACACCTCTCTCGAGTGCTTGAGGTGGTATTCAGAGTGGTAGTCCCAGCCGAAGTGCACGGCGATGGTGACCTTGCCGTCGGCGAACAGCCGGTTGTAGTCGAACCACGCGTCGTACGAGCGCTTCTCGGGCCACGCCGCCAGCGTCACCGTCTCGATGCGCGACGGATCGACCTTGGCCGGATCGAAGCTGCTCCAGGGCGAATGGCGGTACCACTCGTCGTTGGTCTCGAGCTGCGACATCTCGTCGTTGGAGATCTTGCCGATGGACAGATCGAAGCACTTGCGGTCGGCCTGGCAGGCCGTGGTGGGGAGCTTGGCGAGCAGGTCCAGGCCCCCGCCGAACTCCTGGCGGAAGGTGAATTGATAGGTCGTGGCGTCCAGCGCGGTGATGCCCAGGTCCTCGTAGGCGCCGTTCTTGGTCAG
>JAJZQG010000190.1 GCA_021847645.1 Myxococcales bacterium
GTAGATCAAGCCCTGAAGTAGTGAGAAGAAGATCCCCGGAGAGGGATGGATCTGCCTGAGCAGAAGTACAGCCCGGAATACGGGGCCAGACCGTCATCCGGTATTTCGGCGCCACCGGCAACGAGGCCCGACGACGATGCGGCAGAAGGCGACGCCAATCTCGACGTTTCGTGTGGCTCCGCCTGTGGCTCGGGTTGCTGCGGGGACTCGCAGGTCTGCTGTCTCGACCAACATGGGCACAATCCCGCCTGCATCGATGGTTCGGAGTGCCTCTCGCCGCTGCAGCCAGTGGACGGTGGTGCGGGGTGAATTCTACCTCGGCATGCACAGCAAGGCGCCCGAAGCATCCGCGAGCCGACCCCGGATGACCTCGAGAGTCTCGTGACGCAGCCAATCACGACGACAACGCACCGCGGCCTCACGCTTGAGGCTCGAACTCGCCGTGGAGTCGTCGACGGGGTGGTGCGCCGCTCGATCGGTCTGAAGGGATGTCGAAGACCCCTTGGCCGACTCGCGCGCGAACTCGGCAGCGGAGCGGTGGAGGCAGACGCTGTCCAGACGCCGGCGTGCTGCTGACGGCCGGAGCCGAAGGGGGGCTTGACACGGAGGTATCGCGACTCTACTAATCAAGCGTTCGCTTGAATAGTGTGGAGCACCGATGAAGAGCCGCGATTTCAAAGACGCCATGTTCGAGCAGTTCGCGCTCGTCGGCAGCGCTTTCGCCAGCCCCAAGCGCATCGAGCTCATCGACGTGCTCGCCCAGGGAGAACGCAACGTCGAAACGCTCGCCGGCGAAACCGGCCTGACCCTCGCCAACACGTCGCGGCACTTGCAGGTGCTCAAGGCCGCCCGCCTCGTTGCCTCCCGAAAGAGCGGCCTGCAGGTCTTCTACCGGCTCGCCGACCCCGCGGTTCTCCGTGGGTACCGGGCGCTTCGCGACCTCGCTGAAGACCGGCTCGCGGAGGTCGAACGGCTGGTGCGCGATTACTACGGCGGCATCGACGGGCTCGAGGCAGTCCCCCAGAGGGACTTGCTGCGACGTGTTCGCGAAGGCGACGTCACGGTGATCGACGTGCGCCCCCCCGAGGAATACGACGCCGGCCACATCAAGGGGGCACGTTCAGTGCCCCTGGCCGAGCTGCAGAGACGGCTCGCGGAATTGCCCTCCGGACGCGAAATCGTCGCCTACTGCCGCGGACCCTATTGCGTGCTCGCCGCTGAAGCCGTGCGCATGCTGCGCCGGAAGGGCTTCCACGCCCGACGCATGTCGGACGGGTATCCCGAATGGCGGGACGCCGGGCTCCCCGTCGAAGCAACCCCTTCTCCTTCCCACTGAGAAAAGAGACAAGCGAAGTGAAGACACTCATCATCCTCAACGATCCTCCCTACGGCACAGAGCGCACCTACAACGGACTTCGCCTCGCACTCAATTTGCAGAAGATGTCCGAGGGACTCGAACTGACGGTGTTCTTGATGGGCGACGCGGTGGCGTCGGCCAAGGCCGGCCAGCAAACGCCCAACGGATACTACAACGTGGAACGCATGCTCCGGGGCGTGGCGAAGCGCGGTGGCAAAGTGCTCCTCTGTGGCACCTGCATGGATGCACGAGGCATGAAAGACGAGGAGATGGCCGAAGGTGGCAAACGCAGCACGCTCGATGAGCTGACCGCAGCCACCCTCGAATCTCAGCGCGTTCTAGTGTTCTGAATCACAAGGGGGATGCTTCGATGGCTCAATCTGTACTGATCCTGGGCGGCGGCGTCGGTGGCCTGGTCGCAGCGAACGTCCTGCGAAAACGTCTGCCCAAGGGGCATCGCATCACGCTGGTCGATCGCGAGAAGTCGTTTTCGCTCGCCGCTTCATTTCTGTGGGTGATGACCGGCGACCGAACCCCGGAACAGGTCTCGCGCCCGCTGGCGCGCCTCGAGCGCAAGGGCATCAATGTCATTCGGGGCGACATCCAGCGCATCGATCCGGCCAGGCGGGAGGCCGTCGTCGATGGGAAGACAGTCTCGGCCGACTACATGATTGTCGCCCTTGGAGCTGACTTCGTTCCGTCTGCCATTCCCGGTCTTGCCGAGGCTGGTCACACGTTCTGCAACCTCGAAGGAGCGGTGCGCCTTCGGGACGCGTTGCGGACCTTCGATGCCGGACGGGTGGTCGTGCTCACTGCCGCGCCTGCGTACAAGTGCCCTGCGGCACCCTACGAGGCTGCGATGCTCCTCGAAGCACAGTGGCGACGTCAGGGAGTGCGGGACAAGGTCACCATTGACCTGTACGCGTCCGAGCCGGCGCCCATGGGCGTTGCAGGCCCGGAAACATCGGCGATGGTCACGCAAATGGTCGAGCAGCAGGGGATCGCGTACCACCCGCAGCACCAGGTGACGCGCGTTTCCCCAGGCGAGCGCCGCATCGAATTTGGCAACGGCAAGACGGCGGACTTCGACCTGTTGGTCTTCGTTCCTCCCATTCGTGCCCCGCAGGTCGTGCGAGAGGCCGGGTTGACGGGAGACTCCGGGTGGGTCTCGGTAGACCGCCACACGCTCGAGACCGCGTTCCCGAACGTCTACGCAGTCGGCGACGTGACAGTCATTCCGTTGACCATGGGCAAGCCACTGCCTAAAGCGGGCGTGTTTGCCCACGCGCAGGCGGAAGCCGTGGCTAGGAATATCGCCAGTGCGATATCAGGCAAGGAGCGCGGCGCCGGATTCGACGGCCATGGCGTGTGCTTCATCGAATCGGGCAACGGCAGAGCTGGGTACGGAGGCGGGGACTTCTACGCAGAGCCGCGCCCCGCGGTGAAGATGCATCGACCGAGCATGCTCTGGCACGCCGGCAAGGTGCTGTTCGAGAAACACTGGTTCTGGAGCTGGCTGTGAGCAACACGACGAGATCCGCGGAGAGCGCCATCTATCTCGACTACAACGCAACGACTCCGATCCATCAGGAGGTCGTCGAGGCGATGCTGCCGTTCCTCACGACGCACTTCGGCAACCCGTCGAGCGGCCACGTTTACGGGGCGCGGTCCAAAGCCGCAGTGGAAACCGCTCGGGGACACGTATCGGCCTTGCTCGGGTGCGATCCGGACGAGATGCTCTTCACGTCGGGCGGCACCGAAGCCAACAACCTCGCTATCCGGGGAGTTGCCGCCCAGCGACCGGACCGCAGGCACATCGTCACATCGTCGGTCGAGCATCCGGCGACGCACCGACCGTGTTCACTGCTCGAAGAGCAGGGCTGGGAGGTGACCCGAATTCCTGTCGACGCGACGGGGAAGGTCGAACCCAGGGACCTGCTGCCGTTCGTGCGCGGCGACACAGCTCTCGTGACGGTGATGCTCGCCAACAACGAGACCGGCACGCTCATGCCGATTCGGGCGATTGCCGAGATCGCTCGGGCAAGGGGTGCCCTCGTTCACACCGACGCCGCGCAGGCGGTCGGGAAGATATCGACTCGCGTCCAGGAACTCGGCGTGGATCTGCTGTCGATCGCGGGACACAAGCTCTACGCACCGAAGGGGGTCGGAGCGTTGTTCGTGCGCAGAGGGACTCCGATTCGACCCTTGCTGCTCGGGGCAGGGCACGAACGCGGCCTCCGACCGGGCACGGAGAATGTCGCGAGCATCGTGGGACTCGGCAAGGCATGCGAGCTCGCGCTGCGAGACATGGATGCGGAAGCGGCGCGAGTGGCCGGGCTGCGGGACGACCTCTGGCATCGGCTGAGCGACGCGATTCCGGGGCTGCGATTGAACGGGCATCCGACCGAGCGCTTGCCGAACACGCTCAACGTGGCGTTCCCAGGCACGCGCGGCAGTGCAGTGCTTGCGGGGGCCTCGGGGATTGCCGCGTCCACCGGCTCCGCCTGCCATGAGGGAGGCGAGTCACCCTCTTCGGTGTTGCTCGAGATGGGGCTCACCGCTGCCGAAGCGCTCGGCGCTGTACGCCTTACGGTCGGCAGGTTCACCACCGCGGATGATATCCGCGAAGCCGCTGCCGGGTTGATCGATGGATTTCGTGCCGCTACCGGACAGCCGGATGCCGCCAGAAAGGGAAATTGATGAAGCCGAACAACGTGAATGTGGACGCCGTCATGGCGTTCGTTGCAGAGGCGAAAGCCGACCCCAGCCTGCTTCGGAAGTCGAAGCGCGTGGAGGGCGTGTGGAACCTCGTGGACGGTCGACCGCAGTACGCCTCGACGATGGCGAGTCCAAAGGGCGAGACTCGCGTCGAAGCGGACCTTGCTCCTTTCATGGGCGGCGAGGGACTTGCGCCCGATCCCATCCAGTACTGCCTCTTCGGGCTTTCGGCGTGTTTCGCGGGAACCTTCGCAGCGGTCGCAAGCGAGAAGGGCGTAACTTTGCGAAGCATGAAAGTCATCGTCGAGAACAAGGTGAACCTCTCACGCGCGTTCGGGTTGGGTGACGCACCGGTCGTGGAGGAGGTCACCATCAGCGTCGTGGCGGACTCGGATGCTTCGGACGAAGCTCTGGCCGAGGTAGAGAAGGCGACGCGCGAACGGTGCCCGGGCGTTTACTGTCTCACCCAGCCGATTCCGCTCACGACGACGGTGAAGGGCGTCTGATCTGAGCGGAGCGGCTTCGCGAACCTGGGGCTGCGACCTGCGACCGCCGCCCCGGAGCGAGGCCTGAGTTCGAGAAACCTCCTCCGAGCCCGGGCGGGCGGCGTCTGGAAGCTGTCCCAAGGCTTTTCGTCAACGGTCGCCTCTGTGCTGGCAGACCACGCACTCGGCTTCGGGTCTGCCATGCTCGGCACACCACTCCGCGCAGCTTTGTGTCGAGGTGGGGGCGCACATGCCCGAGAGTGGAATGTCTGACGGTGACGCGCTGGCGGGGTCTGGCGGGGCTCCGGTCGGCTGCTCCCGACACGCGGTCGCGACGAACAGAGCCGCCGGCAGGACGAGCCGCCGGCAGCTTGACAGTAGTGTGGAAATCATGAGTCCTCCGTGGACGGATCGGGGCCGTCCAAGCTATATGGCCCTCTCACCGCGCTCGCCTGTCCGGATCTTGATGACATCCTCCACCTCGTATACGAAGATTTTCCCGTCGCCGCTGCGCCCAGTGCGCGCAGCCCGCGCGATGGTTTCGATCACCTTCTCCGCGAGCGCGTCCGGAACGACGAGCTCAATCCTGGCCATCTTCGCCTCGCCGTCGAGGTCCAACGGGTTGAGGCCAGCGCCTTGCCTCCGAAAGCCATACACCATCGCCATGGTGATGCCTGGCAGGTTCGGCAGCTCCTGCAGTTCATCGATGACCTTGTCCAACATGAAACGTTGTATGACCGCCCGGATCTCCTTCATGACCGTCTCCTAGATCTCGACCTCTGCCTTGGCAGGGGCGAAGCGGGTTGCGAAGAGTGAATAAAGCGTCGGCAACACGATAAGCGTCAGAAGGGTCGACGTGATGAGGCCGCCCATGACTACCACGGCGAGAGGCTTCTGAATGTCCGCGCCCGAACCCGTGGCGTACAGCATCGGCAGGTGGCCGATGAAGCTCACCAGCGCCGTCATGAACAGCGGTCGGAAGCGAAGATCGCACCCTTTGGTCACCGTGTCGGCCACGGACTCTCCTCGTTCCCGGAGCTGGCGGAAGAAGGCAATCAGTACGACGCCGTTCTGTACCGCAATGCCGAGCAGCACGATGAACGCGACTGCGGCTGATACCGAGATTGGCATGCGGAAAGCGACCACCGCGATCACTCCGCCTACTAGCGCGAATGGCAGGTTGAGCAGCACCAGCGCGGCGTTCGAGAACGATCCCAGCGCCATGTAGAGCAATACCAAGATCAGCAGAAGCGCGACGGGCACGACAATGGCGAGCTGGCGCATGGCGCGTTGCTGATTCTCGAACTGTCCCCCGTATTCGACATAGTAGCCGGACGGCAACTCACTTACCATCGGTGCGAGCTTCGTCTGAAGCTCGGAGACGAATCCGCCGAGATCTCGACCACGGATGTTAGCCTCGGCCACAACGCGCCGCATGCCGTTTTCCCGGCTCACCTGCGCCGGCGCCTCCACAACCGCCAGCGTGGCGATCTGCGCCAAGGGCACTAGCTCTCCGCCCGGCGCGGTGACCAGCAGACGCTCGAGCTCGGGGATATCTGCGCGGGCCGCCTCGGGGAAGCGGACCACCACCGCGAACCGGCGCTGCTCCTCGATCAACGTCGTGGCGTTCTTCCCGGCCACTGCGGTCTCGATAACAGCGTTCACGTCCCCGATCCTGATGCCGTGCCGGGCCACCGCTTGCCGGTCGATGACCACGTCGAGCTGGGACATGCCCGACACCTGCTCGACCTTCACGTCCTCCGCGCCCTCGATTCCGTTCAACACGCTGCCGGTGCGGTCCGCGAACTTCTTGAGCACTTCGAGGTCAGGGCCGAACACCTTCACCGCCAGGTCGCTCTTGACGCCTGAAATGAGCTCGTTCACGCGAAGGGCGATGGGCTGGGAGAAGGAAAAGCGCAACCCCGGGATCTGGGCGAGGTCCTTCTGAATGGCCTGTATCAGAGCGGCCTTGTCTCTGCCGGTACCCCACTGCTTCCTGGGCTTGAGCATGATGAACACGTCCGTCTGCTCGGGCCCCATCGGGTCCTCCGAGATCTCGGCCCGTCCGGTCTTGCTCACCACGGTCTCCACTTCGGGGAACCTGCGCAGGCGCTGCTCTATGAAGCCGGCCACCTTGACCGACCCGTCGAGCGACGCGTTGGGCAGGCGCACGACGTTGACCGCGATCGACCCCTCGTCGAGATCTGGCATGAATGCCGTGCCCATGAACGGAAGCAGCGCCAGAGACGCGACGAACACCGCGCCCGCGATCCCGAGGGTTACCGCGGGGCGCCGGACAGCGTGGCCGAGCAACCGCATATAGGCCTGGTGAAAGCGGCGAATGAAGCCGAACTCTTTCTCGGGGACCTGCTTCAGAATCAGCTCGGAGAGCACCGGAATCACCGTGACTGCCACGACCAGTGAAACCATGAGAGCGATGAGCATGGTTGCCGCGAGCGGAGCGAACATCTTGCCCTCGATGCCCTGAAGCGTGAACAAGGGCACGAGGATGATCGCTATGACCAGGACGGAGAAGGCGACGGGCCTCGCGACCTCGACGAGGGCTTCGGCCACGACGCGCCGCTTATGCTGCTTGTCGGTCTGGTGCGCGAGGTGGCGGCGGATGTTCTCCACCACCACGATGGACGCATCCACCACCATGCCCACCGAGAACGCGAGTCCTCCAAGGCTCATGAGGTTGGAGGATATCCCCATGGAGCCCATCAGGATGAAGCTCACCAGGAAGGTGAAGGGCAGTGAGAATACGACGATGAGGGCGGTGCGCAGCTCTGCGAGGAACAGGAACAGCACCAGGATGACGAAGATCCCGCCCTCGAGCAACGCGTCGACCACGGTCTTGATGCACGCCTCGATGAGCGAGGTCCGGTCGTAGAACACGTTGAGTCGCACGCCCTCGGGGAGCGTGCTCTGGATCTTGCCAATCGACTCCTTGACCCGGGTTACTACGTCCCCAGAATTCTCGCCCTTGAGCATGATGATCATGCCGGCCACGACCTCGCCCTTGCCGTCGCGGGACACGGCGCCCTGCCGGGGCTCTGCGCCGATCACGATGTCCGCAACGTCACGGACGTAGACCGGGGAGCCGTCGACGGCCTTGAGGACGATTTGTTCGATGTCGGGGATGTCCTTGGCAAGGCCAACGCCCCGCATGTACATCTGCTCCCAGCCACGCACGACCACTCCGCCTCCGGCGTTGGCGTTTCCCTGCTCGACGGCCTCGACCACGTCGTTCACGGTAAGGCCGTACTTGACGAGCTTCTCGGGCGATATCAGGACTTGGTACTGCTTTACCTCGCCGCCAAAGCTATTGACCTCGTTCACACCTGGAATTGGCTTGAGGAGGGGTGCGACGATCCAGTCTTGCACTGTTCGCAACTCCATAGCGCTCTTCCCCTCGCCATCGAGGGTATACTGGAGGATCTCGCCCAGACCGGTCGAGGTAGGCCCAAGCTCGGGCTCGACTCCGGGAGGGAGTTCCTCGCGGGCCAGGCTCAGGCGCTCGAACACGACCTGACGAGTCCAGTAGGTGTCAACACCATCCTCGAAGATGATGACAACCTGCGAGAGCCCTGCCTTCGATAGCGAGCGAACCTGCTTCACGCGAGGCAAGCCTCGCATGACCTGTTCGATGGGGTAGCTGACACGCTGCTCGACGTCGACGGCGGCGAGCCCCGGCGACTTCGACAGGATCATGACCTGGGTGTTCGTGACGTCGGGAAAGGCGTCGATGGGAAGGCGCGTCCAAGCCACCACGCCGGCAACAATGAGCACGGCGGCGGCGAGGACCACGAGAAGACGGTTGTTGAGTAGGAATGTTGCGAGTTTCATAGAGCCTCCCCTCAATCCGCACAGCCGGCGCCCATCTTGGAGCGCAGCACATCCGACTTCATGAGAAACGCGCCGTCGGCCACCACGGTCTGCTCTGGCTCGAGCCCGTTCTTCACTTCGATGAATCCCGCCCACGTGCGTCCCACGACGACGGGCCGCCGGACGTAGTAGTCGTCATGGTGGTGAACGAACACGAAGGACCGCCCCTCGTCCTCGAGCACGGCGTCGCGCGGCACCGCAAGCGTCTCGTCGGTGCCGGGCAGAAACAGCTTCACGGCGGCGAACATCCCCGACAGCAGTGAGCCGTCGGAGTTGTCGACCGCGACTCGCACCTTGACGGTACGCGACGACTCATCCATCGCCGGGCTCACCATGTCCACGATTCCGGGAAACTCCTGCCCCTGATAGGCCTTCACAGCGATGGTCGCCCCGAGCTTCTGCGCTGCTTGTCCGCGTCGGACGGCAGCGATGTCTCGCTCGTACAGGTCTGCCCACACCCACACCGTCGTGTTATCGCCGACAGTGACCAGAGGCTCGTCGGACTTGACGACTTCGCCCGACACGGCGTGCATGACCAGGACAGTGCCGTCCATCGGGGCGCGGAGAGCCAGCCCCCCGCGCGGCCCGCCGGACCCGAGACGCGCAAGCTTGCCGCTGGCCCCGCGGGCGCGAATCTCGGCGGCCTCGAGCTCCTGCTTGGCCTCGAGGAATTCCTTCTCCGACGCGATGTTCTCCTTGCGCAACGCCGAGACGCGGTCGAAGTTCCGCCGCGCGAGCTCAAGCATGGCTTGTGCCTCGAGGGAAGCAGATTGAGCATCCCCAACGGCGATACTGTCGATCTCCAGCAACGCCTGGCCCGCCTTCACCCGATCGCCCAGCGCGACGTGGACCTTCTTGATGACGCCCTCCACCTGGGAGCTGACGTGGCCGACTCGCCGCTCATCGAAACGCACTTCCCCGGTGAGCGTGATGGGTACGGCCACCTTCTGACGCTCAGCTTTCGCCGTCTTCACGAGGCCGCCCTCGGTCAGCGCCGAGGGCGCACGCACCACGCCCACCTCGTAGCGGCATTCATCGCATTCGAAGGTCTTCTTCTTGTGTTCGCAGGTCATGCCGAACAGCTCGTCGAGTGGCCGATCTAGATCTGACTTTTCGTCGTCGCCGTGGCCCTCGTGTTCCTTCTCCTCGTGTTCCGCGTGCCCGTCTCCCTCCGCATGCGCGCTCGCGCTGGCCGCTGGCGGTGGAGCCCCCTCGCGCTTTGCCTCGGCGGAGCTTGCCTTCCCGCACCCGTACAACCCCACCGCGCAGCACACGGTGAGCCTCCAAACAACTTTGTTCGCCCACGCACTCATGGTGACATCTCCGTCCCCGCCAGGATGGCGAGCTGCTGGCACTCGGCATGAGCACGCCCCAATGCCGTCAGGGTAGTCTTGCGTGCATCGATAAGGACGCGCCTGCTGTCGATCACTTCGAGAAGCCCTATTTCGCCCAGGCGGTAGGACGTCGCCGCCACTGCCGCGCTCTGCTCCGCTGCAGGCAAGAGTCGCTCGCGGTGCACCTTCGCCAGGGACACCGCGGCAGCGCACTGTCCTTGCTTCTGTGCGAGCCTCGCGTCGAGGACGCGCACGACGAGCGCCGACTCCTGACGCGCAAGCGCGACTTGGGCGCGGGCCCGGGCGACACCCGTGGAATTCCAGTTCCACAACGGCAAGCCGAGACTGACGCTGGCGCCGTATGCACGACGGTCCAGCTCACTTTGCGTGAACCCTCGTATGCTCACTTCCGGAATCCGATTCCTGCCTTCGGCGTCCAGCTCCGCCGTCGCGGCACGAACGCGGGCTTCCGCGGCCTTGATCGCGGGGTGGTTTGCAAGCACCCGTGCGCGGATCGCTGCCAGCTCGGGAACGCTCGGAACAGAGTCGAGCTCGGCGGTGACCGCGACCCGAGCGGATTCCAAGCCCAGCCACGTGGCGAGTTGTTGGGATTCGGACTCGAGCGCAAGCCGGGCCGCCATCGTCTCGCCGTTGATGGCCTCGCGTTCTACGTCGATTTTGAGCCGCTCAATCGGCCGCGCTTCCCCTTTTTCGACCCGCCGTCCAACAGCGTCGGCAATCGCCGAGGTCTCCGCGGCGAGCGCCTCCATTTCCAGGATCAGCTTCTGGTCCTGCGCGATTCGCCAAAAAAGGTCGTTCAACTCGAAGAGCGCCTCCAACCATGCCGTCCGCGCCTCGTGCTTCGCGGCGACGACCGCGTGCTTGGTCGCGTCAATGCGGGGGCCACGCCGAGCTATCCAGGAGAGCGGCATCTCCACTGCGGCTCCCCATTCGGTGCGCGCATCATCCCCAACCCGGGCGTGACCACGCCCGAGCCCCAGCTCGAGGGTGGGGTTTGGGGCGGCTCGCGCAACCCCCACCTCCGCCTCAGCCGCTGAGGCTCGCGCAAGCCCCACCCCGCGACGCGGGTCACCAACGGCCCGGCGCACGATATCATCCCAAGTCAACTGCAGCTTGCGATCGGGCGTCGCGGGGCTTGTCGGCCGCGGCCCTTCCGGGGGCTCCCCCGCAGAGCCCGCGCTGACTGCCATACTCAATGCGACGCTGAAACCAGCGGCCAGGAGCGCGCTGCGCGCCGGCCGACATGTCGATAACCGCATGTCATCCTACCTTCTCCGCGACATCGCCGGCTCGCGATGTCGATGGTGAACCCAGTGGAAGCGCGCTGCGCCTCCGGCCCGAGACGGCTGCGGAGTCAGGCTTTGGGTGGCCGGAACAGGCGGAGGGCAGTTTGGGCGGGGTGGAGATCGATGGGAACTGTCGCAGCGAGCACAGCAGCTGGGCCGCTGGGCGGTGCCACTATCACCGTCACGATGGGCGGGGTGACTCGAGCCGTCGCGCAGCACGCGCAGCGGCAACCGTCGTCACAAGGGGCCCCGGGATCGGTGTCGTCGTGGCATGGCGTACCATCCGCATGCATGCTGACGGCGCCATCCCTCGCCGACTCGACAAACCAGGCGAACCCCAGGCGGGGCGCCGTCACGAGCACCAGCAGGGCGCAGACCAGCAAGATGTGGATCCGTCGGGACATGAACCTTGTGAGCAGCGGCGCCGTTGATCGCCGCGCCGGGAACGTGGCGCACGGATCGATGCTAGTCAAGACGAGCTTCACGCGAGCCCTCGCGAAGAAAAGGAAAGTCCCTCCACGTAACCGATCGGCAACAGGCCCGGGATCACCTCTACGCGCTCTAGGCGGAGCCCCGCAGCCTCGACCGAAGCTCCGAGGGACTCGAGGGTGAAGCGGCGATGGCCGGGAAATCCGGTGACTGCGAGCAGGCTGGACACAGTCCTCGACACCACCGTTTCGTCGTGACAGAACGTCGGCGCGACGAGTCTTCCATCAGGTTTGAGCATGCGGCGGAGCGAGGCGATCGCCCCTTCCAGGTCGGGGACGAGATGCAAGACGTTCGCTGCGATGACCGCATCGAAGGAGCCTGGATCGAAGGGCAGGGCATACAAGTCGGCCTGCTCGCACTTGACGTTCGTCGCTCCCAGAGCCCGAACGCGCGATGTGAGCATCGACACCATCTCGAGCGAGTAATCCGTGCTGATCACCGAAGCCGCCTCGCGGGCCAGCACCGCCGTCACCAACCCGGTCCCAGCCGCAACCTCCAGGACCCGTGATGCTCCACGCACGGCGTGACCGATCAGCCCCAGCATCCTGGGTATCGGGCGACCGAGCAACAGCATCGAGCGGTCATAACGCTTCGCATGCTTGTCCCAGTATTCTCGGTTCTGGTCGTTCATCGACGCTGGATCTCCTGGGCTCCCGGATGCCGAGGGCTCATGCTTCGGTCGTTGCGCCATGAGGTGCGGAGACGCCCCCCGGCTCACGCAGCAGTCGTAGGCCATTGAAAACGACGAGCAGGCTGGCGCCCATATCAGCGAACACCGCCATCCACAGCGTGGCGTGCCCGGTCAACGCAAGGCCGAAGAACACCGCCTTGATGCCCAGCGCCAGCACGATATTCTGAAGCAGGACGCCGTTCATCGTCCGGCTCAGGCGAATGAACCAAGGGATTTTTCGCAGGTCGTCGTCCATCAGCGCCACATCCGCCGTCTCCAGCGCCGTGTCCGTCCCTGCCGCCCCCATCGCGAATCCGATGTTGGCCTTCGCCAGCGCGGGCGCGTCGTTGATGCCATCGCCGACCATGCCGACTTCCCCGCGCCGAGCGAGTTCGCCCACAACGGTGAGCTTGTCGTCGGGCAGCAGGTTGCCCCTGGCGTCCTCGATTCCCACCACCTCGGCGATGACCCGCGCCGTGTGCGGGTTGTCCCCGGTGAGCATGACGGTGTGCACGCCGAGTGATTGAAGGTCGCGAACCGCTTCGCGACTGTGCTCGCGAACGATGTCGGCAACCCCAACAATCGCGAGCGGTTCCGCTGCTCGAATCAAGACAACGACCGTCTTGCCCGCTTCCTCGAGATCCGATAGCGAGTCCTCGATGCGCGGGCTGCACAACCCCAGCTCCTCAACGAGACGGTGGTTGCCCAGGTGGTATCGGACTCCGTTGATGCTCCCCGCAATGCCTCGTCCGGCCAGTGCCTCGAAGTGCTCCACGTCAGCCAATCGCTCAGCTCCGATGATTCCGCGCGCGTGATTCGAGACGGCTCCCGACACAGGGTGGTCGGACCGGCCCGCGAGCGCGGCCGCGAGGCGGATCGCCTCCCCCTCCGACGCTGAGCCCATCACTCGCACGTCCGTGACCGCTGGCTTGCCGCGGGTGATGGTTCCCGTTTTGTCCAGGGCGAGTGACCGCAGCTTGCGTCCCGCCTCCAGGTAGGCACCGCCCTTGATCAGGATTCCGTGCCGGGCTGCGGCCGCGAGCCCGCTGACCACGGTAACGGGCGTCGAGATCACCAGCGCACAGGGACAGCCGATGACGAGGAGCACGAGTGCCTTGTACACCCAGAGGCTGACGGGCTGGCCGAACAGAACGGGCGGGACCACGGCGACCAGGACAGCGAGCCCGAACACCGCGGGGGTGTAGATGCGCGCGAAGCTATCTACGAACCGCTGCGTCGGCGCCCGGCTTGCCTGCGCCTGCTCCACCGCGTGAATGATCCGTGTGAGCGTCGAGTCATCGGCGCCTGCCGTTACGCGGTAATCGAACGAGCCGGTTTCGTTGATCGTGCCGGCAAAAACGGAATCACCTGCTCGCTTTTCGACCGGCATGCTCTCGCCTGTGATGGGCGCTTGATTCACCACCGAGTCGCCGCTCGTGACGATTCCGTCACGCGGGATACGTTCGCCAGGATTCACGCGTACGACCCGACCTGCCTGCACCGACTTCGCATCGACTTCCCTGCAGGTCCCGTCGCTCTCGAGCAGATTTGCCTTGTCGGGCGCCAGCGTCATCAGTCCTCGAATGGCGTTTCGCGCCCGATCCAAAGACAGCTGCTCGATCTTCTCGGCAAGCGCGAACAGCCAGATGACGACGGCTGCTTCAGGCCATTGGCCGATGACCGCGGCTCCGATCACCGCCACGGACATGAGCACGTTCATGTTCAGGCTGAAGTTGCGAAGCGCCGTAACTGCCTTCCTGATCGGCTCGCGCCCTCCCACCGCGATTGAAAACAGCGCCAGAGCAATGACCGGAAGCGACTTCTCTTGTCCGGTCGTCCACGCCACGATCTCCGAGCCGAGGGCGGTGGCTCCTGAGATAGCCATGGTCAGCCACTGTACCGTCGACACGGTTGGCTGCGGAGCTTCCTTCTCGCCGCCTTCGCCAGGCGACGTGCCGTCCGCGGCTTGGGAGGGAGCCATGTCGATCTCGCGGAGCGCCTGGACCAGCTCGTCGGGCTCTGCGAGCGTGTGCGAGATCGTCACAGTGCGCTGCATCAAGTTGAACTCGAGGCCCGAGACGCCCTCGAGCGCGGTCAGCTTCTTGCGGATCAGCGCCTCTTCCGTGGGGCAGTCCATCTTGTCGATGCTAAACACGTCCGTCCTCACGCCAGCGCCCGCAACCTCGGCCGTCGGACTCAATCTAAGGGACGCTGAAGCTGTGGAACAGCCGCAACCGGTTCCAGACTTTTCACAAGTACTCATCGCGGCATCCTTTCCCAGAGAGAACTCACGTCCGCACGGTGCCCGACAAGGCATTCCGGCGCGCGTTCCGAATACCCACGCGCGTAGCGCGAAACCTTTCGCTTGGCGCGCAGGTACCTGTGGCGTGAGCGTTCCGTTCAAGCCAGATTGGCTCTGGGAGGGCGATAGACGGAAGGAGGTGCGGGGCCGTGCGGAGCTTCCTGGGTGTTGAAGCTCGCCAATTCGGAAACGCTCGCAAGTACGGGAAGCAGCTCGGTCAGATTCGACGTTGGCACCGACACCGACGTCGGGTGGTGACAGTGACAACTCGGACATTCCGGAGCGCACGGCCGCCCCGGGTCGTCGCAGTCCGTCACACTATGCGTGTCGTTCGAGTACCGACTCGCGACATCGATGAGCAAATGGCCGACGCCCGAGACCTGCAAGGCGATGAACACTGCCAGGCAGCGCACAAGAAGCGCCGCGTACGTGAATCCGCGCCCTGGCGGTTGACGGCCTCGCACATTCCGGAGCGGGGCTATCATCTCTTGCGCCCCTTTTCCCGCAGCTCTCGACCGAGGAGCGCTGCTACGAGATCCGCGACGCGCGCGTCCTGCAACGAGTAGAAGACCATCTTGCCGTCGGTCCGGTACCTCAGAATGCGCATGTCCCGCATCTTGCGAAGGTGGTGGGAGGCGGCAGAGACGCTCGAGCCAAGCACCTGCGCCACGTCGCACACGCAGAGTTCTTCGGCGTGAAGGAGAGCGTGCACGATACGCAGGCGCTGCCGATCGGCGAGGGCGCCAAACAGGAGCTGAGCCTCGGACAAGTCGTCTTCGGAGGGCGCGGCCGCACGCACTCGGGCAACCACCTCCGCGTTGAACTGGTCGACCTGGCATACGTCAGTCCCAGCGGAGACGGCTTGACTCGTGTCGTTCGCGTGCACGTTTGAATGATTAGCGCGAGCGACGGGGCCTGTCAAGGGGTTGCTCCGGGATATCACATCTTCCGCGTCAACCCCGTCCTGATCATCTCCGCAACCAACGACGCCGCCTTCTCCTCGTCGGTCTCGCCCGCGACCCTCAGCTCGACCTCCTCGAATTTCGCAGCGTTCTGCACCACCCAGTCGATGTACTCGGGGAGCGTGAACTGCTCGACTCCGAACGCGATATCCTGCATCGCCTTGACGATCTGCACCGCCGTGCCGCGGAAGACGCGGCCATCACGCATCACGATGTTCACTGCGCCAACCTCCGGTTGTGCTCGTGGTTCTCGCCGTACTCCGCTTCGCTCCGTACACCTCGAATCATGCGACCCTCTCTCTCCGGCGCGCGCGCCAGCTGCCCGACGTGATCACGGGGCGTCCGACGACGCGATCGCGGGGCAGCAGGTAGGTTTCGACGGTGGAGCCGTCCTCGAGGGCGATCGGAGCGCGCCGGTAGAACCGGGGATGGCCTTCGAGCTGATCCAAACGGGCCAGGGTGTCCGGCCCGACGATGTACACTTCCCCCTCGACGGCGAGCTCGCCGCCAGCGACGAGGCCGGGGAAGCCGCCGAGGTCGTGGAGCGCGAAGCGGGGCGGCGTGCGAGCCGGGCCGAGAAACTCGGCGCGGGCAAGGAGGTCGTGGTTCCCCTCCCCCTGCAGGAGCGTGCCGTAGACGAACACCGCCGTGCTGGCCCGACGTTGGCTCACGTCGCGCTTCATGCCGCCACCCGCGCTGCGGCAGCCAGTCGCTTGCGATCGAAGCCCAGCTGGGCGTACGCGCGCCGCAGGACCGCGTAGTAATCCGGGGCGGGCTCCCACGGCTCGAAGCCCTCCTCGGGCTGGAGGTAGAGGTGCACGCGCCGACGGCGGCTCTCCTCGTCGACGACAATGCGCTCCACCCGCTCGTACGCGAAGGGGTGGCCCTCGCATCGGTCGAGCGCTGCGATGTCCTCGGCGTCGATGGCGTAGAGCAGCCCGTGCACCTCGGCTCCCTGGGCGCGGATGACGCTGGCCACCGCGCCGCCCCATCGGTGGCTGAACCCGCCGAACGTCAGCGCGTAGCCGCGCAGGATCGCGCGCGGACCGCGCAAAGCGCTGGGGCAGCGCTCGCGCATCTGCGCTTCGTTGAGATTCGAGCCATAGGCAAAGTATAGCACGTTCGTTTCTCCCGCGTCGGCGGGCTCCCAGCCCGCGTATCATGAATCGCTTCTCGTGCGCGACAAGTCGAGGGCAGGCGCGCGCTTGGCGCCCCTGCCCCCGGGGTCCGGTCAGCCCACCACCTTTCGGAGCAGCGCGAGCCCGCGCTTGGTCTCGGCGTCGTCGGCCTTGACCAACTCGAGGTACACCCGCCCGCTCTCGTCGCCGAAAGCGTCGACTTCAACGACCCAGTTGTCTCCGGCCGGCGTGGCGGTCTCGAGCTTCGCGGCAAGGGCGTAGAGGGCAGCGCGGACTACGCGGTAGTGGGTCCCGCGTGGGTAGCGGATCTCGACCTGCGGCTGGGGCGTCCCGTAGCGGCTGTGGGCAAGGGATACGCTGATGTTGGCGTTTGCGGGCGTCCTGCTGATTGCGTTGTTCGTCTTCATGGCCAGATGTACATGCGGGTCCTGTTCCACCTTCGACCTCCCAGAATCCCCGAGGATTCTCGCCCCCCGATTGTCGCCGCCCTGATGTACGTATCAGGGCCTGCGGGTTCTTCGAGGATTCTGCGTGATGCCCGAATCAGGGCGTCAGCAGAACTTGCGGCCTGGCTTGGGGTCCGCTGCCGGGCCCCCCGGGCTATTGCGTTATGCGGCACGTTCCTCCTGGGCTGCGGGCTGGTCGCCCTGGGCGCGATCGCGGCGCTCGCCCTTCCAAGCGGCGGAGCCGCCGAGCTTCTTGAGCAGGTGCAGCCGGGCGGTCTTGAACTCGTCGCCAATCATCCCGAGGCCGAGGAGCCAGACCCTCATGTCGTACTTCGAAGTCGCTGCGTTGTATTCGCGGCGGCGGCTCGATGCTGCCTTCGACCCGAGCGCCTTGG
>JAJZQG010000191.1 GCA_021847645.1 Myxococcales bacterium
AAAGGATGGGGTTGGCTGGGGGCTTACGTCATTGGACATTCAGCCGGGGCGCTGGTCGCGCTTCAACTCGCAGAACAGAGTCCTGTGGTGAAGGGGGTCGCCCTTCTCGAAGGCTCGCTTCGATCAACTGATGCTGCGGCCGTTTCCGCCTATGTGGACTCCGCGCCCTCCGATGAGGGAAGGCTGCGGCTGATTGCGGCGCATTCGACTGACCCAACGCAAGCTCGCTACATCGCGAACGTTCGCCGTTGCGATCCCGAGTTGTTCGCCACGCTCGCCGCCCTCGTAGTGACGGGGTTCGCCGAAGCCCGACGCCACGCTTCCGGCCTTCACCTGCCCATCCTCTACGTCGCGGGGCGCTCAGCAAGCGCTGATGCGGAGGCGGAGTTGGATTTGCTTCGTGGTGCTGGCCTGGAAGTGACCGTCGTGGCGCATGCTGGGCACTGGCCTCATGTGGATAGGCCGGACTCAGTGGCGGCGATCCTGAACCAGTGGGCGGACCGGGTTCTCGAACGTGGCGGGGCCCCGCCGTGAGGATCTGCTACTTCGGCGAGTTCGATCCGTTCACTGGTTCCATCGGGGGACGACGTGCCGACTTCGATCGTCTCTGCGACGTGATGGCGCGCTTGCTCCTGGCATACGATGTTGTTCTCGTGCCGCCAGGCACACTTGTTGAGCACCCGTTGGGGCTGCCGCTGTTTGAGCGCTTTGCGAGATTCGCGCGAGCGGGTCGCCTCGTCACTAGCGCGGACCACAGCGCCCCGTCGCCGATTGACTACTTCGACGCGCGAGTACGGAAGGCTGATGACGTGAGCGTTCGGAAGCGTGCGCTTCACCGTCGCGATGTCAGAGAACTGATCGGCAGGTTGGAATGCGTCCTTCCTGACCATTGGCCGCTTCGGCGAAGCGTGGGCGCGCAAGTGACGAACGTGACGCAACAAGTTGAGGCTGCGCTTGCCACCGCTGACGTTTCGTCCACGGCACGACGACTCGCTACGAAGATCGATGGCTTCCAGCAACGTAATGGCACGTCGCCCGATCGCAATGAACTGCTCGCGATGGTGGCATCGCTTCGTCAGGACATCGCACCAGCGGAACTGAGGCGGCTGGGCGCGCTCGTGCAGGGCTTCTACTTCCAGATCGGCGCGATCAGCCACACGTCGTCTCAGGCTTCTCCGGACTCCGAACGCATCTGCACCTTGTACCCAGGGCGGTTCTCGGAGATCCTGTCGCTGGCCCGTCGCGGAATGAAAGAGATCCCCCGCCCCGCCTACGACCCAGCCGCCGACAAGCGGCGGATCGACGCCGGCCTGCGTAGATGTGGGCTGGACCCGAGGTTTCTTTCCGAGCGCAGCGAGGAGGAACTGCTCCGACTGGCGGGCAGTCTGGAGTGGGCAAGGGTTCGCGAACTCCTGCACCGAAATGACGTTCCCGAGGAGATGGCTCAGGCGGAATCGCAACCCGCAAGGATGGCGATCGGATGCGGCCTTCGGAGATCGTACGCGGCGCATCGCAGGACAGCTCTGTGGAGTTCAGCGCCGGCGCTCGTACCCGGATCTTGGCAACTCGCGACGGAGGAGGCCTTTGCTCCTCCGATCGACTTCTCGGGGTGCGAGGTCGTGCTTGACTTGATCAGCTTCGAATTGCGTGGCGACGGATCCACTTGTCGGGTGTCCTCGCGCGAGGCACAACTCATCGCGCTATTCATCTTGGGCGGAGAGACCGGGCTGCACGGCAAGGACCTCCTGATCTTCGAACATGACAGAGGAACGATGTCCGATGACGCATTGGCGCAAGGAGCTCTGCGGACATCATCCCTACGGAATGTGGTGCATGTTACGAAGAGTCGGTTGAACGCCAAGCTCGGCCTTTTCGGCTTCTGCGTTGGCGACCGCGGAGGGCGCATTCGACTCGTTGACGTTCGGGGCGGGGCTCGATGGGTGGGCATCGCCGGGTCGCTCTGGGAGTTCGATGAGCGAGCCGTGGGACAACAAGTCACCGAAATGCCGACGCGCTGTTTGCCCGCGGAATTGGGCGTGCTCTTCAAGGTGCTTGTCGGCGCGTCCCCCTATCCGGTCGGACTTCGCGCGCTTGCCACCGCGATAGGCAAGCCCACCGACGAGCGCGGTCTGAACGCGACCAGCGCCGGCCTCAATCGGCTGAGACGCGCGTTGCGTGCGTCGCGGTTGTGGCTGCTGCTCAGGCCGGCGAAGGGATGGTACGCGGTCGCCCCAATTCGTCAGGTTTTGTAAGCGGCTGCGGAGGGGCGGGGGATTCATGCTCTACGCATGAGAAACGCTGTGTTGCTCATTGGGCGGCCTGACGCAAGCGCAACGATCGTGGTTCGTGGCGATCGCTCCGCGGCGTCGGGCGGAAACCGCGGCCGTGTTGCTGGTTCGTTCCCGAGGCTGAGGAGGCGGGCCGCCGGGGTCGGATTCACGGCTGCTGCTTTGGCTGCATCGCTCACCGCATGCGGAGGAGACGCTGCGGTCGATTCGGCCGGCCGCACCCCGACGGCGACGGGCGTGAACGTTTCGGAGGAATCTGCCAAGGTGCTCATCCAGAACATGGCGGATGCCAAAGCTGACGCTTTGGCAAGCGGTGACGCACGTGCGTATGGCAAGTACTTCCGAAGTGCGGTGTGGCCGGCGGTCGACCCGGCATTGGCAGCGGATGACCCGGCTGCGTTGGAACGAATGGCAGCGGCAATGGCACGCTCGCACATGACTGTGGTCGACCACACGGCCACGGTCACGGCCCTCACTACGGTCGTCGGATCGGATGAAGCCCTGATGACCTATACCGTGGAGTGGACCATGTGGTTCGCGATGGATGGCGTCGCGCTTCCTCAACCGAGCGAAGAACGAATGGCGTACCTCGCGAAGGCGCAGACCATCGATGGGACGCCGATCATTACCGAGCTACGACCGGTCGTGGAGTCCGGCAGCGGGGAGGATCAGGGGAATGCCCCTGGGCCGGTCGACCTCGGGCTCGTTCCGACCGCCGGCGATGATGCTGACATCGGGGACGCGCTCGGCCAGCACCTGCTTTCATACCAGACGAATCTGGCGACGGCCTACGCAGACAAGTACGCGCTGAGCTACAATTCGGCGTACCGCACCAACCCGCTTGGAGGCGATTGTGCGAACTTCGTGTCGCAGAGCCTCTTCGCGGCAAAGCGTCCCTTCATGAACGGTTCGAAGGACTCGAACGCAGCGTGGTGGTACGATTCGGGGTGGTTCGGCACGCAGAGCTACACCTGGGGAGGCGCGAAGAACCTGTTCGCGAACCTCACGCTGTACAGCTACGGGATGAGTGTCAGTTCTGCGATGAACGCTTTGCCCGGAGACCTGATCTTCGCGGACTGGCAGCCGGACAACACCGTCGATCACGCGATGATCGTGTCTCAGCGCATCTGTTCGGGTACGTCGTGGGGATGCGTTCTGATCGATCAGCACACCAACGATTACCTTCGCCGACCGATGAATCTGATCGTGGCGAACAATCCCACTGCAAGGTTCTACATCATTCGCCCGAGCTTCTGATCGGTGACTGACGCGCGCTCGCGCCACGGGCGAGCGCGCGTCACGTCACGACACGTCGCTCCACCCATACCGCGACTTGAACCCGCCTCCGAAGCTCCCGCGATCGGGATCGCTCGGCTGCGGGAAGTCGTCGGCGGTCACGACGTTGGTCTTCGACAGGTCGATGAGCACCGCGCGCCGGCGGCTGTCGCGTCCGTCGAAGCAGACCCGCTCGCTGTCGGCGACCACGAAGCCTCCTTGCTTCTTCGACTCCAGGATCAGCCTGCGCAAGGCCTTGAGGTCGACCACCTCGCCTTCGTAGTCGATCCGCTTGCAGTGCGCTCGGAACGCGTCGTAGGCGCTCTCGAGGTGGATCGCCAGCCTGGTCCCGTCGAACACGTAGTGCACGCGGTGCTTGAGGTCGCCCTGGACGGCCATCACGCCCAGCATCTCGAGGAAGTGGTCGAGGGCGTTCTTCACGCCGTGGTCGGTCTCGAGCACGTCGGCGAGCACGGCATCGACCGCGGCTCGGACGCCCAGATCGTCGGGGAGCTCGCAGCCGCAGGCCTTCGCGAACTCCTCGAAGAGGTGAACACCGAGCAGCATCGCGGTGATGTTTTCCGCGACGCGGACAGGCACCTTGCGCTCGCCGAGCAGGGCGTCTGCGACCTGGCGGGCGACCGCGAGGTCTGCGGCGAGGTCGCGCCCGAGGCAGAACTGGATGTAGCGCGGCGCGAACAGGCTCAGGTCGACCGCTCGAAGCTCCTGGTGGGCACGCCGGCAGAACGCGAGCTCCGCGAGGGTCGTCTTCTCGGGGTTGGCGGTGATGATGCGCTCGAGCAGGGCGGCTTCGATGGGGCGCGTCTCCCCGGCGACGCACACCGGAGCCTGGAGGTGATACGTGCTGACCTTGAGGTCCGGCCGGCCCCGCTCCTCGGTTTCGCCTCGGTACAGCCTCCGGAGGTAGCGGTGCAGGGTGTTCAGCCGTTGGCGCTGCATGTCGTAGGGCTTGTACTCGTCGATGAAGATCGGGACCGACCGGGTCGAGGTGAGCAGCTTCAGGAGCGCGAACTCCGTCTCCGTGGCGCTGTAGGGCTCGGCGTCGCACACGCCGAACAGCGGCCACATGACATCGATGCAGAGGCTCGACTTGCCCGAGCCCTGCGTCCCCCACACAAAGAGCGTTGGGAAGCTCCCCACGGCCTGCATCAGCCTCGGCTTCATCGGGGTCGCAAAGAACCAGCCGAGGATGGGGAGGATGACCTCGGGCTTGTTGACCCGCGGGAGGTATTCGAAGACCACCCGCGCAACGGACTGGAAGGTCTCGTCGTCGGTCGGCTTGTAGCGAAGCCGCTTGTCTAGCGACGCCCCTCCGGGAACGTAGGCCACCGGCGACGGTTCGACGAACCCGTCCTTGCCGATGGTGCAGTCGGGACCGAGCCAGACGTGGTGCTCTCCCTGGCGGTATTCGCCGAGCATGGTGGAGCCCGGACGCCGGGGCACATCTCGGCGGGCGAGCACGCGCAGGAGCCCCTGGACGTTGTTGTCGCTGCCGGTCCATTGCAGGTCGGCGGAGGGGAGGTGCCGGATAAGGTCGCGCTTCGAGTGGAATGCCGACAGGGGAAGCCGCAGCGGCGCCACCGTCGTGCCCTTGTCGGTGTGCGCCTCGCCCAGGATGAGCTCGCCCTCCTCGGTCACGACCCGCATGGTGGGCGTGAGGGCGAACGAGGAGACGACCCTGGTTTCCCCTCGCACGGTGAGCACGTAGTAGAACCGCGCGTCCTCGTAGATCTCCCCCTCGAAGGCATCATCGCCGGCCTGCTGACCGGCGGGAGGTTCCGGCTCGTCGCGTGCAGGCGCGGTCGAGGCCTGGCGCACGGCCTTGCGGAGGTCCCTGAGCTTGAGCCCGAAGCGCTTCTCGATGAGCCCCAGGTACTTCCCGTGCACGGATGGATCTCGGTGCGAGACCGCGTCCAGGATGGGCTTCAGGCGGTATTCGAGGTCACGCGCGGGGGTGTCGTCCGGCACCATCTCGATGGCCTTCTCGATATCGAAGACCACGTCGTACAGATCGCAGCGGGCGCCAGGCTCACGGTTCACCCGGCAATAGCCGAGCTTCTGCAGGGCGTGGCACGGGGGCGCGATCGCGCCGTCCTCGCGCGCCGTTGCCAGAACCTTCTCGTAGGCCCGCTTGACGTACTCGGCGCCGTCGCGACCGGTGAGCTTGCCGAGTCCCCGGCGATCGTACTCGATGACCAGCTCCGTCAGCTCTGCGAGCCCCAGGCCCTTGTGGGCGAAGAACCGCACCATGTTGAAGATCGCGAGGCTGCGATCGTCGGCGCCTTGGTCCCAGAGGCGTTGCACGGGGCCGCACATCTCGACCGGGTGTTGCCAGTCGTACCCGCCGTCCGGGGTGCGGATCGCCTTGCTCGGCGTGGGCGCAGCGACGCTTGGCACGGTTGGCAGCGACACACGCATCGGCGGCGCTTCGACCGGGAGCTGCACCGAGCGGTCGAGCCGCTCCGCGAGCTTCGCATCCTCGACGCGCTCGAAGCCCACGAGCGCCGCGCTCACCCGGTGGGGGCGATCGCCGAGCCCGTCCCCCTTCTGGCTGACGGTGCCAATGACCTTGATGATGCGTGCGACGTCGTGGATGGAGTCGACGTGGACCAGCTCGCTCTGCGCGCGCTGCCGGATCGCCGCCTCGAAGTCCTTGAGCCCGGCCTGAACCCGCTCGCGCTGCGCGCCCCTAAGCTCGATCGGGGGAAGCGCGAACCAGAGCTGCGCCCCGTTGCCGCTCATCATGAGCCGTGGACGAACGAGCCCCTCCGCCTCGCACCAGTCGGACGCCGCCTCGGCTGCGGCGATCGCCGACTGCAACTCCTGCTCGGTCGCGGCCGTGTCTTTCGGCCTGACCGGGTCAATGTCGATGACCGTTGCAGTGACGAGCTCGATATCCTTGCGGGCAGCACCATTGCGCAACGGCCGCACGACGTTGGGCGCGCGGGTGAGCAGGCGCCGGGGACGCGGCTGGATACCCACATAGACATTTCCCGCGCCGTTCGTGCGCACGCACTCGCTGGCGAAGGCGTCTTCGTCGTCGAAGAAGCCGATTCCGACGATACCGCCGCCGGGGCGAATGACGCGGACCTCGGACACACCGTGCTGGCCGTGAGCCAGCCAACGCCACGTGGTTCTTATCGCGTCCGCGTTCGGCTCGAGAAGACTCATGCGAGAGCGCCCCCATCGGCTCGCTCGGTGCGGAGCCGCGAGGCGGGAAGACCCAGGACTTCTGCATAGAGCTTGCGGCGCTCCAGGTGCTGACGGCGCAGAATGGGAACCTTGCGATCGACGAAGTCAAAGAGCACCGCGTCGGGTTTCTCGGGATGCGGGCGCATCAGCCGGCCGAGTCTTTGCGCAGTCCGCCCTCGGGCCCGGCTCGGGAACGCGAGAAAGACCCTCGACAGGCGCGGCAGATCGAGCCCCTCGTCCGCGAGGCTCGTAGCCACCAGCACAGGAATCTTCCCGGACCGCGCGCCATCGAGGAGCGCCGCACGTCGCTTGCGGCCCACGCGGCCGGTCAGAACAACGGCCTCAGCGCCGCGCTCTACAATCGCTGCCGCCAGCAGCTCGCAGTGGTCGACGCGCCCGGACAGCACAAGGCAGGTGTGCCCAGCGATGGCCTGCTCCGCCACCCGATCGGCGATCAACGCGTTGCGCGCCTCGTCCGCGGCGAGCGCCGCCAGCATCGAGGCAAAGTCCGCGGCGCTTTCGTACGGATAGTCGAAGGCGGTCTCGATGGAGCGGATCTCGGGGACCGCCAGAACGCCGGCAGCGACGAGCTCATCGTGCGACACGAGCACCAGCCGTTCGCCGAGGAACAGCTCGAGCAGCGGGGTGAGCCCGTCTTCGCGTTCGGGCGTCGCGGTGAGGCCGAGCCGGAACTTGGCAGGGCAGCGATCGATGACATGCCGGAACGTGTTCGCGGGCGTGTGGTGCGCCTCGTCGATGATCATCAACCCGAACGCCGCGAGAAAAGCGTCGAGCTTCTTGGGATCCCAGCGAACCAGCGCTTGAACGATGGCAACCGTAACGGGCGCCACCTGCTCCATACCATCACCAATCAGACCAGCTTCAATGCCGAGCTTGTCTCGCAGCTCGCCCAGCCACTGCTCGGCGAGGTCGAGCGTGTGCACGAGGATGAGCGTCGGGGTCCGCAGCCTTGCGATGGCGCCCATCCCCACGCGTGTCTTGCCACCTCCGCAGGGGATGACGACGGTGCCCTGCGTGACCCGCGCGAGCTTGTCGACGGCTCGAGCCTGGTACTCGCGAAGCGGGAGCTCACGCGGTCGCTCGATCGGAGCGGATGGGAAGCCGCGAGCGTCCTCGCACGCGACGGCAACGGCACTGGCCGCCGCCGCCCGCTTGAGGGCATGGATAGCGCCGCGGGGAATCCGCACCACGCCGTCGCGCTCCTCCAGCAGGCAGAGCGTCTCGGGCTCGACGCCGACCGACAGACCCATGCGGACCCGCTCCAGGTACGCGGGGTTCGGAAAGGTCAGGGCAAGCCGTAGGCGCTCCACGACCTTGGCAGAGACCTCGCCGACCGGGAAGGTGATGGCCGCATCAACTCGCACGCGCATTGGCTGCCTCCCCGAGAAAACGGGCGATGTTCGAAACGCGGCGGGTCGAAAGCATCCGCGGCAGGCTCGCGAGAAAGCGCCGGCCGTAGCCCTTCTCCGCGATCCGCTTGTCGAGGATCACGACGACCCCGAAGTCGGTCTTGCTCCGGATCAGCCGCCCAACGCCCTGACGCAGAGCGATGATGGCGCGGGGGACAAGGTAGTTGTCGAAGGCGCGCGGGTCGCGCTCGCAGATGGCTTCGATCACGGGATCGTCGGGTGACGGGAAGGGCAGCTTGTCGATGACGAGGCCGGTGAGTGCCTCGCCGGCAACGTCGATTCCGGTCCAAAAGCTCTCGGTGCCGAGCAGTACAGAGGAAACGT
Source organism: Myxococcales bacterium (assembly GCA_021847645.1). GTDB lineage: Bacteria > Myxococcota_A > Polyangia > Polyangiales > Polyangiaceae > JAJZQG01. The sequence continues at coordinate 8,531 of JAJZQG010000191.1, forward strand.
CCTGGGCAAAGCGCCTGGTCAGCTCCGGGCGCGGAAGGTCGCCCTGGCGCAGGATGCGATGACGCCCGCCGACAACTCGCTCGTAGACCGCGTTGAGGTTTCGGTAGGAGGTGAAAAGGCCGAGGGTCCGGCCACCGCACAGGTCGAGGACGTCACGGAACACTGCGGAGACAGCGTCCACGAACTCGGGAGCGCGCGGGTCCGGCAGCTGCTCGGGCACGACCAGCAGGGCTTGGGACTCGAAGTCGAACGGCGTCGCAGCTACAAGCTCTATCGCGTTCTCGGGCACGCCGAGCTCCCGGCGGACGAAGTCGAACGTGTTCGCCGTCGTGAGCGTGGCGGACAGCAGCGAAACGGAGGGGCACTTGCCGAACAGTTCGTCGCGCAGCAAGGCCCCGACATCAATCCGCTTGGCGCGGAGCTTCGGGCGACCTTTGGAGTCGACTTCGATCCAATAGACCTTCCCGCTGTCGGAGAGTTCGATTGCCTCGTTGAGGCGCTCGCTCGCCACGCCCGCGTTTCGGGCGACGTTGCGTGCGGTCGCGCGCGCTTTGTTCGGACACGAGTCGTCCTCGGCCTTCAGATTCGCCAGCGCGATCAAGCTTTGCAGACAGCGTGTCAATCCGGCGGCGGAAGCGAATCCGGTCGAATGCAGCCGCCTGGAAGAGCGGGGCGACAGTGAAGCCGCTCCGACTTGTTCGAAGAGCCTTTGGGCCTCCTGGCGAAGGTCTGCAGCCAGCTTCCTGCTGCCGAGCTCCGCGGCTGACGACGCGAGTCGCAGGAAGGTGTGCTCGGAAAGGCTGAAGCCGAAGAACTCGCGCGCGATGTCCGCAGCCTCGTGAGCTTCATCGAGGATGAGGAAGTCGAACGGAGGAAGCACGAGCTCCTGGCCCGTCGCCTGTCGAACTGCGATGTGGGCGAAGAGCAGGTGGTAGTTGGTGACAACGATGTCGGCATCCTGTGCGGCCAGTCGCGCGCGCTCGGAGAAGCACTGCTCGCGGAACTGGCACTTATCGGACTTGCAGTCGTCGGAACTCACCGACAGCTTCGACCAGACCTGGGGCGCCGGGATGAAGGGCAACTCCGAGACATCGCCGGAGGCCGTCGATTGGGCCCACGCGAGCGCGCCGTCCAATTGGCCTTGGAGGCCGTCATCGAAGAGCCCGTGCAGCTCGCCGCGCGCCTCGGATTCGGCGAGCCGGTCCAAACAGAGGTAGTTGTTGCGGCCCTTGAGAAGCGCGAACGAGAACTTCCAGGGCAGCACGCTCGCGAGCATGGGGAGGTCCTTGCGAACGAGCTGCTCCTGGAGGGCGATATTCGCAGTGGCGATGACGACGCGCTTCTTCTCAACGTGGGAATGCCAGATGGCAGGGACCGCGTAGGCGACACTCTTCCCCGTGCCACACGGCCCCTCGCCAAGGACGTGGCGCCCACTGCGCATCCCATCGTCGACCGCGCGCGCGAGGGCCACCTGCCCTTCGCGCGCTTCGTAGCCGGGGAATCGCGAGGCGAAGAGCCCGCATTGGTCGAAGACCTGGGAAATGTAGTCCTGCATCGGAGGCTCCTCGCGCACGCCGCTCATGCGAATGGATCAACGTCGGTGCTGGCAGCAGGCGGGGGAGCGAACTCGGTCTGGAGTTGGTCGACGAAGGCGCGAGCCTTGTCGGCCAGCGCGGCCGGAAGGTCCTTGATGCGCTGCACGCCGAACTTCTGGAGGAAGCGCTCGACGGCCTCACGCGGAAGCGCCTTGAGCTGCGCGGCGATCGCCTGGGCGACCTTGGGATCGACGGCTGCGTCGGCCTTCTGATCGTAGCTGCCCAGCGGTGCGGCTCCGGCGCCGTCTGCCTCCTCCGTGTAGAGTCGCGCCAGATCGTGCAGCGGAAGGGCTTGGAACGCCTTCTGCTGCTCGGCCGTGAGCTGGTGCTCCGGAAGGATGGAGTAGCTCGTCTTCGGATCCTTCGCGGCTCCATGCCGCTGGACTTCGAAAGCCCACTTCTCCAGGCCGTACTTCTCCCGCACACGCACCAGGTCCTTGAAGAAGACCACGCCCTGCTCGAGCACCTTCACCTCCTTGGTGTCGAACAGGGCCACGTTCAGGGCCACGCGAAGCGAGGGTTTGATCCCCTGCGCCTTGAGCTTGTCGTCGACCGCCACATACTTGCCATCGACGAAGCAGACCTCGCGCGGGTGAGGCTCGCCGAGGAACACGACGACCGCCTTGTCGCCGTCGTTCTGCAGCTTGAGCCAGAGGCTTCCCCCCTGGTCGTGCTTCTTCGCCATCTCTTCGGTCTGCTGCCACATGTTGGATGCCATCGGTCACTGCTCCTTGTTGCGGTTCGTGTTGCGCTCGCGCCGGTACACGGCGAAGAGCTGGGTTCCATCCGAGGCGGTGCCTGCCTCCTCGAGGCGGAAGTCCACGCCTGGCGCGACGACCTGCTCGATCTCCCAGCGGCGCAAGAGGCCGGGGAGACGGACGAACGGGTCGCGTTCGGTGTCGGGGGCTCGGTCGTCGTCGTGGTCCATCTGCCGTTCCTCCGGGCGTTGTTGCCCTGATGCCCGCTCAAACGCGCCCGCCGGCTCACCGCTGGGACACGCCGGTCTTGAGAAATTCGCGAACGCGCACCAGGGCTCGCTGGAAGCGCTTCCGCGCCGCGTCGTGCGACAATCCGAGGCGCTCGCCCGCTTCGCGTTGGGTCTCCTCGAGGACCAGGACCGCCACGAGCAGCTCGGCGTCTTCGCCCACGACGGCTTCGAGACAGGCCCTCAGCGCGGCGATGTCGTGGTCGAACCCGATGCCCGGAATCAGCCCGAGGACAGACTCCGCGCGAGGCGTCGTCCAGTGATCGAGGGTCACGTTGCCGATTTCGGTGCCTTGGATGAACTCGTCGAACGCGCGAGGTTCGGCCTTCTCCTCACGGATCCGCACGCTCTCGGCCCATACCTTACGGCAGTGTTCCATGACGTCGCGCTCGGTGCTGCGCACCAGCGTGGCGGCTACTCGAGAGACGGTCTCGAAGTTGAGCCGCTCGACGTGCCCAACGAACGCGTCGGCGATCTCCGACACCAGCTCTTGCGGGTGGGAGGCAAAGTGCTTGATGCGTCGACGGTAGGCAGCGTCGAGGCCCGGCCAGAGCCCAAGCCAGAGGAGCGCGGAAGCGAGCGTGCGTTCCTCGCGTCGCTGCACCATGGTGACGAGCGCGGCGAGGATGCGGTCCTTCTCGTCGAGGTCGCCCTCCTTGCTCGTGAGAAACGAGACGAGCGCGCCTGGCTCCGGGAATGCCCGGAGCGCTACGTGCTTCGACTTCACCCTCGCGAACGCCTGATCTGCCTGCAGAGTCCGGATCGATTGAGCAAGGCTCTGGTGGAGAGCCTCCCAATGCGCACGCATGCGCCCGCCTTCCCGGCCGGCGTCATGCGCTCACGTTGGGCCCTCTAATTTGGCTTCAAGAGCTCTGGTTCAGTTGTTCTGGTCAGGCAGACCGACAATCGCTCCGCTGACCAATACTGCCTGTACAAAGGCGAAATGCGATCTCAGGGGTCCAAATGGGACACCCCAGTGGATCTCGATGACGATTTTTCTTCCGGCTCGCCTGGCCGGTTGCTTCGCCCCGCCATCTCGATGGTGTTGAGTCGCCGACAGCCGTAGCAAACGAAGCTCGCCCAGGTGGTGCCTGCCACCAGGACTTCGAGACCGCTTCGTTGGATACGGAGTCCGGCGCGCTCCGTTGTGGCGAGCAGGGCGCCGCAGAACGCGCAGCGGACGGGCTCGCCGGTGGCGATCGTTTCGGGACGTCGTTCGTTGGGGGCGGGTTGTCGGTGCATCACGCGAGGAGCATCCGACGAGGCGAGGCGCTTTTGGTCGCCAGCGAGTCGTTTATTGGTCGCCGAAGGGTCACTTTTTTCGGCGATCGCTAGCTACGCGATAGCTCGGCGGTTTTCGTCGGACGGAGGTGCCCGCGACGACGCAGGATCTTCCGGAGTCTGGAGACCCTGTCGGGAGCACGCCTGTGTCGCGGCGATGCACAAGTCGCGGGGCTTTTGGTCGCCGAAGGGTCGTTTTTTTGTCGCCAGAGGGTCACTTTTTTCGGCGACCGCCCAGCCTGCGATCGGCCGATCAGTGGAGGTCGCTGCGCGAGAACGCCTCGACCGGCGCCGGCTCCATCGGCCCCTCCGCCCACTCCGTCTCCTGCCAGTTGTGGATCAGCGCCTCTTCGTGACCGCACACGAGGCAGTGGGCGAGGATGGTGTCGTCCTCGGTCTTGACCACCCACATGAGTCCCAGGCACGACTTCCCCGATGGGCGCTTCAAACAAGGGATGAGAGTCTCGCGGCTGGTGAGCTTGGGGAGGGTTGCTGCCGCCTCGATGAACTGGGCCACGCGGAGGGCGAGCTTGCGGAGGCGCGGGTTGGAGGTCGGCAGCGAGCCGTCCTTCTGGAGCCAGTGCCAGGGGTCAACGACGAGCATCCCGGCGGCGTATCACAGCCGGGCGCGGGCGGAAGGTCCTACGCTGCGGTAGCGACAAGGAGTCGGACGAGCTGCGCGGCGACGGTCAAGCGCACGCCGACCCCCGCAATGTTCTCGACGAGTCCATCAATCTCGTTCTCCGGAACGCTCCCGGCGAGCGCTTTCTTGAACGGGCGGAGCAGCTTGTAGCGCAGATCCTTGGGCTCGGGCGTGAGTGGCCGCTTCTTCATCCCACCCAACAGGGCCATCTGCTCCGCGAGCTCTGCCATGCGCACGACTTGCCCAGGCCTCGACGCCAGCACAGCGAGCGCCAGGAGCGGCTGCCGCTGGAGGTTGTTGGGCGGGCGCGTCGGGATCTCGTGGCCGCGGTAGACCACGCGCCGGTCCCTGAGATCCACGATGAGAGCGGCATCGTCATCGGCGACCGCCGTCGGCGCCGGCGGTTCCGCCGCGATCAACACCGGGGGCTCCGCGACCGGCGGATACGGCGTCGCCTTCTTGAGCCCGGGCTTGCTGTCCGTGAGCTTCTTCCACAGCCGCTCGAAGGCCCCACGGTGGTTCACCGCTTTCCGAACGACATCGGGCCCCGCGGCGCGCATCGCGTCGGCGCTCGCGAACCCGGCATCCACAACCCGGCGCATCAGAACACGCCCAAGACCGGGCACCCGAAGCTTCGCCACGGGGATCGCGTCGGCGCGCACGCCGAACATCAGCCGCTCCGAGAGCTGGGCGAACTCGGTCTTGCGCGATTCCGGCCATCCGCAGGCCTGCGCGATCGCCCCCAATGCCTCGATGATCCAAGCGAAGTCTTCGCCGACGCGGCGGATCGCGCCCGCCCAGACCTGGTAGCGGCGCTCGATCTCTTTCGTCGGCACCTCCGCGATCCAATCGCAAAGCATCAGGGCTTTCTTGAAGGCCCGGGAAGCATCGTAGCTGGCCGCGTACTCGTTGGTGACATGCGGCGCGAAAACGGGGCGGTCGATGATGCCGTCGTCCGCGGCGCGCTGCAGTAGCTGCGTTCGGTACTCCATCTTCCAGCGCTCGTTTTTCGGCATGCTCACGTAGACGTCGGCGCCCGCGGGGGACTGCGCGGCGACCGTCAGCACCTCGAGCTCGCGGAGCAGTCCCTTGCTCGCGCGTGCCCACTGGGCGAGCGCCACCGTGGTCCTGACGCCGATGCCTTTCGCGGCACAGGCGTGCCCGAGGTCGGTGATGCGTAACTGCCCATCGGCGCGCTCCGCCAGCCCGCCCGTGACGCAGACGCCGATCGCTTCGTCCAGCGCCCGGTCGAGCTCATCCTTGGACATCTTCTGGGTCCACCAGGTCACCCCGGTGAAGCTCGACATGAGCAACTCGCGGAGGCTGGTATCGGGACCGATCATGCCCGACGCCAGCAGGTCGACCACCAGGTCTTCCATCGGTGCTTCCTTGAGCGTCGGTACGATCTCCTCGAAGTCGCCCTCGACGTACTTCTGAAGCCACGCCTCAGCCTGGAAGGGCGACTTGGTGACCAGGATCGAGCGCCCAAATTCCTTCTGAAGTCCGAGGCGGCCGGCACGGCCCGACATGTTTTCGTACTCCGAACGACTGAGCGGCTCCCGGCCCCACTGGTGGCACCACTTGGCGTAGCCCCACTTCTGGGCCTCGAGCACGACGTTCTTCACTGGCAGGTTCATCCCCATCGCGAGCGTCGAGGTCGAGAACAGGGCTCGGATACCACCCGAACGAAAGTACTTCTCGACCAGGGCGCGCTCCTCCGGGGAGAGATCGGCGTTGTGGAACGCGATCGAGCTGTTCATGGACACGCGCAGAGCCTCCTGCGCGTGCGTTTCCTCTTGTTCGCGCAGCTCTTCAACCGCATCGTTGAGCGACGGCAGACTCACGCGGTCGGCCAGAACCTGCGCACAAAGCACGGTCGAAGCCCGGTCAGCCACGAACACCAGCACCTGCTCGCCCCGGCGCACGATGTCCTCCGCGGCGGCAAGCAGCAACTCCTGGGGCATCTCGCCGCCCATGTCGGAGAAGTCCTCGGCCCCGCGCGTGCCCGAGTTGTGTTCACGGTACGTGAACGTCCCGCGGCACAGAACGCCCTTCCGCAGCTCGACGGGCCTCCGCACGTCGACGAGCAGCTTCGCGCCGAGCCAGTCCGCGAGAAGCTGGGCCTTGCCCAGCACCGCCGAGAGCCCGACGATGCGAGGCTTCGACGGCGACATCTTGAGCTTGGTCAACAGCATCTCCAGCGCGGGTCCCCGCGTCTCGTCGGTGATGAGCTGCAGTTCGTCGACAACGACCAGCCCCACGCTTCCGAGCAGCTTCGGGCAGGCTACGAGCATCGCGCTCAGCTTCTCGAACACGACCACAGCGATGTGGAAGCGCCCCTCCGCAATGGCGTCGTCGAACTCGCGGCGGTCGCGCGAGGAGACAACGACCTCAATGCCGGAGCCTGCGTAGCGCGCACGCAGCTCTTCGTACTTCTCCACGGCCAGGGCCTTCTGCGGCACCAGGTAGAAGACCTTGGTGTCGCTTCGCGCGGCCCTGACCGCCGCCATCTCGCCGACGAACGTCTTGCCGGAAGACGTGGGCGAGAAGACGATGAGGTTCGCGTCGCCGAACAGCCCGAATTCCTTGACCGCCCGTTCCTGCACGGGCAGCAGATTCTCGCCCACGCTCTCGCGCCAGATGGCGAGGATGTCCTGCGGAACGTTGTAGGCTTCGAGAGTATCGACGCGCATTGGTATCTCCTTAGGCTGCGGCGCGGGTTGCGGGCTTCTCTGCCTTCGCGGGTTGGGGTTTCGTAGCCGCGAGCGACGGCTCGACCTTCGCGGGCGCCGCCGACGCCGGGGCGCCTTCGCGAACGAGCTTGTGCTTCGCGAGGATCTGCTTGCTCAATTCGGCATCAACCTCGGGATGCTCGGCGAGGAAGCGGATCGCGGCATCGCGTCCCTGCCCGAGGCGGCCGTCCTTGTACGACAGCCAGCTACCGCTCTTCTCGACGATCCCTGCCTCGACGCCGATGTCGATCACCTCGCCGAGCCGCGAGATGCCGGTGCCGTAGCCGACGTCGAACTCGGCCTCGCGGAACGGCGCAGCCATCTTGTTCTTGACCACCTTCACGCGTGTGCGCCCGCCGATGATCTTGTCGTTTTCCTTGAGCTGGCCGATGCGGCGGATGTCGAGGCGCACGCTCGCGTAGAACTTGAGCGCGTTGCCGCCCGTCGTGGTCTCGGGGCTGCCGAACATCACGCCAATCTTCATGCGCAGTTGGTTGATGAAGATGACGAGCGTGTTGCTGCGCGCGACGTTGCCGGTGAGCTTGCGAAGCGCCTGGCTCATCAGCCGTGCATGCAGGCCTACGTGGGAGTCGCCCATGTCGCCTTCGAGTTCGGCTTTCGGTACAAGCGCCGCGACCGAGTCGACGACGATGATGTCGATCGCGCCGGACTTCACCAGCTTGTCGGTGATATCGAGCGCTTGCTCGCCGTGGTCAGGCTGGGAGATCAGCAGGTCGTCGGTCTGGACGCCGAGCCGCTTCGCATAGGTGACGTCCAGGGCGTGCTCCGCGTCGATGAACGCGCACACACCGCCGAGCTTCTGGGCTTGCGCTACGACGTGCAGCGCGAGCGTGGTCTTGCCCGATGACTCGGGGCCGTACACTTCGACGATGCGGCCGCGGGGAAGGCCGCCCACGCCGAGCGCCAGGTCGACGCCGAGCGAGCCGGTCGGGATCACCTCGACCTCGGGCTGCGAGGCGCCTTCGCCGAGCCGCATGATGGCGCCCTTCCCGTACTGCTTCTCGATCTCGGTGACGGCGTTGTTGAGGGCCTTGGTGTTCTCCTGCTTCGCTTCCATCGTCGGTCTCCTTGGGTTCGGGAGGCTTCGTGTGCCTCACTCAACCCAGTATGAGGCCGACATATGACTAAACTGGTCACAGTTGAATCACCTGCAATTTCAATGGGTTGCTAGGTGTGACAGCCCCGTTCGAGGCGGCGAGATGGAACGAGCATGGACGACGCCAGTTCGTTCGTGCTCTCCTATGACACGGCACCAGGTTGACACGCGCGCCATGGCTGAATCCACGCAGTATCGCTACGCACCCGCATCACGGCTCCAGCAGATCCGCACGCTTCTGGCTTCATCGCGCGGCGCTTCCGTCTACGAGCTCGCCGAGCAGTTCGGCGTCAGCGTGCGAACGGCGATCCGCTACCTACGGGCGCTCGAGGCCGCGGGCGAGCATCTGGAGGAACGCGTCGAGGGCAAGCGCAAGGTCTGGCGCCTGAACCAGGCGTCGCGCCGGGAGACGATCACGCTCACGACGGCGCAGGTCATCGCCCTCTACCTGTCGCGGCGCGTGTTCGACTTCCTTGCCGGCACCGGGTTCAAGGAAGACCTCGATGACGTGTTCGAGCGCCTCGAGGTCACGCTGCGCAAGCGCGAAATCGACACGAAGAACCTCGACCGGAAGCTG
>JAJZQG010000192.1 GCA_021847645.1 Myxococcales bacterium
ATCTTGGGCGTGGGCTGGCTGCGTCGATGGCGCAAGCGCGGCGTCCGGTAGGCCGATTTCAGAACCGATCCGCCACCTGCGCGAGCTCCCACAACTCGAGGAACTTGGATCGCACCCAGGGGTCGAGCTCCTCGGCCAGGCTGGCCGAAAGTCCAGCGCTTTTGATGAGCTCCTGCACGTCCACGAGGTCTTTCGCTTGGTGAGGGGCAACCATGCCCGATGCCAGCTTGAGCTCGATGAAGCGTGGCATGGGCAGGAGCGCAAAGCGCTCTCCGCGCAGCGCCATCGTGGCCGGATCGGGAAAGGCGATGGGCTTGGGCTTGTCGTCTCCCGGAAATCGCCCCGCGCTCAACACGTCGATGTTGACCCCCGACTCCGTGTCGAACAGCTTGCCGCTCCCCGCAACCCGTTCGGCGTATCCCTTCCCCAGGTGGCTCCGCTTGAATGCCTGGAGATCTTCCTCGCGCATGACCAGGTCCACGTTGACGGTGACCCGGCGGTGGCCGTACTCGTTGAGAGCGAAGGCGCCGATGATGGCATACGGAAGCCCCTCGGCTTCCAGGATGGCCGTCAATCGAAACAGCGCGACCTGCGCCTCCGCAGTCCCCATGAAGAACCTCCCGCAATACGCAACGCCCTGCTCGAAGCGTGCTTCCTCATCCGCAGGGCGCCGTCCCGCTCCCCACGGTCGCCTGGTCTGCTGCTCGAACGGACGGACTGGCGTGGACATGTCCAGCCCTACCATGCGCGCCCATCGCGAGCGAAGGCCGACGCTACGTACGTTCGCGAACTGGCGCCCTCCCACGGAGGGAGGATCACGTCCCAGGTTCCAAGGGGGGAGCTACTGCAAGGGTGGTGGTCGCGCAACGGGCACCGCACGCAGCCTGAATTCGTCAGTTCTGTCGGCGGGGACCGGTCAGCTCTCGAGCCGTCCGTGGTCGAGCGGCTGCCGATCGAGTACATTCCTCAACACCATCCGAACGTGACCGCGCCCATGAGAGCCAAACCTCGCCCGTTCTCTCCGTCTCGCAGGCGCTTTCTTGGCCTTTCGCTCTGCGCCGCCTCCGCCTGTCTCGCGCTGTCGTGCAAGCGCGACGACCACGTCGTGGAGGTGGACCTCTCGCGAACTTTGGCGGACAAAGACCCGGACGCGGGCCCGGACCTTCACCTCGCCATCGGGACCATGCTCTCGCCGAGGGAGACCCTGGCCTCGTACGGCCAGCTCACGGCCTGGCTGGGCGGGCGCCTGGGGCGGCGCGTCATCCTGGTACAACGCAAGAGCTATGGCGAGACCAACGACCTGCTCGTTCGGGGAGAGGCCGATGTGGCGTTCGTCTGCACGGGAGCGTTCGGCGCGGTTCGCAAGAAGGGTGCTAGGATCCTGGCGGTGCCGGTGGTGCAAGGAAAGACGAGCTACCGATCGCTCATCGTTGTGCGGCGAGACGACCCGGCCACGTCCTTCGAGGACCTGCGAGGGAGTCCCGTAGCGTTTGTGGACCTGTTGTCGCTGACGGGAAGGATCTACCCCGAGCTGCTGGCCTCACGCGCCGCGGGCGACGGCGGAAAGTTCTTCGGCCGAACGGTGTACTCGCACTCCCACACCGACTCGATGTCGATGGTGCGCGAAGGCCGTGTGCGAGCTGCAGGAGTCGACAGCCTCGTGTTCGAGGAGCTGGGGCGCAAGGAGCCCCAGAAGGCGGCGCAGCTGCGGGTCTTGGTCGAATCGGAGGCCTTCGGGATCCCCCCTTTCGTAGGGCGTCCGGGGCTCGAGCCGGCGCTACGCGACGCTCTCCGAGCCGCGCTCCTGGCGATGCACCAGGATCGACAGGGCGCGGACGCGCTCGAGGCGGTCGGCTTCGATCGGTTCGAGGCAGGCGACGAGTCGAGCTACGACAGCGCACAGGAGATCCTCGAGCACTTCGCGGAGACGGGAATCACGCCATGAAGCTCGGCGGGCTGCGGAGCCAGGTCCTTCTGATGATGTTGGCGCCGCTCGCGATGTTCGCGCCAGCGACCGTGCTGGTCATCCACGACGCTGTCGGCCGCGTGGTGGCGCAGGAGATCGACGCGCGGGGCGAGGCGTTGGCACGCGACGCGGCGATTTCCGTGACCGACGACCTGCTCACCGGCGACCGGGTAGCCGCCGAGAAGAAGCTTGCGGACATGGCCGGGCACAGCCCTGGGACTGCCTACATCTTCGCGTTCGATGGCCAGGGGCGGGTTGCCGCGCACACGTTTCCCGGCGGGTTCCCCGCGGACCTGCTTGCCGTGCGCGGGCCGGCGCCGACGCGCGACGAGCCGTGGACCGTGTCGATCGCCGGCAAGACCGTGCATGACCGCGTGGCGCCGATTCTCGGCGGTCAGGGCGGTGAGGTGCATGTCGGCGTGGAGGTCGACGCGGCGCGATCCACCCCGCGCATGGTGCTGCTGCGCCTGTCCATCATCGGGCTGGCCGTGGTCGCCACCGGCATCGTGCTGACGCTGCTCATGTCCGAGCGAATGGTCCGTCGCTTGGCTGCGATCGCGTCGGCGGCGGATGCCATCGGAGACGAGCGGGCGGTGCAGGTCATCGGTGACGAGCGCGCCGACGAGATTGGCCGCGTCGCCCGCGCCGTGGACCTGATGTCGGACCGGTTGGTGCGAGCCCGGCACGAGCGAGAGAGAACCATCCTTAGGATGGCGCAAGCCGAAAAGCTGGTCGCTGTCGGGCGCCTCGCCGCGGGCGTCGCGCATGAGATCAACAATCCGTTGTCGGGCGTGGTGCACTGCCTGGACAACCTCGACGACGGAAATCTCGACGAGAGCCGCGCTTCGACCTATCGAGGGTTGATGCGGGACGGGATTGGAAGGGCCCAGCGGGTCGTCAAGCGCCTGCTCGACTATGCGAAAGAGCACGAGCTGGAAATGAAGCCGGTCGAGGTCGCGGAGCTGGTCAGACATGCATTGGCGCTGCTGCGGCCGTCGATCGAGCATGCGCACGTGCGTGTCATCGAAAGGCACGAGAAGGATCTGAGGCCCATTCAGGCCGACCCCCACCTGATCGAGCAGGTGATCACGAATCTCGTGCTCAACGGGATCGAGGCGATGCCGAACGGGGGGCTGCTCGAGGTTGCGTGCTCCACGGCAGGCGCGGGCGTCAAGATCGAGATCCGGGACCATGGGACGGGCATACCGGAGGCGATCCTGCAGAACATCTTCGATCCGTTCTTCACCACGAAAGGCGGAACCAAGGGCTCGGGCTTGGGCCTGTCGGTGAGCCTCGGGATTGTCGAGCGGCACGGCGGACGGATCGACGTGCGCACCGACGTGCCGGGAGGTACGACGTTTAGCGTGTACTTGCCCTTCGAGCCGTCGCGTGCGCGCGAGGGCCTGGCGGCAAGGAGGACGCCGTGAGCGGGCGGCCGAAAGTTCTGCTCGTGGACGACGAGCCGCTCATGCGCATCCCCCTGGAGGACCGCCTGCGTTCGACCGGCTACGACGTGCTCGCGGTGGCGACCGGCGAGGAGGCTCTGGCTGCGATGCACGACGGGCGCTTCGATGTGGTTGTTGTCGACTTGAAGCTTCCCGGGATCGACGGACTGGAGGTACTCCGGGGCATGAAACGGGGTGGGTGCGACGCGGATGCGATCGTGATCACGGCGTATGGAACGATCGGCGCTGCGGTGGAGGCGATGAAGCTGGGCGCGCGGGACTTTCTCACCAAGCCGTTCGAGACCGCCGCGTTGCTTTCCACGATAGACAGGTACTTGCAGGTCCGGGCTGCGAGCCGCGAGTCGGCTCCTTCGCACGACGAGCCGTCTCAGCAGACCCACGGAATGGTCGGCCGGTCCGCGGCGATGCAGCGCGTATTTCGCCTCATCGATGCGGTGGCGCGCACGAACGCGACGATTATCATCCAAGGCGAGACGGGGACGGGCAAAGAGCTGGTGGCGAATGCCATTCATGCACGCAGCCAGCGGCGCGACCAGCCTCTCATCAAGGTCAACTGTGCAGCGATGCCCGAGGCCCTGGTCGAGTCGGAGCTGTTCGGGGCGGAGCGCGGTGCGTTCACCGGGGCCGATCGACGTCGGAAAGGCAGATTCGAGCTCGCACACGGGGGAACGCTCTTTCTGGATGAGATCGACGAGATGCCGCTGCTGCCGCAGGCGAAAGTTCTGCGCGCCATCCAGGAGGGCGAGTTCGAGCGGCTGGGCGGAGCTGAGACGATTCGGGTCGATGTGAGGCTCATCGCGGCGACCAAGGTCGATCTGCGGAAGAAGGTGGAGGCAGGCGGCTTCCGCGAGGACTTGTTCTACCGGCTGAACGTGTTGCCCATCGAAGTTCCTCCACTGCGCGCGCGCGAGGATGACGTAATCGCGTTGGCCGAACACTTCCTGGCCACGTTGTGCGCCGAATTCGGGCGGGCACCCAAGCCCCTTGCCCCCTCGACGGTCGCCTGGTTGCGTGCGCATTCGTTCCCTGGAAACGTACGCGAGCTGAAGAACTTGATCGCGAGAGCCGTGACCCTGTGCGACGGTGATTCGGTGCGCGTGGAGCACCTTGGAGGGAGCCAGCCGGGCCCGGGCTCGTCGGGGGACCTGGCCGCGGCGCGGCGGGCGGCGGAGGACCGGCGGATCGAGCAGGCGCTCGAAGCCGCGGGCGGGAACAAGACCCTGGCGGCACAGATGCTCGGGATAAGCCGCAAGACGCTGTGGGAGAAGCTCACCCGCAAGCCTCGGTAACCCTCCGGGCAACACCGTTACGATCGGGTAACACCACCCTTGGGCTTGCACGGAAGGCGTTCCGCGGAATCGTTCCGCAAGGAAACGTCCGCGGAAAGTAGCACGCCGCGCGGAGCGCGCCTCACTCTGCGCGGGAATTCCGCTGTCGGGACAGATGGCCCGCACTTTGCCAATGGTCCCCGCGCCGTGCCCAGCACGGGGAGGAACCCTGCCCATGAAACGCACCAGCTTTGGAACGTGCGCCCTGCTCGCCGCCCTCGTCTCCGTCCCACTCCAGACGGGATGCACGGGCGATTCGGGGCCGCGCGGGGACAACGGAGCTCCGGGGGCCGCCGGCCCGACCGGACCAAACGGCAGCAACGGCCTGCCAGGAGCGACCGGTTCGACCGGACCCGCGGGCGCCACGGGACCGGACGGGCCGACCGGGCCGACTGGCGCCACGGGGCCGGACGGGCCGACCGGGCCGACTGGTGCCACGGGTCCCGACGGTTCGACCGGCGCCACGGGCGCAACAGGCGCCACGGGCCCGTCGGGCGTGGACATGTCCAAGCTCAATCTGGTCGCCCTGCACAAGGCGACGTCGATGCGATACGACGGAGACTGCCTCAAGTGCCATGCTGACGTGCTGACGCGGACGACGCTCGATCCGCAGTTTGCCGCCGTGCACACGGTGATGCTGCCGTACACGCCTGGATACGATACGGCTGTGGGCGCCCGAAACGCGGACTGCGTGTGGTGCCACACGACGGTCGACTTGTCGCCCAACCGCTCTGCGGGTGCGATTCGCAGGCAAGTCGACCCGCAGAAATGCCGGATGTGTCACGGGCCCGGGAGCTCCAAGCCCTTCTATCAGTGATTCGAGGTGGCGACGATGGATACCAAGCAGAACGACAAGAAGGAGCACCCGATGCCCACGGAGATGGCTCGCCGGAGCTTTCTGAAGGTAGCGGGCACCGTGGGCGCGGCGGTGGCGGCCGCACCGGTGCTATTCCACAGCAACGACGCGCTGGCAGCGCCGAACGGGCAGCATGACCCGGATCCAACCGAGGACGACACCGCGGTGGTGTTCATCCACAGCTCCTGTCAAATGTGCCATGGCCGATGCGGGCTCAAGGCGAAGGTGAAGAGCGGCGTTCTCCTGAAGATCGACGGCAACCCATGGCACCCCAACAACATGGGGGACGACGAGCGGCTGACCTATGCGACGACGCCAGCTGCCGCACGCAACGTGCGAGGCCGCATGTGCCCCAAGGGGCAGTCCGGCATCCAGACGGTGTACGATCCGTACCGCATCCAGCACCCGCTCAAGCGCGTGGGAGCGCGGGGTTCGGGTCAGTGGGAGGTCATCACCTGGACCCAGGCGTTCCAGGAGATCGGGGCGAAGATCAACGCCCTCATCCCGTTCGCGTCGCGAACGACCACCAAGATCGACCCTGCCAATCCGGACATCGGACCGCTGGCGAACCAACTCCTCTATTCGCCCGGTCGGAGCATCGAGAAAGAGCTGTCCGAGCGCATCTTCAAGGCCGGCTACGGCACCGCGAACTACGGCCTCGACCACACGTCGATCTGCGAAGTCAGCCACCATGTCGGCAACGAGCTCATCACCCGGGACACGATCAACGGAGTAGGTGGCAAAAACCACTTCAAGCCCGACTTCGAGAAAGCGCTGTATACGATCGTGTTCGGCGCCAACCCCGTCGAGGCCAACTTCCCGATGGTCGCGCTCAGTCGCAAGATGGCTGACATGCAGGCGGCGGGCGGCAAGGTCGTGGTCGTCGACCCGCGCCTGTCCAACAGCGCGGCCAAGGCCGACCTTTGGGTTCCCGTCCGTCCGGGCGGCGACGCTGCCCTCGCGATGGGGATTGCCCGCGTGATGCTCGAGGGGAATCTCCACAACGCCGCCTACCTCCAGAACGCCAACAAGGCTGCCGCCACTGCCGCCGGCGAGCCGACGTACTCGGACTCGACCTGGCTCGTCATCGTGCAATCCGGGCACGCCAACGAGCGCAAGTTCCTGACTGCAGCCGACGCCGCGCTCGCATCGCCCTTGGACCCGAAGAACCCCGTCTGCCTCGATTCGACCTCCGCCACTCCGGTCGAGGCTGCGATCAAGGGTACATCGCCTGCGGCGGTCACGGGCCAGCTTCTCCCCGGGCTGGTCGTCGTCAACGGCATCGAGTGCAAGACGGCGTTCGAGCTGTACTGGGAGAGCGTCATGTCGCGCTCGCTCCACGAGTACGCCGTGCTCTCCGGCGTGGCAGAAGCCACCATGACCCAAATCGCGACCGACTTCGCCGCCGCCGGCCGCAAAGCATCCGCGTGGACCTACCGCGGCGTCGTACAGCACGTCAACGGCACCTACAACCAGATGGCCGTCATGGCGCTCAACGCCCTCGTTGGCAACTACGACTATGCAGGAGGCCTGTCCAAGGGTGGCTCCGGCTACGATCAGAAGAGCGGCGTCGTCAATGTCACCACCGTTCCCAACGGCGCCTCGCCATCGGGGGTGCGGATCGACAGGGCAAAAGGCAATACCTACGTTGCCGGCAAGTCGTACTTCAAGGGCTATCCCGCGCGGCGTCCCTGGTTCCCTCTCGGCGCGGAAGGCAACTATCAAGAGATCATCCCCTCGATCCAGGACGGCTACCCCTACCCGGCGAAAGTGCTGATCACGTATTGGAATGCGTGGCCGTACTCGGTTCCCGGCGGCAAGGCGATCTGGGAGCAGACGGTGGCCGACGAGGTGCTGCTTCCGCTGTTCGTGGCGATCAGCCCGGTGATGGGCGAGGTCCCCGCGTGGGCCGACTACATCCTCCCGGACACGACTTATCTCGAGAAGTGGTCGTTCGCGGGTGGGACGCCGACGATCTTGACCGCGTTCGCCCCCATCCAGCAACCCGTGGTTGGCAAGTACGACGGCGTCACGATCGGCGGGACAGGCTCCTGGACGTTCAACCCGAACGCCGCCAATGACTACACGCCGTACCTGCCCGACACCAAGCAGATGGGCGACATCCTGATTGGCCTCGCCAAGGCGATCTCCCCATCGTTCCCTGGCGTGGGTTCGAACGCCTTCGCGGACAGCGGCTCATGCGACCGCGCGTGGGACGTATTCGGGCGCGAGTTCGCGAACCTTGCGCAGAACACCAGCAAGACCGTGGCCGAGATCCTGGAGCGCGGCGGAGTCTTCGAAGACCCGGGCAACGCTTATGATACCGCCAATCCGAACCTCCTCAAGTACAAGCACGGTGGCGCGGTTCACCTCTACCTGGAGCCGGTAGCCACGACTCGCGACTCCATCACGGGCGAGTTCTACTCCGGCACGCCGATCGTCGGCGGAATCAACCACAGCGATGGCACACCCGTCGAAGACGCGGCGTTCCCCTATCAGCTCATCACGTACAAGAACGTCTTCCACGCGCAAGCCCGCACGGCCGTCAACCCGTGGCTGATGACGATCATGCCCGAGAACAGCGTGGACATCAGCACATCGGACGCGCACTCCCTTGGCATCGAGACCGGCGACCGGGTGCGGATGTGGTCTGCCTCCAACCCGGCAGGCATCATCGGCAAGGCGCGCGTGGTCGAAGGTCTTCGTCCCGGCGTTGTCGCGGTATCGCACTCCTACGGGCACTGGGAGCTCAATTCTCGTCCGTATCTGGTCGGCGGGCAGCTCTCCGCCCACGACCCGTCGCGGGGCGCCGGAATCACGGCCAACCCCATCATGAGGCTGGACGACGCCACGGGCAATTCTCCGCTTCAAGACCCGATTGGCGCGAGTGTCAGCTTCAACGACACGAGGGTCCAGCTGGCGCTGGTGGACGGATGACGCCCATGGAACCGGTCTGGCGGGCAGCATCCGCAGGGCCAATTCCGGCAAGAAGGTGAGCGACGCAATGGCACAGTTTGGATGGAACCTGAACCTCAAGCGCTGCGTGGGCTGCCATGCCTGCATGGTCGCCTGCAAGTCCGAGAACAACACCGAGCCGCAGCAGAGCCCTCTGACGGTCCACTACGGACGCGCGGTGGCGGTGAACTACCGTTTTGTACACGTCGTCGACGGCGGCGCGTATCCGAAGCCGACACGCACGTTTGTGACGATGGGGTGCAATCACTGCGCAAACCCGGCCTGCTTGGCTTCCTGTCCCGTGGCGGCCATCACGAAGGACGCCGCTACGGGGCTGGTGCAGATCGATCAAACCCTTTGCATCGGATGCCGCTATTGCGAATGGGCCTGTCCGTACGGGGCGCCCCAGTTCAACGCCGCGACCCAGAAGGTGGAGAAGTGCACGGGCTGCACGCACCGCTTGGCAAAAGGCCTCGCGCCGGCGTGCGTGACGACCTGCCCGGCCAAGGCGCTGACCTACACGAGCTCGTTCGACCTGGCTGGCGGCAACGGCACAACGCCCACGGGCTTCTCTGATCCGGCAGCGACCCACCCGGCCATCAAGTTCGCGCCATGATGACCGAAGCCTTTTCCCCTGACGTTGCAGCGCTCGACCTCGCCGAGGCCCGCTTCCGGCGCGACCTGTATGTGCTGGTGTCGTCGCTTCTCGCGGCGCCGCCGGCACCGGAAATCGTGGGCGCACTTACCAGCAACGACATGGTCGAGGCACTGCGGATCCTCGGACTGTCCCATGCAGCCAGCCGATTCTCGTCCCACGCGGCCCAGGGCCCACACGCCACGGCCGAGTTGGACCGCCAAGAGTACTTCGCCCTTCTCGCGGTGCCCACGGCCAGGTACCTCACGCCCTTCGAGGCCGTATACTGCGATACGCGGGAGGTCGACGGCAACGTCGTCGGAAAACTGCTCATGGGGCCGTCGACCCGCGCAGTCGAAGCTCTGTACGAGCGAGCAGGCTTCAAGCTGGCGTTGGCTGAGCTGCCAGACCACGTCGCGTGCGAGGTTGGCTTCGTCGCGGAGCTTTGGCGGCGAGAAATCACCGCTTACGAAGTCGGCGATCAAGATGGGGCCCGCGCCTGGCGTGAATTCCGCAAGCGCTTCACCCAGGCTCACCCGAGCCGTTGGGTTCCCGCTCTTTGTGAGCGGCTCGCACGCGAGACGTCCAGCGACCTGTATGCCGGCGTCGGCCTTCTCCTGCCCGGGCTCCTCGCGCAGGAGCTCGACCCGCCCAGCCCATGAGCGTCGTCGGCTCGATCGTCGTCGAATCGGTCGAGGCCTTGATCGACTGCCGGCCTGCGATCGCGCCTTCCCGCTGCAGCAGGGCTGCCAGCCCGCGTTCACGATGCTCTCTGTGCACCAGCTATTGCCCGTCTCATAGCGTGTCGGTGGGCGCCAAGGGCCCCTCCGTCCACGCGACCTGCTTGGGATGCGATGTCTGCGTGGCAGTCTGTCCAGCCGGGGCGTTCTACCGATCCGAAAGATCGGACGAAGCGCTGCTGACAGGCCTACTTGGGTTGAGACGTGACGACGCTCTGGAGGTCGGATGCACGGCGTCCCGGGGGAAGCTTGCGCCCTTGCGGTGCGTGGGGCGTCTGAACGCGCTGCTGCTTCTGCACCTGGCTGCGGCCGGCGTCAGCGAGCTGACGCTGGACATGGGGTGTTGTCCGACTTGCGCCACGGCGCGCGGCCTCGGGCACCTCGCGGATGACGTCGAAGCCGGAAAACGCCTCGCGCAAGCTATTGGCGTCGATCTGAGGGTGAAGAACGTGTGCACCGCAGGCTCCCGTGTGGACGAGCCACCCCGCACCTCGCGCAGGGGCCTTTTCGGATTCCTTCGACCCGAGTCCCCTCCCCCTCGGCCCGCCGGGCCCAAGCCGATGATGCACATGGAGCTTCGCCCGAGCGCGCTGGCGGTGTTGGCCACCCGCCTCGCCGTGAATGTCGAGCCGACCTCCCGCTCCTGGCCGTTCTGGAGGGTGAGCGTCGATAACCTGAAGTGCACCGGATGCAAGGCCTGCTCGTCCGTGTGCGCAACCTCTGCGCTCACGCGCAAAGAGAGCGCCCGCGGTGCGCGGTTGACCTGCGATCCAGGCGCTTGCACGGGCTGCGGCGCCTGTGTGGCAGGTTGTCGGCTGGGCGCGCTGAGCTTGGAGCCCGCTCGGCTCGACTCGGTCGTTCGCGGCGCGGCTACCGTCGTGGTGGCAACGGGGCATTATTGCCGACTGTGCGGCCAGCTCGTGCCGGGCGAGCAGGACGGCCCATGTGCGCTCTGCTCGCGGCGACGGTAAGTGGCAGACTCCGGCGGACGCGGCCGGGGGGAACCGGAGGTTGAGAAGGACCACAGCAAGGCTTGCGCCGCCCTCGATGAGCAGGATCTTGATGATTCCCACCTTGAGCCAGAAGACCAGGGCGAAGCCGGTGAGCGCCATGACGCCGTTGAAGACGGTCTTCACCCCGGACATGCGGAGATAGTCGCGGCGGAGCAGCACGAATCTGCCGTGGGCCCGTCGAAGCACCGCGCCGCGAGCGAGGCCAGGGCATGCCCGGCCTCACGACGTAAGCACAATCAGATTCTCGGTCGGCAGCCCCACCACTCCAGGCGCTTCGACTTCCGAGAGGCGTCGGCGCGCAACCCGAGTGCCGACCTTCAACTCCAGCGTGCCGGTGCCTCCCTCCGGCTTGAAGCGCAAGAGCATCTCGTCTCCCAGATCGAGAATCGCCTCGAATCGCCCGTTAAGCCGCAGCTCGCCCTCGCGAGGCGGATCGCTTGCGGAACGCAGCGCCACACGCTCGGCTCGGATGCACACCGTGCACACCGTGCCGACGCGAAGCCCGCCTCGTGTCCCCATGTCAAGGCGCCCCGCCAAGGCGGGGCAATCAAGCAGGTTGCCTCCGACCACGGACGCCGAATACAGGTTCTTGATGCCCAGGAAGCGCGCCACTGCGACCGTCGCGGGCCGCCGGTGGATTTCCGCCTTGTCGCCGCTCTGCGGCTGCGCCCCGTCGATCAGCACCGAGATGCGCTCGGCGAGGAAGTGCGCCTCGGTCAGGTCGTGCGTGACGAGCAGCACGGACATCCCCCGATCGTGCTGCAACTCCACCGGTGGCCCCGTTTCGAGTCTCTCGGTGAGCGTGGGCAAGGGTGCGTGAAGGAGGATCTCTGGACGCCCGGGGTGTTTCGTGTCGAGCTGCAGCCTGGCGACGCGGCGTACCTTGTTTGCGGCGTCGACACGGCGCCCGAGATGGCGCCTGAGCGTCTGCTGCACGACGCGCGCGAGCTGGACGGGCCGCAACGCCCAGGTCTATCGAAGGCGGGACCACCCAAGCAGCCCGGTGGCGACCCAGAACGCGCGGAGCCTTGCTCGAGGCGGACTCCCATCGTACGTTGGAAAATCCCTTGATGTGAAGGGTTGAGGCGGCCGCCATGAGCGCGCATCCAAACGACGACTCACAGCAAGAACCTCCTGCGCCCGTGTCCGAGGTCCGTCCGACGACTCCTCCATCGATCAAACTGGAGAGCGTTCCGCCGGGCGCCTCGGATCCGCCGGCATCCGCACCGATGCCGATCTGCACGATTCGACCACGGTCAGTTCCGGCTGCGTCCGGCCTTGTCACCCCGGAAGACGAGCCAATGCGGTCCGTTCCCCTCGACCCTTTCGGTCGATACGCGACCGCGGAGCCGGCACCGAGATCCATCTCGGTCGAGCGAGCACGGCGCGCCATGCGTCAGTCGTTCGAGGCCGGTGATCACGACGGCGCGCTCGCCGAAGCGGACAGATTGCTCGCAGCCGTGCCCGACGATGCGGAAGCGTTGGAGATCGCCTCGCGCTGCCGCGGGACACTCGAGGAGGTCCTCTTCGCGTTGCTCGGGGGGCAGCGAGCAACGTTCTCGGTGGCAGCCAACGGGCAGTTGCTCCGCGCGCTCAAGCAAGACGAGCGGACGGCTTTCCTCGTCCGGATGATCGAAGAAGATTTCGCCCTCGGCGATTTGCTCGAGATGTGCGGCCCGCTGAAGCTCGAGGCGCTGCGTGTGCTGGACGAACTGTTCCGGCGAGGCATCATCCGTCGGCTCTGGTAGGAATCCAGCGGCTCCTCTCCACGGCGGCAGCCGTGGTTCTCCAGTCGGTGCGGTCGGACAGTCGGGTCAGCCGACCCGAGTGCCGCCCGAACGGGGGTCGGAAGCGAGACAGGGAAGCGGGCGCCCGATCGACGCGCTCACATCCCGCAACACCGGAAGCCCACCCGATCCGACCCCATGTTCCGATACAGCGAACCGTCGTCCGAGCACTCGAAGCTTGGCGGATCCGCATCCATGAACGACCCGCCGCGAACGCTGCACCGCTCCGCGTCCCCTCCCCCGCCGTCGCACGAGTCCTCCCACTCGGAGACGTTCCCGCTCAGGTCATACACGTGCTCGTACCCGGCGACAGACGACTGGCAGTCGCGCAGCGTTCCCACCTCCACAGTGCCAGCGCCGGACTTGCCTGCGTTGCACGCGTACTGCTCGAACGTCGCTCCGTGCGGGAAGGCCCCCTGCCCGCTGGCGCTGCAAGCGTTGCACGGCTGGCACGCGCCCTCACAGTCCCGGTCGCTCAGCTGCTCTAGTTCCAGGAACTCTTGTCTCGGGAACCATCCCGGTGGACGTCTCGGAATTCGCTCGGTGCAACTTCCGGTTGTATGCTCGGATCGCTATCCGGTAGTACCTCTTTGCTTCGCTTTGGTTTCCACAGCGAGTTGGTCTTTAGACAAGCGCTCCGATCCACCATACGTCGTTCGCCGAGCGATGACCCATGCCGCCCAATGATTCCGTCCGCTCCACCGAATCGCAGATGCCTACCGAACTCGAGAGCTCGCCCCTGCTCCCAGTAGCGCGCCTTGCGGAGCTCTGGGACGTGACGCCGCAGGCCGTGTACCAGTGGCACCAGAAGGGGCACATCACCTGTCTGCAGGAGCACGACGGTCACCGGGTAGCCTCCGAACGAGCGGCGCGAGCTGAGAAGGTTCTAAGGCGGAACGAAGTGCGGCGCCGCTTGATCAAGTCGGGCGTCGCCGATTCGGCCATCGGCCTAGCTGTGCAGCTCGAAGCGGTTCGGCCCATCTGCTGGGCCGGAACCACGGAGCCGCGGTTCTCGCTCGATGACGTCGACGCGATCAGCAACTGCTACCGCGAACAAACCAGGCCGTCGACCCGGGCGGCACTCGCGCCGGGCGGGCCACGATCGGTCAACGAATCGGTGGCCCCAGAACCGATCGAGGATGCGGGCGACGACCGCCACGATCGTCGCCGTGCCGTTTTCGAGTACCTGTGCCGCGGCCAGAGCCCGTGCGATCTACCGCTGTGGTTCTGGGACAACATCGAGTTGCCCGAGTTCGTTCCGCCCCTTGGGGTGTTCCGATGCGAGTTCGCTGACCGCGCCGTCGACCCCGTCGCGAAGCGTGTCTTCACCGAGGTGACACGCACGGCAGGTTACCAGATGGTTGACGGCGAGCTGACGTTCGTTCCCGCGGATCCCTGCTGGACGACCGTCGACGGCGTCCATCCGATCGGAGGCACGCCCCCGTGGTTGCAGAGCGAGAACCGAACGTATGACCTCGCGCGCGACGAGTGGATCAACCAGTACCGTCACCATGGCCCCTATCGAAACGAGAACCCCGCGAGCATCCCCGGGATCCGTCGGGACCGCGAGGCTGCCATCCGGCGATACCTGGCACTCAGGCAGCGTCCGTGCGATTTGCCACGGTGGTTCTGGGACACGCCAGAGATGCCGCCGTTCGTAGCCCCGCTCGATGTCGCCCTTTTCGTGTGTGGCGAGCAGACCACCGAGATGGAGACGGGTAGGGTGGTCACGTACGTCCGGCGCTCAGCGGGGTGGGGAGAGACGTTCGAGCCGGGCGACCGCGGCCCGGCGATCCACTTCATCGCAGCCGACGACCATTGGTTCCCGGTCAACGGCGCGTATCCGCCCGGTGCGGTGCCGCCCGAGTTCGTCGAAGCGAATTGGCGCTACGAGCTTGCGAGACAGGAATGGGAGCTGGAGTGGCAGCGCCACCGGCAGGCTCAGACGGGCGAGGCCGAACCTGATCGCGTCGACGAGGGCGAAGCGTCCGGCGAGTGATGGGGGTTGCTGGAGCGGGAGGCCGCGTTTCGGCTCGAGGGGGCCGAGCATGAACTCCTTCGAATGGAAGGCGGGTCGCGTGAGAAGGCGGGTCGCGTGAGAAGGCGGTCGCACAGCGTGTGGCCGAGCATGATCCTCGAAGGGTTGGCGTTCAGCTCGTGGATGATAGGCGCAGCGCACGGTCTAGCATTCGGATCTCATGGCCTGATTCCCGCGGCGAAGCGCGGGGCCAACAGATAGGCAGGCTCGCGGTTGCACGCGCGATCGGTGGGCCCCACTGCCGCGCGCGCGCACGAGCAATGCCACCTCGCTCCGCGTTGAAGGCGGGTCGCAGCCCACGCAAGCGCAGCACACCGCGTCGACTCAACGTTGAGACGCCGCCGGCGCGAATGTTGAATGCGTCGGGTCGATCGTTGAAATGACTAGCGATCGCCTCTCGACGAAGATCGCCGCATGCCGCACGATGTTTCCCCGCGCCCCCCGCCGTTCGCCGGCGTCGACCTCTCCGCACTGCCTCCGCTGCTTACCCCCGACGAGGTCGCAGGACTCCTCCGCAAGTCGCTCAAGGCCGTCTACGCTATGTCGGAGCGAGGTCTCCTGCCCGGTGTCATCCGTCGCCGCAGTCGCCTGCTCTTCGACCGCGATGTCGTGCTAGGCTGGCTGAACGAAGGACGCGCGCCATCGACCGGGAGGACCGGACGATGACCGTTCGAGTTCGGCGGTACAGACAAGGCGGTTTCGAGGTGGACATCAGGTTCGTATGGCCCGACGGCACGCCCTACAGGGAGCGCAAGAAGGCACCGGTGTCCTCGAGGACGGCCGCCACCAGATGGGGCGAGGCGAGGGAGGCGGAGTTGCTGCGCGCAGGTCCCGCTGCGCGCACGCTGCAGCTTCCCCAGCCGCAAGAGCCAAAGGAGGTGCCAACACTCAGAATCTTCCGCGATCGCTACATCGAAGGCTACGTCGACGCGAACCGACAAAAGGCAAGCACCAAGGCCGCGGTCAACCGCATCCTGCGTTTGCACCTCGAGCCACATCTCGGGGAAACGCGCCTGGACCAGGTCTCCGACGAGCAGGTCCAGCAGCTCAAGGGACGGCTTTCGAAGCACAGCCCGAAGACCGTCAACAACGTGCTCTCGGTGCTCACCGGCATGCTGCGAGTCGCCGTCAAGTGGAGGGTGATCGACAGGATGCCCGTCGATGTCGACCTGCTGAACGTGCCGCCACCCGCGTTTCGCTTCTACGAGTTCGACGACTACGCTCGCCTCGTCGAAGCCGCGGCGAAAGTGGACAAGCGCGCACACGTCATGGTGCTGCTCGGCGGCGACGCCGGCCTGCGCCGCGGCGAGATCATCTCGCTTCGCCAGCACCACGTGGATCTCAAGCGCCAGCAAGTCACCATCGCGTTGTCGGACTGGGAGGGAATCGAGGACAGCCCCAAAGGCGGTCGATCCCGAGTTGTGCCGATGACGCGCGCCCTCTCTGCAGCACTACAGGGCAATCGTCATCTGCGAGGCGATCGCGTGCTCTACGGTGACGAAGGACTGCCAGTGAGCCCGAACGTGCTGCGCCGATGGATGGCGGCTTCGCAGCACCGTGCGGGGCTCGCGGTGGACGGCGGGCTTCATCCGCTGCGCCACACGTTCTGCTCGCACCTGGCAATGCGAGGAGCGCCACCGAAGACCATCCAGGAGCTCGCCGGGCACACCAGCTTGACGACGACGATGCGCTACATGCACCTGTCGCCGGACGCCCGTCGGGAGGCCATCGAGCTGCTCGACCGTTCACGATTGGCGCCAGGGACCGGCGCCAACTTTGGAGACATTGTGGAGACGGCCGCTTCGAGCGGGGCTCGAAGTTCGTAAGTACCGGCGTCCCCAACGAGATTCGAACTCGTGTACCAGGGATGAAAACCCTGTGTCCTGGGCCTCTAGACGATGGGGACTCGCGTCGGTTCCGCGGCCGCGAAGCCGATGCGGGGCGCGTACCGTAGCCGAGGGGAGTCGTCCAAGCAAGCGCTTTGTTTCGGCCCCTGCGAGCCAAGGTGACCCAAGGAAGGTTCGCCACCGACGTCCGGCCTTCCGAAGCCGCAACATCGGTCATGACGTGGACATGAGCTTGCCGTCCGTGAAGTGAGTCTCGAAGCTTGGCGTGCGGCCGGCTCGCGCAGCCGACGCCCTGATCGGGCGCGGGTCTCGCAAAGCGGTCCAGGCCCCGCGGCTGGCGGCGCCATGTCGCCCCTACCCGCAGACCCGTGGGCGGCGCTATGTACGCGCCGTGGTCGCTCATCTCCTTCAAGCTCGCGGGCTCGTCAAGACGTACGGGAAACGTCGCGTGGTCGACGCGCTCGACCTGACGTGTCGGGCCGGGTCCATCCTGGGGCTACTGGGGCCCAACGGCGCCGGCAAGACGACGACGCTGCGGATGCTCTACGGATTCATTGAGCCCGACAGCGGAACCATCCAATTCGACGGGCGGGACTTTCGGACGCACCGCGTGGAGCTCAAGCGCATCATCGGGGTCTGCACCCAGGAAGACACGCTCGACTACGACTTTTCGGTACGCCAGAATCTCGCCATCCACGCGAGCTAGACCTCGTCCGAAAAGGGTCGCCGGGCAAAGGGCAGGGGCCTAGCCGGCTACATAGATTCCGGCCTAGTCCGACGACGTACGAAACGGGTGGCGTCCG
>JAJZQG010000193.1 GCA_021847645.1 Myxococcales bacterium
GGTGCTGGGCGTCGCGGCGCAGAGGCGGTGGCCGGGGCCGTGTCGCTCATGGGGGTCATCAAGGACCGGGTCAACGGCGTGGCGCAGAAGATCCTCGATCTGAGCGAGCGCATCGGGCAAATCGGCGAGATCGTCGACAGCGTCAATGACCTTGCCGAGCAGTCCAACCTGCTGGCTGTCAACGCGAGCATCGAGGCAGCCAAGGCTGGCGAGCAAGGGCGCGGGTTCGCGGTGGTCGCGGCCGAAGTGCGCACGCTGGCCGAGCAGAGCAAGCAGGCCACGCAGCAGATCCGAAAGATCCTCGCCGAGATCCAGAAGGCCAACGAGACGGCCGTCATGGCGACCGAGGAAGGAAACAAGTGCGTGGACGACGGCGCCCAGGCGGTGGACGCAAGCCGTGCGGTGATCGAAGAGCTGGCGCGCGTGCTGGAGGAGTCGTCGGACAAGGCGCGGCAGATCGCGGGGGCCTCGGCGCAGCAGTCTTCTGGCATCTCGCAAATCTCCCAATCGATGGAGATCGTTGCCCAGGTCGGCAAGGAGAATATTGCCGGCGCCAAGCAAGTCGAGGCCGCGGTGCTCAACATCAGCGCCCTCGGCACGCAGCTCAAGAACCAGACCGAGCGGTACGTCCTGTAGGCATGAGGGTTGCCACGTACCGCAGGCACGTTGCCACGTGCGAGTAACACGGACGCCCGTTCCCTTGGCGCGTGTCCTTGGGGACGCGGAGCGAGGATTGGCCGGAGAGAGACGATGACACGACGACGAGTACTGACCGTGGGCGATTCCGAGACCGGCGACAAGAACGAGCGTGTGCCGGCGACGGTCGTGCCAGAAGCGGCGTCCTTCTACCATGCCCGGCTTCACGGCCGGGCGATGCGAGGCATGGCATGAGCAGCGTCATGTGTCTGGAAACGGAGGCGGCCATGGATCCGCACGAAGCGCCAACGTGGCGACCACAGCCCAAGGAGGACGTCTTCCTCCACCCGGGCCAGCTGATGATCCTGGACGAGCCGACGACCATCACTGCCGTACTGGGCTCCTGTGTCGCCGTCTGTCTTTGGGATCCGGTGCGCGGGCTCGGCGGCATCACCCATTTCCTGCTGCCGCACGGGCGCGGCAGCGAGTCAGGCTTGCGCTACGGCGACGTGGCGACCGAGGCCCTGGTCATGAACATGCTGGCTCGAGGCTCGCTCGTGGAGAATCTGAGGGCGAGGCTGTTCGGGGGAGCATGCGTGCTGGAGCCGCTGCGAATTCCGGCACATTCCCTGGGCAACGCCAACGTCGCTGCAGCACAAGCGGTGTTGCGCCGGCACGCCATCCCGCTGGTCTCCAGCGACGTCGGCGGCTCCCGCGGGCGGAGGCTCGTCTTCCACACCCAGAGCGGCGAGACGGAAGTCGAGGCGCTTTGAAACGAGCGAGAAGCGAGGTCATCGGTGAAGGTCATCTGCGCATACTGCGGCCGACTCATCCGCCAGGAAGATCCGGCGTCCGATACAAGGGTGTCGCACGGGATGTGCCCTGAGTGCGACCAGCACTACAGTCGGCTGTGGAACGGAGCGAGCGCGGCAGAGTCGGTGGATGACTGCTCCGCGCCAGCGCTTCTGGTCGATCCCGACGGCCGCGTCCTTGCCACCAACGAGCGGGTCGCGGAGCTCCTGGGGCTCGCGGACGGCGACGACGGCGTGACGCTCGGCGAGCAGGCCATGGGGCGCGTGGATTCGCACTTTCCTGAGGGATGCGGGGAAACGCGGCACTGCCGAGGCTCCGGTCTGCAGCGCATCGTTCGCCATACGGCGGAAACCGGCGAAGCCCTGGAGCGCGTGCCAGCGTGGCTCGACCGGCAGGAAGGCCCCGTGGCGCTCGTGGTGTCGAGCTGCAAGCGTGGGACCGTCGTGCAGGTCCTGATCGAGCGGACCAACGCCCCCGTGCCGCGGAGGTGACACGAGGGCGCGGGGGGCGAGCGGCACCCATGCCGGGCCTGATCACGAGCCACGAATTCCCATGCGCTTCAGCGCACGGCTCAAGCCCGATTGCGTGATGCCGAGCAAGCGCGCGGCCACGGTCTGGTTGCCATGGCCGCGGCGCATTGCCTCTTCGACCAGCAGCTTCTCGGCATCGGCGAGAGTGGGAAGCTGGACCATGTTCGCGAAGGGGCCCAGCCCGGAGGTAGCCGCCGGAGCAGCGATCGAACGCTGGGGCGACAGCCGGGCGAGAAACTCCTCTGGGCCGAGCGTGCCCGAGGTGCACTTGCAGACAGCGTCGGATATCATGCCCTGCAGCTCGCGCACATTGCCCTGGAACTGGTGTGTCCGAAGCAGCTCGAGGGCTTCCGCCGCGAGCTCGGGCGGATTGGTGCCGAGCGATTCGGCTGCCTTGCGCACGAAGTGCGACGCCAGAACGTTGATGTCCTCGGGCCGGTCGCGCAGCGCCGGAACGTGAAGCTGGTGCGTTTGGAGGCGGTAGAACAAGTCGGCGCGAAACGCCCCGGCGTCCATCAGCGCTCGCAGGTCGCGATGCGTCGCAACTATCACGCGCGCGTCCGAGTGCTTCACAACGTCGGAGCCCAGCGGACAATACTCACCTTGCTCGAGCAGACGGAGCAGCTTGACCTGGGAAGCGGGCTGGAGCTCGCCGATCTCGTCGAGAAACAGCGTGCCGCCCTGCGCGCTGGCGATGGCGCCGGGCCGGGACCGATCCGCTCCGGAGTAGGCGCCGCGCACGTGGCCGAACAGGGCATCGGCAAACAGCTGGCTGTCGATGCCCCCCGCGTTGACGGCAACGAATTCGCCCGTTCGACCGGAGCGACGATGGATGGCGCGGGCCAGCAAGTCCTTGCCCGTACCTGTCTCGCCGGTGATCAGCACGGGCCACTTGGTATGAGCGATGGTGTCTGCATACTGCAACAACCGACGCATGGCCGCCGAGGTTGCGACGATGTCGGAGAATGCCTCCGGGCACTCGATCTCGTTGGCGAACACGCGCCTTCGGAAACCGTCGTACTCGCGCCGGAGGTCGGTCATCTCCAGCGCCCGTCGGACGGTGTGGACGAGCCGAGTGGGGTCGACGGGCTTGATCAGGTAGTCGAACGCGCCTCCGCGCATGCACTCGACCGCGGTTTCCGCGGACGGATCCCCCGTGAACACGATGACGGGCACCGGGATGGTCTCGCGCGCGATCTGCCGGAGCAGATCCTGCCCGGACACGTAGGGCATGGTCAGGTCGAGCAGGATCGCCCCCGGGGACAGACGCCGGATCATGTCCAGCGCCTCGCGCGCATCCGTGCACGGATAAGTCTCGTCGATCCCGCCCGCCCTCAGCATGGCCTGGCACGAACGCGCCATCACAGCGTCGTCATCGATGATCAGAACAGGTGCCGAGTCTGCCATGTCGCCCCACCGCGGTTTGCAGCCTGGTCGTCGCGCCCGCCGGAGTCCTAAGTATCTGCTTGCTCCCCGCGACGCGTCTCATGGGATTTCATAGGCAAGGCACCGGCCGAAATCCAGGGCAACGCACTGTTACGCGCCGCACCCGCGGCAATTCACGATCCAGCTTCCCGCGGGCTGAGGACTCCGTGACATGGGCGCCCGGTGCTCGCAGGAGCGTCAAGCGACACGAGCGGACCTTGCACGCGTCATACAGCGCCTCCACGAGCGCGAGCTGCGCTGGCGGAAGCGTCACGGCGCCGCGGGTGACTAGTTGGGCACCACGACCGCGTCGCACGGGAAGGACGCGGAAAGTTGGTGATCGCCCTCCTGGATGGCGTCGCAAGCCGAACCGAGCAGCTCGAGCTCCGACGGGCTGTCGAGCTTCCATCCATTCGGGTCGTTGTAGCCGAGCGCGGTGCCGTCGAGCTCCACGTCACCTTGCGGCTCCATGCCGGCCACGACCTGGCCGTTGAGGGCAAACACGCACGACTTGGGTGCGGTAATGATGGCCTGGAAAGCGTTCACGAGCCCTTGTGCGTCGAAGGCCTGCCAGAACGGCGCCGAGCCCCCCGACGGCGCTCCGACGCCGGCGTTCGCCATGTCCTGAAGGTGGGACGCGGCGACGGCATCGCCGACCCCGATGATGTACGTGCGAATGCCGTTGGCAAACGCGGCTTTCGCCGCGGACACCGCCAATGGCGCGCCGCCGCCGTTGGGATCCGCGCAGGAGTCCGGCTCGCCATCCGTGGCCAAGACGATGATCTTGTCGCCCTCCACGTTGAGTTTCTCGAGGTCAGCGGCCATCACGCTCAGGCTGTCGCCGGTCGGCGTGTCCTGCTGCGGAGTCGCAGGAGCATAGACCGCATTGATCGCGTCGTAGTTGTGCAGTCCCGGAGGGACCGTCGTCAGCTCGGGACAGGTTCCACCGGCCGACCCGCCGTGGCTCGTGTACAGCGTCAAGCCGATGCGCATGTCGTCCTGAAGCTGTTCCACAATGCCCGTGCTGGGATCCATCAGCGTCGAGCGGATGGCCTTCCAGCGGCTCGTCGAGCCAAATGCCGTCGTCATGCTTCCCGACTGGTCGATGAGCAAGATGACGGTCGGCACGATCCGCGCGAGGGTGACGGAGACATCGGCGCACGCCTCCGATCCGGAACCGTCGGCGGTCCCCGCGTCGAACAGCCCGCCGTCAAAGGCCTGCACGCAACGGCCATTGTCGGTGCAGGCCTTGCCGTCCCCGCAGCTGTTGCTGCCGGCAGTGCCATCGGGGGTGCATGTCTTGTCGGCGCCGCAATAGAGCCCGGCGCGGCGGTTGGATCGACGTACGCGAGAAAGGCGAATCAACTCCAGCGCACACCGCTTCGCGAACGAGTTGAAGCAGGCAGAAGTCACCACGGATGATACGGAGGGGCTCGGAGAGCGTGCACCTTCCGTCGTGCCCTTTACGCTCCGTGGTGCAAGTCCCGTCGCTCGCAGCGCGGTCTACCCGTTCGGTCCTCCAGCGTCGAATGCGGGGCTGTTCGCAACGTGAGGTTCCCGGGACGCCAGCCATCGAACCTGCGCGTGCCGGATGCTCGAGACCGGCCAGGACGAGGACGTTCCTCACGCGCCCCTCTTCATGCCGGCAGCCGCTTCCCCGGTCTCGAACGTCACCGGCACCTCGTCGGCCACCGAATCGCCGCCCAGATCGTCGAGCACCTCCTCGGACGCCAGCTCCACGGCGCGATCGGCTGGCGGACGGCTGGCCGCCGCTTCGACCACGCGCTCTCCCGGATAGGTCACCTGCACCACCGGCTCGTCGGCCTTTCTCGCGGCCAGCGTGCCCTCGCGCATGCGATCCTGCGTCCCGAAACGCAGCGCTATGGAGGAGTCCGCACCGTCGATCCGCTGCTCGATATCGTCGAGTCGTTTGCCCACCAGGCGCAGCACCTCGGTGAGGTCTCGCAGCTGGTCGCCCTGCTGCGCGAGCGCCGTGTCGAAGGTGGCCTCCAAGCGCACGAACGTGGCCTCGTTGAACCAATCGAAGGCCTGCGCCGGATCGCCCAGCTCCCGATAGGCAATCCTGCCCGCCCTGCGCAATAGCTCCGCCCGGCGGTCCGCGGCCATTCGCGTGTTCGACGCCCCTTCGGCCAATGCGTGCGCCCAGGCCTTGCGAACCGCCTGTCCGCCGAGCTCGCGGTCCGCGTCGACGGTCTGCTGCTCCATCGGCAGGAAGTCTTCATCCTGCGTGGCGGAGGACACGGCCATGGCGAACAGACGCTGGCAGCGCTGCATCAAGTCGCTGCGCGCGGCCACGGACGCTGCGGCGGCAATGGCCGCCATGCGCTCGGACCTGCCGCCCGACCGGGCG
Organism: Myxococcales bacterium; assembly: GCA_021847645.1. Classification (GTDB taxonomy): domain Bacteria; phylum Myxococcota_A; class Polyangia; order Polyangiales; family Polyangiaceae; genus JAJZQG01. The sequence continues at coordinate 5,776 of JAJZQG010000193.1, forward strand.
ACGTGACGTTCGTAGAGCGCGAGACGGTCCTCGGCGGACGCGCACAGCTCGGCGAGGCGCGGGATGAGCTGTGCCATTTCCACGGGTGGCAGCGCGGACAACTCGGCCTCGGCCGCCAGGACGACCTGGCTGCGGTCGGCCCCGGCCGCTACCAGCGCCTCTGCCTGCCGCAGCGCTTCCTGCACGCGATCGGCGCCTTCCCGGCCGGACATGAGATATCCCTGCGCGGCCTGGGCCACCTCGATGTCGCGTGCCTCCAGGGCCGCGCGCTCCAGCCGCGAAGCCGCGTCGGCGTCGAACAGCCCCGTAGCAGCCAGCCTGGCCGCAATCTGGCTTGCCTGCTTGAGCAGCCCGTACGCAAGATAGCGGTCGAACGCCCCTCGCAGGAAGCCGGTCTGCCCCGCATCGTCGCCCGCGCTCGCGGCCCACTCTTCCAGCTTCTCGGCGGAACGCCGCTGCGCTCCCGCACGATCGGCGACTTCCACATAAGCCGCGCGGCACTGCGCGTCTCCCGCGTCCGCCAGGTCGGACAACACCGCAAGCGCGTCGTCGGACAGGTTCAGCTTCTCGTCCAGGACCGAGGCCCGTCTCAGTGCTTGCGCGACCAACTGTTCTCGATCGGTCTCGCCCGCCATGAGCGACGCTAGCACCTCGGACAGCTCCTTCCACTGGCCGCACGACTCGTGCAGCCTGGCCAGGCGCTGCTGCGTGTCGCGGTTGCCGACATCGATGCCGCGGGCGGCGCGCAGGTGCTCGATGGCCCGCGCCGGATCCGACAGCTCGTGCTCGCATACGTCGGCCAGGCGCAGCTCCAGCGCCAGCTTCTCTTCGGGCACGCTCGAGCGCGCCTCGGCCCGCTCCAGCACCATCGCCACGCCGGGCCAATCCTGTTGCGACGACCGGATCCGCACGCTCTCCTCGAGGGCCTCGGCGCTGGCGCCGTCGACTTCGAGCAGCGCCCGTTCCAGCAGCGCCAGCGCGCCCTGGGCGTCTCCGAGCTGATCGAACCGGATGCGCGCCACGCGCAGCAGCAGCCGCAGCTGGTCGGAGGGGCGCGAGAGCGCCGCCTCGAGGCGCAAGAGCAGGTCACAGGCTTCCTGGTGCGCGCCCCGGCGCTCGGCGTCCTCGGCCAGGTCGGTCAACGCCTCGGTGTCGTCCAGGTCCTCGAGCACTTTTCGCTGCACCGCAAGCGCGCCCTGCGCATCATGCAGCACGTCGCGCAGCGTACGCGCCGCCCGTCGACGCACCGATACGCGGCAGTCCTTGTCGTCCAGCCGCTCGGCCCTGCCCAGGGCGAATGCCACGAAGCGTCTCTGGTTCTCCGACGATTCGCAGTGCCACTCGAGCTCGACCCAGTACGCGTCCGCGGTCGGATCCAGCTCGCAGGCGCGTTCCAGCTCCTCGATCGCGCGCGCGGTCTCCCCTGCCTTGGCCAGGTACTCGGCCTTGCGAGCGTGGGTCGCGGCCTGCTGCGCGGGGGGCTGGTCGGCTTCCTGCTGATGATCCAACGCGTCGGCCGCTTGCAGCCAGCCGCCCGCCACCGTGAACAGACGCTCGGCTTCGTGCCAATCGCGCGGGTCGTTGGTCAGCGCCGCGCGCGCAGCCACCGCCTCGGCCGCGTCCTGGTGCATGCCGCGCTTCTCGGCCAGCGCCGCCATCCTCGCGAGCGCCGGCGGCCGCGACGCCTCGGGCAAGCGCACGGTCGCCGCAGAAAGCAGCGAGATCGCCTCGTCGAGGCAGTCGGCTGTCTCGTACAACGCGACCGCGCGCTCCAGCGCTTCGTCATCTTCCGGTGCCAGCTTGGCGATGCGCGCCCAGGAATGGGCGGCCTGCACCCTGTCCGACCGTCCGTTCTCGTGGACCGACGCATGCTCGCGCAGCACGGCGACGACGTCTTCCGCGCTCCTGGCCGCGCCGATCTGGCGATCGAGGATCTTGATGACGTCGTCCCAGCGTTCGAGCTTGGCGAGCACCTGCTTGTAGAGAGCGCGCACGGCGGCGTCGCTGCGGTTCTCTTCGTAGAGCTGGGCCAGAATGTCCCTGGCCTTGGCGTGGTCGTCGAGCTCGAGGCTCAGCTCGGCAGCTTCCCGCAGCATGGATCGGCGGGTGCCGGGCTGGGTGCTCGCGTGACCGGCGGCCAGGATCAGCAGATCGCGCAGCGGTCCGCGCTCTTTGCGGGCACGCAGGTGCGAGGCCACCTTGTCCAGGGCCTCGGGGTGAGCCGGATGGATCGCGAGCAGCTGCTCGTAGTGGGCAATCGCGGCCTCGGTCCGGTCGTTCTTGTCGAGCAGGCGCGCGGCCTCGAGCAGAATGCCCTGCCGCGCCATCGGCGGCAGCGACGCCGCATGCGCGTCCATGCGGGCCACCACGTCGTCCACCCGCCCGGTGCGCTGCATGAGCGAAGTGATCTTCGCCGCGGCGTCCATGTTGTCGCGCTCGATAGGGGCCAGCACCTTGATCGCGTCGTCGATCCGGCCCGCCGTCTCGTGCATCCCGGCCAGGTCCAGCCGGACGCGCACGGCGTGCTTGCCCTTGGGATTCTCGCCCAGATACGCCACGGCAAACGGCGACAGCATGGCCTGGTGGCCCAGCGCGATCGCCAGCTTGAACGCGAGATCGATCGCGACGTCGTTGCCCGGATTCGCACGCAGCGCATTGAGCACGTGCGCCAGCGCCATCTCGCCGTCGTAGGTCTCGGCCAGTGAGACGAACAGCTGCGCGGCCTCGAGCCGCTCGGTGCGCGTCACGGCCTCTCCGGCCTTCAAGCGGCCGAGGATCGCGTTGGCGAGCTCCTCGGCGAGCACCAGGTCGTTCGGGTGCATCGACAGCGCGTAGCGAAGCGCGCGGATGGCGCCGTTGGAGTCGCCGAGGCTGCGCAGGAGCGTGGCTTCCTCGCGATACGACTGGAGCTTGTCGGCACGCTTGTGCAGCAGCGCGCGCTCCTTCTCGAAGGAGGCAGCGACCTCGGGCCAGCGCCCGGCCACGGCGTACAGTCCCCGGGCAGCGCGGATTGCCTCGCGATTCGCCGGGTCGAGCGCGATCGCCCGTTCGTAGGCGCCCAGGGCGCGATCGGCACGAGCGAAGGGCCCGGAGTTGAGCCGGTGTCCCAGGTACAAGAAGATATCGGCCGCGCGACGCACGCCGTCCTCGACCTCGTCCGTGCGGTTGGCGCAGGCGGCCGCGCGGCCCTCCAAGGTCGCGAGCAGCCCGTCCGGATCCGCCGTGACCTCGAGCATGCGCGCGAGCCATTCGGCCGCGCGCTCGTTCCACGGATCGGCGCGCAACGACTCTCGCAGCACAGACTCAGTCCGCCGCGTATCGCCGAGCGTCGTGGACCACACCGCGGCCGCCTCGGTGAACCAGTGGCTCGCCGTGCGACGATCCGTGCTGCCGTGCCCTACTTTCTCCAGCAGGAGCGCGTACGTGCCGGCGTCACGCAGGCCGAGACGCCGCGCGGCAGCCAGCGCCTCGGCGTCCTGTGGATTGTCGATCAGGCGGCGGGCAAGGGCAGCGTACTCGGCAGGGTCCATCCGTGGCTCCGGGGCATCGTCGGCGGGCTCGCCCCACAATCTCGCCGGGGTCGGCGCCGGACGCAACGGCCAACACGCACCGCACGCCGGCGCACCAATCACCCGACGATGCCCGCCCGATCTCGAGGCTTGGTTTCGACCGTTCAGCCCACGGACAGCACGATCTTGCCGCGCGTCTTGCCCGTCCGGTTCATGTCCTGCGCCTTGGCCGCCTGCTCCAGCGCAAGCACCGTGATCGCGGGCGGGCGCACCTTGCCCGCGTCGATCAAGGCCGCGATCTCGCGAAGTTGTCCGCCGTTCGGCGCCACGAACACGTACGCAACCCGCACGCCCCATCGGTCCCCATCTTCCTGCGTGGGACGCCCCGTTACCGACACGAGCATGCCGCCCTTCTTGAGCACCTTGTAGCTCTCGTCGAGCACCGTGCCGCCGACCGTCGCGTACACCACGTCGACGCCCTGCGGGAACTTCGCCCGCACCGCGTCCACGAAGTTCTCCTGGTTGTAGTCGATGGCATGATCGGCGCCCAGGCTTCGCACGTAGTCGTGGTTGCCGCTGCTCGCCGTCACAACGACCGTCGCCCCGACGTGCTTGGCAAGCTGGATCGCCATACTGCCGAGTCCTCCCGCGCCGGCGTGGATGAGCACGGTCTGGCCTGCCTTCAAGCCCGCCGCCCCCAGAAGCGCCTGCCACGAGGTCAACCCGACCAGCGGAATGCCCGCGGCCTGCTCGAAGCTCAGCGACGCGGGCATCTTCGCCACGGCGCTCGCCGTCATGGTGACGTACTCCGCGTATGTGCCCCACTGGACCTCGGGCTTGCGGCAATACGCGTAGACCCGCTCTCCGGGCGCAAATCCCTGCACGCCGTCGCCAAGCGCGGCGACCGTGCCGGCGGCGTCCCAGCCTGGAATGAGCGGGAAGCGGTGGGGCATCCCCGATCGCAGCATTCCCTCCCGGATCTTCCAGTCGACCGGATTGACACTCGTATGCGAGATGCGAATCAACACCTCGCCGGGGCCAGGCTCCGGACGAGGCAGATCCGTGAGTTGCAGCTTGTCAGACCCGCCGAACTCGTGGATGACGATGGCTTTCATGGCGCCTGTTCTAACACTGAACGGGAGCTGCCGCACGCTCGCCGCGGTCCTGAAGGGACTCCCGTCGGTGCCAGTGGTTCCGCATCGTCCACGTTGTTCGGAGAGCGCGAACTGTGATACGAGAAGCGATCCGCTTGCCACCTGCCGCAGCGGCCTGGCCGTGGACAGGACCCGCGCAAACGGGCTTCGGAGGTACCACTCGATGAAAAGGTCAATCGCCATCCCTTGTCTTGCCGCGGCCCTCGCCGCGACGGGCGCAGCCCACGCCGCCCCCACGCTCCGCGTCCAGGTCGACCAGCGCGGCGACTTCCTGCTGGTCGGCAACACCCTCGGCTACGAATGTGCGGCCGGCACGCCGGCTCCGGTCGTCGGGACGATCGCGGCGAACGCCTGCCAGCAGAGCGCGACCAACATCAACGACACCTCGCCGGACGTCTTCTGGGAATCCGACGATCCGGTGGACGGCCAGGCCCTCGCGGACATCAACATCCAGCCCGCGCAGGCGCGCAGCACGGCGATGCTCACGATCCCAAGCGGGGCGACGGTCACACACGCTTTCCTCTACTGGGCGGCGACCAACACCAGCGGCACGGCAGACACGCAAGTGCTCCTCGAGCGTCCCGGCACCAGCGGCTTCTCGACCACCGTCGATGCGCTGCAGTCGTGGACCCCCGGGGCCAACAACGCCTACCAGTCGGTCGCCGACGTCACCGCGCTGGTCCAGCAATACGGCAGCGGAGCGTACCGCGTCAGCGATATCGACGTCGCCCCCTTCGCCAACGTCTCGAAGGACGTGCTGTTCGGCGGCTGGTGGCTCGCGGTGTTCTACAAGCTCGATACGGACACGTTTCGCGATCTTGCGCTGTTCGACGGATTCGACGTGGTCAAGAGCGGTAGCAACCAGAGCGCGACGCTCAGCGGCTTCCTCGTGCCCAACACCGGCTTCACGGGCAAGCTCGGCGTGGTCGCTTTCGAGGGCGACGCCACGGGCAGCGGCGACAAGCTCCTGTTCAACAACGTCGCCCTGTCCGACGCCCAGAACCCGGTCAACAACTTCTTCAACGGCACGAGGTCGTGGCTCGGCGCGCCCGTCAGCGTCGCGGGCGATCTCCCTCAGCTCACCGGCACCCCGCAGAGCATGGCCGGCGTGGATCTCGACGTGGTGGACGTCACGGCGCACCTCACCCAGGGCCAAAGCTCAGCTCCCCTGCAGGCCACCACCTCGGGCGACACCTATTTCCTCGGCGGGTTCATCACCTCCATCTCCACCAACGCCCCCGACTTCAGCACCTCGACCAAGACCGCGACGGACGTCAACGGCGGGCTGCTGGTCCCTGGCGACGTCCTCCGTTACACCATCACCGCGGCCAACACGGGCAACGACGCATCCGCCAAGACGATCGTGACCGATCCGCTGCCGCCCCAAGTCACCTTCGTTTCCGGCTCGATCCAGGTCGTGTCCGGTCCCAACGCCGGCGCCAAAACCGATGCCGCGGGCGACGATCAGGCCGAATACGATGCTGCGAACAGGACCGTCGTGGTCCGCCTCGGCACCGGCGCGGACGCGACCAAGGGCGGCAGCATCGACGCCGCCGCGTCGAGCGTGTTGACCTTCGACGTCACGGTGAACTCAGGCGTGACCGGCAACATCGAGAACCAGGGCACGATCCAGGCCGGCGGCGTGCTCGGCGCGCCCGTGACCTCGACCGTGACGGACGGCAACGCCGATGCCCCCGGGAGTCCGCCTACCGTCGTGTTCGTCGACCAGTGCAGCTCCGACGCGGACTGCTCCACGGCTGCTCCAATCTGCAACACGAGCGTCTCACCCCATGCGTGCGTCGCGTGTCTGCAGGACAGCGACTGCGGCGCCACCAACAGCGGCAAGGTCTGCGATCCCACCGACACGTGCATCGACGGCTGCCGCGGCACGGGGGGCAACGGCTGCCCGGCCGGCGACGAGTGCACCTCGACGGACAACAGCATCGGCAAGTGCATCGAGTGCCACCAGGACAGCGACTGCGGCGGAACCACCAGCGGCAAGGTCTGCGACGCTACGGGCCTGTGCATCGACGGCTGCCGCAGCGGCGGCAATGGTTGCCCGAACGACGAGCAGTGCAGCTCGACGGACAACAGCATTGGTGTCTGCGTCCAGTGTTTGAATGACAGCAACTGCGGGGGAACGACCAGCGGCAAGGTCTGCGATCCCAACGGCATCTGCATCGACGGTTGCCGCGGCACGGGCGGCAATGGTTGCCCGACCGGCGAGCAGTGCGACTCGAGCGACAACACGATCGGCATCTGCGTCACTGACAACGCGGGAGGCGCGGGCGGCAGCGCTGGCACGGGCGGCACCGCTGGCACGGGCGGCAGCGCTGGCACGGGCGGCACCAACTCGGGCACGGGCGGCGGAACCGCTGGCTCCGGGACGGGCGGCGTGGGCGGCGGCAGCCCTGCGGGCGCCGACGGGTCGGACGCATCCAGCAACCAGGACAGCGGTTGCGCCTGCTCCCTAGCGTCTCATCACGACGACTTGGCGTGGACCTTGGGCGCGGCGTTGGCCGCCGTGCTCGTGGCGCGAAGGCGCCGGCGGAGCTGAGCGGCTGTTGAACCGGAGCCGACGCAGGTGGCGGATCCGCCGCAAAAGTGGCGGCCGCCACCTATCGCGCGCAAAATCCGTCGAGAAAACGCGGGCGCAAGGCTGGCACGAAACTCGCTCAGTACAGCCGACAAGCCCACGTGAGTGCGCATCAACGTGGGCCCGGCTGTTTGACAGACGAGCGGACGGACATGGGACGGTAGGGATTGTCCGGGCGGCTGCGGCTTGCCGTGGTCGCCGCGGGTAAGTGGCGGGTTTTGACCTAACGGAGGTGCCACACTGAGTTGCCGGAGAGGCTGGGTCTACGAGATGAGGACGGCCCCGGCGGACGGGCGCTGCGATCGGCTCCCGGGTGCGAAGTCGAAGAAGACACCCGGCAGGCTGGAGAAGTGGCATGCCCGGCGGGCGGACGTGTGCCTCGAGATCCCAACCGGCTCAACAGCATCTGAGGCTCGTCGCCATCGTACCCACGTGCCCCGCTGTACGCATCGCTCACCCGCACCCGCACGCCCAACGCACACCGCGTCCCCCCGAGACTTCACAGCCTCCGGTTGAACGGCCTCCGAGCGGCGCGTGGGGCCTCCCGCGCACCGGCAACAAGCTCATTCCCCACGACGCCCGCCGTTCCTAGCACATACACGGCAGCCTCACGCTCATGCAGGACCCGCAACGGGTACCTCGCAAGCGCCCGATTACGGGGACAACTCCCGAAGCGTGTAGCTGCGCACGCCGATTCCCATCTGCTCCGCATAGGCCAACTGCACCGTACCGTCGAGCGACGGATAGGACAGCTCGTCGAGGCGCACTCCCTCGCTGCTCTTGACCAGATCCAAGATGGCCTGGTCGAGCGCCACCGGGTCGGTCGACGCCGCGAATCCGATGTCCCGCGCCACGATTTGGCCCTCGCACCCCATGCAGTCGCAGTCCTTGGTCAAGTTGACGATGCCCGCCAGGTACGTGACGCGTCCTTCGAGCGCGGCAATGACACCCGCCGCGTGCTCGACCATCTTCTGTTGCAGGGCGGCGGATGCGGAGTCCCAGTTGAACCCCACCGCGTCGACCCGGCAGCTCGCGATGCACTCTCCGCATCCGATGCAATCGTCGTAGTCGATCACGGCCTTGCCGTCGTCGTCGAGCGATATGGCGTCTTCCGGGCACGAAGCCGCGCACGCCTCGCAGGACTCGCACTTGTCGCGGCGGATCGTGGGCTTTGTGTCGCTGTGCTGCAGCAGCTTGCCCTTGCGCGAGGCGCAGCCCATTCCCACGTTCTTGAGCGTTGCCCCGAACCCGGCGGCCAAGTGCCCTGTAGCGTGAGACAGCACCACCATGCCATTCGCGTCGGCGATGCCGCTCGCAACCCCGACTTCCTGGAAGTGCTTGCCCGCGATCGGAACCTTGTGCTCGCGTCGCCCGTCAAGGCCGTCGGCAGGCACGAAGGCCGCCCCCACCTGTGCCACGGTGAAGCCGTGGCGCTGGGCGACGGCCGCGTGCTCGGCGCCGTTCGATCGTGGACCCGAATACAGCACGGATGTGTCGGTCAGGAACGGGCGCCCGCCCTTGGTGACGATCGCGTCGACCACGGCGGCCGCGACGGCGGGCGGCAGAAAGGTCGTGAGGCCCGGCTCGCCCACGTGGAGCTTGACCGCTACCAGATCCCGGTTCTTGACGAAGGAAATACCAGCGGCATCGAGCACCGCACGCGCGGCTCGCGCCCATTCCGCGGGCGAGGCTCCCGCTCTCACACGGCTCAGGAACACTTCGGCTTGTTGCTTCATCCGTAGGCTGTCTCACTTCGGTGCGTCGGCGGACCGCGCCATCGTAGTGACCCGGGTCGACGGCCCGCCACAAAATTGAGTCCGACGGCCGGCACTTGGTCGGTCGGCCGTCGTGACGCAAGGCGCGAACGCCGATGACGTGATGGAAGCGGTGACGCTGGCTCGAACGGGCGGGGGCGCAGCGCCCCCACGCCTCGCTACCAGACCTTAATATGCCAGCCGTCGGATTCGCGCACCAACTGCTCGGCAACCGTCTTGGTGACCGAGGTCGGCCGGTTCAGGCGCTCGGACGGACCGAATCGCAGCTCGACCAGGGCATTCGCCTGGCTTCCCCGGTCCTCGAGCGAGAGGAGACGCCAGGCCTGCAGCCGCGACGCCTCGCGACGACGGCGCACGAACTCCTGCTGATCGATCTTCGAGCGATATGCGCTGTCGTAGCATTGCCACGTAGCGGCGTAGTCCTGCTGGACAGCGGTGTCGAAGAATCGGGCAAGCAGCTGCCGGGGGCCCGGCTGGTGTCGCCTGCACCCCCCGATCGGGAGCGCCACCACCGCCAGGAACGGCAAGATGCGAATGGCTTTCGAGTATCTGCTGCGGAGCATAACGGCACTCCTCGGGGCCAAGCGGTCACCGATGCATCGACGACTGGCTCATGTTTGAGTGGCAGACGTTGCAGTTCCAGATCCAGTACTGATCACCCTGGTATTGCCGCGGGATGGTCGGATCCGCCGGATTGGCGCTCACCAGCTCCGCGTGAGGCCCGTTGTGGCACGACTCGCAGTAGAATCGTCCGTTCATGTCCCCCGCGGGCGAATTCGTCAGCACCGAATTGCGGTAGAGCGTATTGGCGTTCTCGGCGTGCTTCGCGCCGTGGCAGCTTCCGCAGCGTGGCTCGTCGAGCCAGGGCCGGCGTCCCGCCTGCAGCCCGGAGCTCATGGCGGCCATGTCTCCGTGGCAGTCCGTGCAGGTCTTCCCGGCTCGCGCCATAATGCCCCGCAGGCACTGCGTCTTGGCGCCCGGGTGGCAGTTGTAGCACCCCGGGCTCAAGGCGGCCGCAGCCAGCGTCGAGTCCATCTTGTCCTGGTGGAACTTGTGCATCGCCAGCGACAGGCTCTCCACGCCTGGCTTGCCCGGCGCTCCCAACACGTTGTCCGCGTGGCACTCGGAGCACGCGTGCACCTTGCCCGCCGCGTGGTCCGCGGCCAGCGCAGTCCCGCTTCGGGCGTCGTGCCGCTGCAAGATGTCGAGCTGCGGGTTCGTCGTCCCGTGACAGTTGGAGCACGTCATCTCCGTCGACACCGGCGCCACCACCGTCGAGGTCTGCAACACGTTACCGTTCGCGTCCTTGACCGTGACTTGCGCCGTGCCGTACGGGTCCCACGTGCCGTCGTCGTCGTAGGGCGTGACCGGAATCCCCTCTGCCACGAAGCCCACCCCGCTGCCGTCGGGCTTCATGTTGCCCGCGAGCTGTGTTCCGGTGATTCCCACGTTCGGCGCCACCGGATAGCCGTACTGCGATGCGTACTGCCAGAAATTGGTGTGAAGCGTCGAGTCCGTCTTCTTGGGGAACGAGTAGCTGACGGTCAAGCCGCTGGTCACGGGCCCGTTTGCCTCGCCACCCCTCCGCACGACTTGTGCGTGCAGCGTGTTGTAGGGCGGCAGAACCATGAAGTACGAATAGTCGTCCTGGTCGCAGTGCATGCCCAGGTCGTTCCACGCGAAAAGCACCCAGGACATCGTGGAGGCGGGGATCGATTGGCTGCCGTACTTGACCGTAAGAGACCAGTCCACCGTCGTGGTGCCGCTCGCCGCAACGTCGGCGACCTGGTCGGTCGACAGATAGCCAGCGACACTGGCAGTCAGCGTATGGCTCCCCGCGGTCTCGGCTAACGAGTAGTGGCCTGTCGCGTCCGTGGTCGCGTGCAGGCTTCCGTCGGATATGACTGCGCCGGGCAGGGGCGTTCCGGTGTTGATGTCCTTCACCAGGCCTGCGACCGTCGGCGCCCCGGACCCGCTCGAGCCGCCCGTGCCGCCCGTGCTCGCGCCGCCTGTGCTCGCGCCGCCCGTGCCGCCCGTGCTCGCGCCGCCCGTGCCGCCTGTGCTCGCGCCGCCCGTGCCGCCTGTGCTCGCGCCGCCCGTGCCGCCCGTGCTCGCGCCGCCCGTGCCGCCTGTGCTCGCGCCGCCCGTGCCCCCGGTGCTCGCGCCGCCCGTGCCGCCCGTGCTCGCGCCGCCCGTGCCCCCGGTGCTCGCGCCGCCCGTGCCCCCCGTGCTCGCGCCGCC
>JAJZQG010000194.1 GCA_021847645.1 Myxococcales bacterium
CGCGCGCTACGCGGGAGTGTGTGGTCACATATGGCCTGTTCTCGGCTGGGTTTCGCCGGAGCACGACGGACAAGACCGACCCCGCTGCGGCGGTGTCCCCTCGGAGTCCATGTCCCGACATCAGACGAGTAGAGATAGTCCAGCGTGAACAGCTCCGGCTGCCGGTCGGCGTACTGGTATGCAAAGTAGTCGATCGACTTCTCCGACTTGAGGTGTCCGAAGTCCACGATGTACAGTCCGCCGCCCGGTTTGAGCACGCGCGCGACCTGGGCGAATGTACGCTCCAGTGCTTCCACGTCCGGCAGATGATGGAGCACGACCGTCGACATGACCGCATCGACGCTGTGGTCCGGGAAGGTGTCCAGCCGGGTGATGTCTCCTTGGCGCAGTTCGACATTGGCGAGCGCGCAGTCCGCCACGTACTGGCGTGCCCTCCGCAGCATCTCGTCCGACAAGTCCACGCCGACGAAGCGGGTCGCCGGATTCAATCGCGCCACCATCGCAAGCTGCGTTGCGGGTCCGCAGCCCAGATCGACCACGGTATCGCCGGGATGGATAACCTCACAAACCTGGGCAGCGTGAAAGAGATATACAGGCGCCATGACGCCGTCCTCGCGACCAGCGCGGGTGTAGGCGGCCACCTTCGCCGGATCATCCATGACCAGGTCAGGCTCGAGACATCGAGGGGACGATTCGCGCGAGGTCAGCTCTCTGATGAACGTCTTCACGACACCGGCGGTGGACATCGCTTCTCTCCTCCAGGAGCGAATCTCAGGCGAGCAGTATTGCCGAACAAGGCGCGAGCGTCAATCACGGCAGGAGCGTGGCGATCGATTGCTCCGGGGCTTTCCGGCGCCGTCCCACTCCCGGGTTGCGGCTTCGGGTCCTCACCGAGCGAGGGCCATCCCCCGTTCATCCGGGCATGACGTTTTCAGTCTTTGCGCACATCTTCCTTGGAGCGCGCCTGCAAACCGGGCGACGTGCCGCCACTCAACGTAGACGTGAGTTCTCGTTCAGCACGAGCATGAGCACGATTCGGCCTTGGCACGCCGCAGCCGCGGATCCTCGGCCGTCATCTGGATTCGGCGAGAGGAACCGAGGAGGGATCGCAAAAGTGAACTTGGATCCGCAAGACGAGGCTCTCGAAGTCTTCAAGCTGCTGGCACGCACTCCTTCGGCGGACAACTGCCAGCCCTGGCGGTTCGCCTCCACCGACGGCCACCGCATTTCCTGCCAATCCCATCGGAATCACGGACGGTTCGATCCCTTCGGCCCGCTGGGTCACGCAACCCTGCTGTCGGCGGGGGCTATGCAAGAATCGATGGAGCACCTTTATGGGCGAGATGCCGGGTGTGAAGTGATGCTGGCCGCGGAGCGATGGGAGATTCGGATGCCGTCCCCATCGACGCCTGATATCGGCAGCCCGGCAGCCAAGGCCTTGCTGGATCGCCATACGAACCGCCTCCCTTATCGACAGGCAGAGGTGAGCTGGCAGCCGCCTGCGCGGCTGTGGCCGCGAGGTTGCCGGGCGGTCATGACGACGAGCAGGGACGTCGTTTCGGTTGTCGGCGAGACTGTCCGCGGGTGCTCGGCGGCCCGCTTCAACTCACATGAATTGCACACCTGGCTGTTCTCCGCCCTGCGCTGGACGGAAGAAGAGGCTCGGCAGGGCGACGGCCTGGACGTGGCCACGCTTCACTTGCCGCCCGGCGGCAAGCAAGTCATGCGCTTCCTCGCCCCATGGCACCGCATGGAGTGGATGAACCGCTTTGGCGTACACAAGATCATGGCCGCGCTCGACGCCGTGCTCGTGCGCCAAGCTCCGGCGGTCATCGCCATCGTAGGCGGCAAGGACGCCCTGTCTGCCTGGGAGGCCGGCCGGCTGATGCATGCCTGCTGGATTTCGCTGAACACGGCGGGCTATGCAGTGCATCCCTACTACGTGGTCAGCGATATCGCCAACCGTCTGGACGACGGGAAGCTCGCGCCAACTTGGCGGCAGATCGCAACGTCCGCGGTGGCTTCGCTGGGCGAGGCGCTGGGGCTCAACCGGGACGAAGGCGTTCACATCCTCCTGCGCGTCGGCAGGCCTGGGCCTGCCCAGCCCGTTCGGTCGCGACGACTGCCGGTCGAGAGGCTGGTAGCCGCAGTCCACCCATGAGCCGTCACGGCGCGGCGGAGCCGTCGGCGTGCACGGCAAAGGTCCTGAATACGGCGTTAGTGGCGTAGTCGTGGGCGTCGATCTGGATGGCGCCGTCGCTGCGCTGGTAGAAGATCGCGTATCCGTAGTTGATGGAGCCGGTGGGGGGCGCACCGCCGTTCCCGCAGATCACTTCACGCGGCGTCGACGAGTAGTGCGCGAAGGTGTGGGTGTGGCCTTCGATCAGCAGCGTGTACGGGTGCTGGTCGATGATGGCCTGCGACGGATCGACGCCGGGCGCACTCGTCGCGCCCGAGGGCTCGTGACGAATCACAAATGTGTACATGGTCGGCACCGCGAGGGTGCTGGCGAGCCACGTGGCCTGGGCGTTGGACCAAGCGTTGGCTGCGACGAAGACGAACTTCGATGTCCAGGCGCCGCTGTCCGAGTCGACCCGAATCGAATACCAGGGCTTGGTCTGGTTGATCGGGGCGAGCATCTTGTTCATGAACTGCGTGTAGTTGTCCGTGATGCCATCGGCGTTCCCCGACCCGCAGTTGGAGTCCGTCGCCCCGGTACACTCATGATTGCCCAGCGTGGGGAAGGCGATATTCGCGTACGCGCTCCTCGCGCCCAGGTAGGCGTCGAGCTGAGGGCCGGCCTGATGCTGGCTCGGGGACGCGAACATGTAGTCGCCTGTGCTGACGGCGAAGGGCGGCCGCGGGTTGAAGTTCTGGACGTCCTGCCAGATCTGCTTGATGACCGCGACGGGATAGCCGGCGGTGTCATTGATGAAGGCAGGACGCGTATCGCCCACCACGGCGAAGGACAGTGAGGAAAGCTTGCCGCCGGTCGCGTCGATCTGCCCGGTGTATCCGCCATATCCACCCGCGCCGCCGGTCCCGCCCGAGCCACCGCTTCCTCCCGCTCCGCCTGCGCCGCCGGTTCCTCCCGCCCCGCCGGTTCCGGAGCCGCACGTCGCCGGATCAGGCGCAGCCTGGCACTTGCACGTCTGCGTGTTGCACCACCAGCCGCCGTAACAGCCGTTGGCCTGGCAAGGCTGCGAGCTGCCGCAGCTGTGGCAGCACGACTGCACGTCAGGCCCCACGAGCACGCCGCATTGTCCGGAGCCGCCGGAACCTCCGCTCGCGCTGCTGCCGCCCGAGCCTCCCGTGGCCCCGCCGGCGCCTCCCGCGGCGCTACCACCGCTTCCTCCGGCGCCGCCCGAGCCTGCCTGCCCTCCGCCGCACACGTCGGTCACGGGAATGCACACCCGTAGCTGATCGCCCTCGGCACCGGTGACCGTGGTGCAGGACCTGTCCGAGCTGCAAGCCTGGGACGAACAGTCCGGCGCGCAGTAGGTGTCGCCGCCAAACTGCGCACATCGCCAACCGCCGGTGCAATCCGCGTCGGTCACGCAGGGCGGACACCGCTCTTGCGGAACGCCAGTGCCGCCGCTGCCCGTCGTGTACTGGGTACTATCCAGCGAGGAGCTCTTTCCGCAACTCGCGAGCGCGGACGCCAGCAGAGCCGACAAGAAGATGACACGCGCTGGAGCGGAAGCCGCAGGCGCAGGGAAGGACGGGATGTCGTGGGCCATGTTCTCCTCGAGGGCGCGCGTTCCTCAAGCGGGCAGTCGCGCGATGCGGGCGGTGCCTGCCGGCGGCAGCGCACCAACAACGGTCTCGATCCATTCTAGCCGGAACACCAGCTTCGGTAGCGTGGTGCAAGGTCTAGCACCTGGGACAGCCTTGTGGTTGCCGACTTGATGCGCGCTCTGCATTAATTCGCCTTCACACGCCCAGCGGAGCCGGGCCGACCAGGGCTGCGTCGCGCCGTCGCGGGAAAGGTACACGGTTGCGGCAACCGACCGTGTGACAGGCAGCATCGGCGCGGGAGGCCGCGCGCGGATCGCCAGCGCGCCAGCGTGGACGGGGAAGATCAGGTCAGCGCGTACTGACCGCGCTCGATGAAGTGCTCGGCGAGCTTGGTCTTCAGTCGCATGGTGTCGAGCGGGTAGTCGTACGCCAGGCGAGACATGGCCTTGCGGTTGCGAAGGAACTCGGCCTCGTCGCCGCCGGCAACGTTGGCGCAGATCTGCCGGACGAGCTCCTGGGCGTGGCGCAGCTTCTCGTAGACGATGATCTGCGTGAGCAGGATGGGAATGCGGCACGCGTCCTCGCCCTTGGCCGCAATCGTCTTGAGCGTGCGCAGATAGGAGGACTCTGCCGCGTACATGTCCATGGTGAGGTCGGCGATCTGCTCGAGCAGGATCTGGTTGTCGGTCAGGAACTTCGGGTCGGCCATGGCTTTCTGGGCCGGGACGCCGTAGCCGAACGTGGCGAGACGCCGCAGGACGGCGATCGCGGTGGCCTCACGTCCCAGGGTGCCGGGGGCCGGGTCCTTGGGAACGGCGTCCTGCTTGATCTCGCTCATGAGCTTCATGACCGGAGTCATGAGATCGAGCTGGCCCTTCATAGCGCGGCGCATGATGGTGCCGGGCATGAGCATGCGGTTGATCTCGTTGGTCCCCTCGAAGATGCGGGTGATGCGCGCGTCGCGGTAGTTCGAGCAGACCGGGTACTCCTCGATGAAGCCGTAGCCGCCGAACAGCTGCACGCCTTCGTCGATGGAGCGGGCCTGGGCCTCGGAGCCGTAGACCTTGAGGATCGAGGCCTCGATGGCGAACTCCTCGACGCAATCGACCTTGGCTGTGTAGTAGTTGGGGTCGTCCTTGGGGATGGTGATCTGCTTGACGGCGTTGTCGATGGCGCCCGAGCAGCGGTAGGCCATGGACTCGACGGCGTAGGTCTCGAGGGCCATGAGGGCGAGCTTCTCGCGGATGAGCTGGAAGTGGTCGATGCTCTGGCCGAACTGCTTGCGCTCGGCGGCGTACTGCAGACTGTAGCGGAGCGTTTCCTTGCATGCGCCGAGGGACCCGAGGCCGAGCTTGAGGCGTCCGAGGTTCAAGATGTTGAGGGCGACCTTGTGGCCCTTGCCCGCCTCGCCGAGCAGGTTCTCCACCGGAATGGTCGCGTTGTCCAGCAGCAGCTCGCGGGTCGAGGAGCCCTTGATTCCCATCTTGTGCTCTTCGGGGCCGGTGGAGAGGCCGGGCGTGTCCTTCTCCACGATGAAGGCAGAGAAGTGCTCGCCGTCGATCTTGGCGTAGACCGAGAAGACGTCGGCGAATCCCGCGTTGGTGATGAACATCTTGCTGCCGTTGAGGATCCAGCTCTTGCCATCGGGGGACTTGACCGCCGTGGTCTTGGCGCCAAGGGCCTCGGAGCCGTAGCCGGCCTCGGTAAGGGCGTAGGCTCCAATGAACTCGCCGCTGGCGAGCTTGGGCAGGTACTTCTCCTTCTGCTGCGGCGTGCCGAAGAACAGGATGGGCAGCGTGCCGATGCCGGTGTGGCACATGAGCGTGGTGGTGAAGGACGCCTGCTTGGCGGCGGACTCGGCGACGAGCATGGCCGCCGAGAGGCTCTGGCCCAGGCCGCCGTACTCTTCAGGAATCTCGATCATCAGCATGCCGAGCTCGCCGGCCATCTTCATGAGCTCGACATTGGTCTCGATCTTGGTCTCGTTGGCTTCGAGCTTCGCGGAGCGCGACAACACCTCCTTGAGGGCGAACTTCGATGCAGTGTCCGCCAGCATGAGGCTCTCCTCGTCGAAGTCTTCGTAGGTGAAGACCTCGGAAGGGGCCGTCTCTTCGAACAGGAACCGTCCACCTCTTCTCCAACTATCGGCCATCACGACGCTCCTTGCGCCCATTCCGAGGCGCTTTCGATGCGCGAGCCGGGGAGACGACGGCCGGTGGCCGGGTCTCCAGGGCGCGCCATGTTGCTTCTGCGAGCACCTGGCTCGCTGTGTCGATGTCCGTCCTGGCCCGGTGGGTCAAGTACTGCCGGGCAAACTCCTGGCTGGGACCCAGGAGCAGGGCGATGTACAGGTCTTTGGGCAGGCTTCGCAGGGTACCTGCGCGAATGTGGGGCTCGAACCAGCGGGACACCTCGCGAACGAGGGTGCGGTTGAGCTCACGGAGACTGGCGGCGGTGGGAGCCAGGAATTCGGCCTGACGCATCCGGTGCAGGTATCGGGCCCAATCGGGATGGTCGGCGACCCAGCGAAGGTGGTAGCGGACCATGGCCTCGACGCCGTCGCGCGCGTTGGTGTGCCGTGCGAGCTCGGCCAGCAGCCCGCTCTGGTAATCGACGAAGCCCTCGAGGTAGACGGCGGCGGCCAGCTGCTCCTTGCTGCGGAAGTGGTGGTAGATGCTGCCGGTGCTGGCCTTGGATCGGCTCCGAATGTGTTCGAGGGTGGTCTCGGAGAACCCCTGCTCGGCGAAGCACGCGAGGGCAGCCTCGATGATCTGCTTGCGCCGGGCGCCGGTTCGTTCGACCTGCGGCATGGTAGAACGGGATTCTAGAATGCTGTTCTAGCTTCGTCCAGCGCAAATCATGTCGAGGAATTCGCGCACAGTGGGCGACACGTCACGCACGACGCTCCTCGCCACGGCCCTCGACGGCAGCCGGAGCGTGGCCAACGCACGCAGGCTCGACGCCGACAGCGCCGTCAACGCCGGCGCGCCAGAATGGTGCTGTATTCGTCGAGGAACCGGTTCCGCAGGACGTCGCATCCGAGCTGGACCCATGTGTCGCGCACCGTCCAGTTCAGCTCCCAGACCACGCCCGAGAGCACGAACAGCCCGCCGGGCCTGACCGATCGAACCAGCTGGGGGGCGACGTGAACGAGAATGTCCGCTTGGATATTGGCGAGCGCGATGTCGAAGAGCTCGTTCGTCGGGTCCTGCAGTTCGCCGTGAATGACCTCGACCCGATCGGTCACCCGGTTCAACTCGGCGTGCAGGCGGCAGGACTCGGCGGCCCGCGCGTCGTTGTCGATGAGAAGCGCGCGGGAGGCGCCCAGCAGCAACGCAGCCATGGCGAGGATGCCCGTGCCGGCGCCCAGATCGAGAATCCGGGCACCCCGCACATCCGGCAGCGTCTCGATCAGCTCCAGGCAGCTGGAGGTGGTTTCGTGCTCGCCCGAGCCGAACGCCCCGCGGGCGACCACCAGCGGGATGCGGCCACCGGGGTCAATCTCGCCGCCCGGAGGCACGACCACAAAGCTCCTGCCGATGGCGAACGGCCGAAAGTCGTTCGAAGCACATGGGGGGCTTGTCATCGATGGCCTGCTCCGGTCATGGGGCGGGAAGCCTACGACAAGCCCGCAGCCGTGTCATCACCGCCGCGATTGCCTCTCAACGAAAGCCGTGCAAGTGCACGACATACCACTCCCCGCGCCACGAAATCATCGACGTAAGCTCCAGGCGCAAGGGGCGGCCGTCGGCCTTCTTGCCGACGATGGCGGATCGGGTAACGCGATAGTAGCCAATCCGGTTGCCTTCCGAATTGGGCTTCATCCATCGCACGGAGGGCTCGCGAACCTCGATGCGATCGAGCGTGGCCGACTGGGCGTCGGCTCCGAGCTTCGCGTGATACTCGTGCACGTCACGCTCGAAATTGCGCCATAGCCTGTATTGCCAGTCCCGCGCCGGCTTGGCGATCGCTTTGACCTGCTCATAGGCTTCCACGGGAAAGAAGAAGGGACGGGCCAGGGAAGGGTCGTCACGCAAAATGGCGTCGAACAGCAGCCTCGTGCGGCGCTCGAAGACCGGAGACTGCGTAGTCGGGCGCTCGTCGGTCTGGGGCAACACAGAGCCGTCGTCGGCGCGTAGGGGCGGTTCGACCTGGGGCGGAGCGACCCGCGGCTCCGAGCTCGCGGGCGCAGGAGCGGAAGAGAGCGGGGCCGTGGCCGAGGGCAAGGGCGCAGGTGAGGAGGAGGAAGCGGCCGTCGCGGGCGCGGGCGGGCTGGACGTGGTCGGAAGCGAGGCAGAAGCCGATGCGCTGCGAGCCGGTGGTGGCGCCGGCTCGGGCGACGAGGTCGAGGCAGCGGAGACACAACCCGCGAACGCGAGCTGCAAGCTGACGAGCAGGATTCGAGGGACGCTCATGGGCGCGACAGCATCACCGAAGAGCGGCGCGCAAGTCAAACGTCGGCCAGGCTCCACCTGACAGGCAGCGAGCCGGGGCTTAGATTCGGGTCATGACCACGAGGGGAGCATGGAGGGGACTGTGGGGAGCGCTTGCGCTCGCGACCGCATGCGTCACCTCGGACGACCAGGCCGACGCACGGCAGCAGGCGCTGGCGTTCGCGGCCGATGACATCGTGTGCGAAACGGCGCGCGATTGCTGCGCGGTGCTGGACGCGTGCAGGGCGCAGCTGCTGGTCGTGAGCGCGAAGGACAAGCCGCGAGTCGAGCAGTTGCTCGCCGCCGCTCCCCAAGACTCGTGCGTGCGCTGCGTCGTGCCGCCAGTCCAGGTAGATTGTGTCGAGGGCGTTTGCGTGGGAACCAAGCTGGTGTCCACGATGAACCAGAGCCTGGACGAGTTCCCGTCGGAGCTCGCCCGGACGCACTGCGGCAAGATGAGGACGCCGGACGGATGGGAGGAAAACGCCACGCCCCGGAGCTCGTCCGGAGGCGCGACTCCCTCGTTGCAGACCCGCGCCGTGATCGGGTGCGAGTGAGGGGCGCGCAATCCGCGGGTCATCGCAGCGTGCATTCGCAATCCGGAAGGGGGAGCCTACCTTCCGATCTCGCCGACCATGGCGGGAAACGTCTCCCGCAAGTAGGCGCCCGAGTCGAGCATGCGCTGCGTCCGGTGCAGCACGCGCGCCAGAACGATGACCTGCCGGGCGTCGAGCTCGCGAGCCCAGCGCCACCACTTGGATCCGGCGTAACGAGGGCCGAGCACATTGCGCTTCCAGCTCTCGGCGAACAGCTTGAAGAAGCGCTCGCGTCCGAGCCGCGGCTCGAACAGCAAGTGATGCATGTCGTAGCGAGTCCAGTCGTGCTCCCGCAGGCGCGGCTTCCAGCGCTCGAACAGCTCCGTACCAGGCAACGGCGTCAAGATCGTATATCCCGCCCGGTTGAGCTGCAGCCGGTCGACCAGCGCCCACATGGCTTCGAAGTCGTCCTCGGTCCAGTCCGGGTCCACCACGAAGTTGCCGGTAATGCCGTAGCCGAACGAGCGCGCGACGGCGACTCCCTCCTGCATGGCGTCGACATCCATGTCTTTTTGCAGAGCGCGCAGCTGCTCGGCGCGAGGAGCCTCGAAGCCGAAGAAGATGTCGAACAGCCGCGCAAAGGGACGCCAGGCTTCGAGCAGCTTGGGGTTCCTTGCGACGGTATCGAGACGGGATTGCACCAGCACCCAGTCCTTCCGAATGCCACGCCGGTGCAGCTCGGCCGCGAGCTCGGCGCTCCGGCCCGGCGGATGCCAGAACAGGTCGTCGACCACGAAGACGTTTTCGCCGACCGACGCGAAGTCGCGACATACGGTGTCGGCGGACCTGCAGCGGAAAGTGCGTCCGGCGTGGGCCCAAACCGAGCAGAAGCTGCAGCGATAGGGGCATCCGCGGGAGGTCTCGACGGCCCACAAGGGCATCTTGTGAACACAAGCGTAGTGCCGTCGGTGCCGTGCCACGAGGTGCCTGGCGGGCAGGGGCACCTCATCGAGCGCTGGCCGGGAATCGGGCGTCGTGCGGTTGTCGCCCGGCACCACGAAGCCGGGCACGAGGTCGAGCCGGCGGCGCTGCTCGAGCGCTCGCACCAGCTCGCCAAACGCGCTCTCACCGTCACCCACGCAGACGGCGTCGATGGGATACCAGGCGAAGGTGGCGTGGGTCATGGCCGCGGCATGGCCGCCCAACACGATAGTCGTGCGAGGCGCGAGGAGCTTGACCGCGCGAGCAAGGTCGATGACGGACGGGATGTCGACGGCGTGGGCACAGGTAATGCCCACGAGCCGGGGCGGGTCGTTGCCGAGCAGACGGCGAAGGTCGGTCGCGAAGCGCAGGTCGACGATACGCACGCGGTGGCCGGCGTCGAGCAAGGGAGCGGCGAGGTACTCGAGGCCGAGGGGTTCGACGCGGAAGAAGGGTCCGAGGCCGAAACGCTCGTTGGGGGAGGCGGGGCGCAGCAGGAGGATGTCCATCAGCGCGGAGGACCGTAGCGCGGGGCAGGTCGGGGGGAAAGGGCGCCAAGACGGCTATTGCCGTGTTTCGGGCGCACTCTCACGTAGCATTCCGCGGGGGCTACGCGCGTCGTGCGCGATCGGTCACGAGCGCTGCGCTGGCAGCCCCCTTACCGGAATCCAACAGGGAAGCACGGCGAAAGCGTGTGACACATGTCCCAACCGCGACTCGCCGCGCCTCAGGCATTCCGAACGCTGCTGGCGACAGCCAGTTCGGCGTGGCATGATGCACGGCTCCGGGCGCGAGGAAGACCATGGACAGCAAGATCGTTGCCGCACTGAAACCTGAGATTTCTCCCGTCGCCATCTTGATGAAGGACGCCCCACCGGACGGTGCGTTCATGATCCCGCAGGGCAAGTGGGGGTGCGTCATGTGGCTGCTCGCGAGTGCAGCCAAGGGGCGGCCCGCGGCGGCCAGCCGGGCGAACTTCGGTTGCCCGGGCGGCGGCGTGGGGCTGGGGTTCGGCAATCGATACCTCGACTGGCCCGGCGGCATCGAGTGCTTCCACTACTTCCTATCGACCGGCAATGACCAGTGGGAGCACGGCCGCGAGGCGATGAAAGATGCGCGCCCCCAACTGCTGTCCCGCTCCTTCGAGCACTTCGTGCACGGCGAGCGCTATCTCAAGTCCCCCGAGCTCGTGCGGCGCTTCGTCGAAGCGCTACCCATCACCGACGTTGCCGCGACGTACGTGGTGTTCAAACCGCTCGACCAGGTGGGGCAGGACGAGCGCCCGGAAGTGGTCGTGTTCCTGGTCGACGCCGATCGTCTCGCGGCGTTGACCATCCTGGCGGGCTTCGCGCGGGAAGGGAACGAGAACGTGATCATGCCGCAGGCGGCCGGGTGCCAGTCGATTGGCATCTATGCGTACCGCGAGAACCGGGCGGAGCGGCCCCGGGCGGTTCTCGGACCGACGGACATCAGCGCGCGGCTGTACCTCAACCGGCAACTGGGCCGAAGCGACTTGATGACGTTCGCGGTTCCGGAGCGTCTGTTCCGCGAAATGGAAGGCAACGTGGACGACAGCCTTCTCGCGGGCAAGCGGTGGCACGAGGTGCTCGACGCGCGGGCAGCTCGCTGAACCCTTCTGGTCCGGGGACCCGCGGTCGTCGTTCATCGTGCCGGCTGTTCGCCAGGAAGCCTTGACGCTGGCCATCAGGCGGCTACATCAGTGTGGAGGCCCTAGACGGGCCACGTTCCCGGAGGAAGACATGTCCGACGAGCAACCCAAGCGCCGCGTGTTCTGCGTGAGGAATCACGTCAGCAAGTCGTCGGACGAGCACCTGCAGTGCCCCTACTGCTTCGGCAAGAAGCGCGAGGTCATCGAAGGGGGCGAGCGGCAGGACTTCTGCGACTACAACCCGGACAACGACCCGGTGACGTTCGGCTTCCCCGAAGACAGCTCGCGCAACGCGCGCGGATGACGGATCGCCCTACGGCGTGGAGGACGACGGCGCGGGTGGCGGTGCCGATGGTTGGGGCTTGCTCGGGGCCTTGACCCGCATGGTGACGTCGAGCAGCACGTTCTCGCCGGCGGCGATCTTGACGACCCGTCGCTCGTCGGGCGCGTTGGGATGGCGCAGGGTGACGTGGTGAACTCCGGCCTCGAGGGGGATCGGTTGGGCGAACGGGGTGGTGGCGACCTGCTCGCCGTCGACGATCACGTGCGCCCACGGGTCTGCCAGGACGCGCAGGAAGCCTGGTTTGGCGGGGACGAGCTCGAGGGGTTCCCGGCCGCTGGCGGATTGGGATTCGACGTTGGAATCGATGCCGAGGTGGATGGCCGCGCCGCCGAGCACGATGAGCGCCAGGGCGATGAGCTGCACGCGCAGCGCGGGGACGACGGATGGGCGGGCCGGGGAGCCGACGAAGAACTCGGGGTGGTCCTTCTCCATCGGGGGCGGCCGGTCGATGAGCTTGGCGCGCGCGAGCGCGAGGGCCACGACGTTCGCGCGAGGTCGCGCCGTGAGCTTGCCGTAGGCGCTCTCGAGGCGTTCGACCAACTCGTGCGCAGAGCCGTAGCGATCGCCGGGCAGCTTCTGCAGACACGAGGCCACAATCTTGGCGACGGATCGCGGCACGGCGGGCTGGACCGAGTCGACGGGCGGCGGATCGTCGTGGCGGATGGAGTGGGCCAGCGTGTGCTCGCCTCTCGCCTCGAAAGGCCGCTTGCCCGCGAGCATCTCGTAGAGCACGATGCCGAGCAGGAACACGTCGCTCCGGGCGTCGATTGGCTCGCCCAAAATCTGCTCCGGAGACATGTACGTGGGCTCGTCGATGCTCGAGCGCGACTCGACCGGCTCCGGGGCCGCCGGCAGGTCCTCCGCCTGCGCAGAGCTGAAGTCCACCAACACCACGTGACCGTCCTTCGACAGCACGATGTTCGACGGGCGGATGTCGCAATGGATGATGTTTCGGTCGTGGGCGTGGGCGAGGGCGCGTGCGACCTCCAGAGCGATCGCGAGGGCGGCGGACGGCTCGAGGCGTTGCGAGCGCTCCAGGAGCTGGGCGAGGGTGGCGCCGTCGATCAGCTCCATGGCGAGCCACATGTGCTCGGCGTCCTGGGCGAAGTCGAGCACGCGCGGGATGTTGTCGTGCCGCAGGGAAGACAGCAGCCGAGCCTCGCGCGACAGCGTCAGCGCGAAGGGAGAGGACGGGGCGAGGGACGGCTTGAGGGACTTGACCGCGGCTTCGCGGTCGAGGGAATCCTGGGTGCAGCGATAGACTTCGGTCAGGGGTCCCGAGGCAAGGAGCGAGACGACGCGAAACGAGCCGAAAGCCTCCGGCTTGGGTGTGACCTGTTCGCCGAGCACGGGCGGAATCTAGCACCAAGCGGACGGGAGCGAGGCATTGTCGGCACCTTGGCCGGCGCGGTCGCAAGCGTCGGCCCGCTGCGGCAAAGAGCAGCGTTGGCACCCGCTCGTCGCGCTCGTTGGGGACACGAGGCACTTACGGCCTCGGCCGGATCGTGGCAAGGTCGGCGCATGCCCTGGATCCGAGCCCGCCTTCGTGGGAACGTGGTGTACGCGCGCGCCAACGACGCCGGCGCGTTCGCGGCGGTCGGTGGACGCGTCGAGGTTCGCTACAAGCCGAACGACGGGAAGCTGTACCGGGCGAGCCCGTCGAACCTCGAGGTGATCGACGCAACCTTGCTACCGGACGATACGTGCGGCGAGGCGAGCGAGCCTGCGGCCCGGGCAGCGGGCGCGCCGGCCAAGAGCAGCGGCGGCAAGAGCGGATCGAGCGACGCGGTACCAGCGGGCAGCTGGGAGGCGTGGACGGACGGCGCCTGCTCGGGCAATCCCGGCCCTGCCGGGCTGGGGATCGTGCTGTTCGACGAAGAGCACCGCACGGAGATCAGCGAGTATCTGGGGCACGCGACGAACAACGTGGCGGAGCTGACGGCGGTGCTGCGTGCGCTGGAGCGCATACCGGCGGCGCAACCGGCCGTGATCCGCACCGACAGCCAGTACAGCATCGGCGTGCTCCAGAAGGGTTGGAAGGCGAAGGCCAACACGGAGCTGATCGCGAGCATCAAGAAGGAGCTGTCGAGCCGTGCGCACACGCGGCTCGTCTACACGCCTGGACATGCCGGCGTCTCATTCAACGAGCGGGCCGACCAGCTGGCGCGCATGGCGGTTGCCACGCGGGGCTCGTCGAGCAAGTCCTATCCCCGCAAGACACCAGCCGGGGCGGTCGAGAGCTGACGGGCCGGCCAGCCGCGGTGACGGGCGCCGGCCCCCCCGGTCGCACAGCAGGGTTGTCGCAAGGGCACTTCTCGCGCTACGACCAAGGCCGTGACGACCTCATTCCGACCGTTCTTCGCGTCCGGATTGTTCCAGTATCAGACAGCTCTGGTCACGGGCGGCGGCACCGGCATCGGGCTGGCGGTCACGCGCATGCTCTGCTCGCTCGGCGCGCGCGTGGCGATCGCAAGCCGCAAGCGCGAGCATCTGGAGCCGGCGCGAGATGAGCTGGCGCGCGAGGGCTACGACGTACGGGCAATTCCGTGCGACATCCGCGAACCCGATCAGGTCGATCGGATGGTCGACGAGGTGCTCGCGCACTTCGGGCGGCTCGACGTACTGGTCAACAACGCGGGAGGCCAGTTCCCCAGCCCGGCCCGCGCCATCTCGCCGCGCGGCTGGGACGCGGTGATCCGCAACAACCTGAACGGCACCTTCCACGTGACGTCGACCGTGGCAAACAAGGCGATGCTGCCTTCCCGGCGCGGGCGGATTGTGAACGTGACGGCAGGCGTGTCGCGCGGCTTTCCGGGGATGGCGCACACCGGCGCGGCCCGGGCGGGCGTGGAGAACCTCACGCGCTCCCTGGCCATCGAGTGGGCTGCGGAAGGCATCCGCGTCAACGCGGTCGCTCCCGGCAACAACATCCGCAGCAGCGGAACCGATCGCTACGGCGAGGCCTTGGTCGAGCTGGCGCGCAAGGCCACGCCCCTGAAGCGGCTCGGCTCGCCCGAGGAGGTCGCACGCCTCATCGTGTTCCTCGCCAGCGATGCCAACGACTTCATCACGGGGTGCGTCTACGCCATCGACGGCGGACAAGCCCTGTGGGGTGACATCTGGCCGATCGAGGATCCCGGGACCTCGACGAGCGCCGCGGCACTCCCGGAGCCGCCTTCACGCACGTGAGCTCCTCCTCGTTGCCCTCTGCCGAATCGCCCCGCCCCGTGGGTGCCGCTGCGCCAAGCGACGGCGTCCCGCCCGGTGGACAAGGACTACCGTCCAAGAAGCGCGGAGCGAATCCGGCTTCGTCCCGCCTTCGCCGGGTTTTGACGTGGCTGGCCGATCTGCCGCAACGGGGATGGAGCGCCATCGCCTCGTACCTGATGGGCGACGACCCGACGTTCTGGGTGGCGATGGTGCCGATGTTGATCTTGTCGGCCCTGCTGTTCACGCGCAGCCTGCAGACCAACTACATCTTCGACGAGCAGGAAGCGCTGCTGGCGAATCCGTACGTGAACGGCAAGTCGCTGGGATACCTCGACGCCGTGCGCCGCGACTTCTGGGGACTGCCGCCCGATCGGAGCGTAGGCAGCTACCGGCCTTTGCCGAACTACGTCTGGCGTGGGGTCTGGGAAGCTCAGCAGTTCGTCACGCTCAAGGTCAATCGGGTGGTCGAGAAGCTGTCGCCGCCCGGCTCGCCACCCCAGCCCGCCCCGGTCATGCAACCGTGGATCTACCACTGGCTCAATGTGCTGATGCACGCAGCCAACGGCGCCATGATGGTGTGCCTGGTATTCGGGCTGACGCGTCGGCGAGGCATCGCGTGGCTGGCGGGCACGATCTTCGTGACCGCGGCGGTGCTGACCGAAGCCGTCAGCGGAGTCGTGGGCATCGCCGACGTCATGGGCGGGATGGGCGCGCTGTTCGCGCTGCTCGCGCTGCGGCTGCCGATGTGGGCGATGCCCTGGGGCGTGTGGGCCGGCATCGTGTTCGGCCTGTTCTCCAAAGAGAGCGCGTTGGTGTGCGTGCCGCTCGTGCCGTTCGCTGCACTGCTGTTCGCGCCCCTGTCGCACCCGAAGCGTCCGCTGCGGGTGGTGCGCGCGCTGCTGGCGACGGTGGCCTCGGTGGCCGCGTTGGTGGTCTACGTCAAGCTGCGCAAGTACTGGTTTCCGGCACCCATCCCAGCCGAGCTTCAGACGCCGCTGCCACCGGGGGCGAACGTGCTCGCCAAGGCGATGCATGCTTTCCACGCGTGGTTCCACCAAGCGCCGCTGCCCAAGGATCCCCTGAACAACCCGCTCGTGCTGGCGGACTTTCCGCATCGGGCGGCGGGCGCGCTGCGCGTGTTCTGGCGCGGCCTGGTCCAGGTGGTGTTCCCTTGGGGCTTGTCCGGAGACTACTCCGCGCCCCAGGAGCCGGTCCCTGCCTCGCTTCACGAGCCCGAGAGCATTCTGGGCGCTGTTGCGATGATCGTTCTGCCCGTGGTCTCGCTGGCCTTCACGGTCCACGCATGGCTCGAGGAGCGAGCCGCCAGGCGGACCGCCGCGGCTTCCCTCCCCTCCCCCTCTTCTTTCCCCGCGCGAACCGCTGCCGTGTATTCGATCCTCGCCGCGGTCGGCCTCATGTGGACCGTCGTGTCCTACTTCCCTCACTCCAATATCCCGGTCCTGCTGCCGACGGTGCGGGCCGAACGATTCTGGTACTTCCCCGTGATCGGCTCGAGCATGGCATTGGCCGCGTTCTTCGCCTGGCTCTACGAACGCACGCGTCGATTCCACACGGGCGCCGTAGCGCTCGCCCTGTTCTCGCTGTTCATCGTGTTCCAATCGGTGCGCGCGCGATTGCATGCCTTCGACTACAAGGACGACCTGGTCTTCTGGGACGCCACCCGTCACGCGGTACCGTACAGCGCCAAGGCGCACCTGAACTACTCGGTCATGTGGGGCGCGCGGGGACGGCTCGACATTCGCGAGCAATCCAACCGTGTAGCGCTCAAGCTCGCACCGTCATGGCCAATGGCACATATCTACCTCGGCGACACGCTCTGCCGCGAGCACAAGGTCGACGAGGCATGGCCGCACTACCGCAACGGATTCCTGCTCGCCCCCGGCGATCCGAACCTCATCGCGCTTGCGCTCCAATGCCTGTGGGACGAAGGCGCGTTGGAGAAACATCGCGACGAGCTGCTCTTGCTCGCCGACCGGACGCCGGGCTCCTGGCTGGCGTACCTGGTGCGCGACACCCTCAACAACGGCGAGAAGAACAAGGGAGTCGACCCGAAGTACCGTCCGCGCGGATACAACGAAGGCCCCA
>JAJZQG010000404.1 GCA_021847645.1 Myxococcales bacterium
CGTCGATGCCGCCCGCGCCGCCCGCGTCGATGCCGCCCGCGCCGCCCGCGTCGATGCCGCCCGCGCCGCCCGCGTCGATGCCGCCCGCGCCGCCCGCGTCGATGCCGCCGCCGCTACCCGCTGTCTCGGACGGCACGTCGCTGCTTGCGTCGAGCCCGCCGCCGCTTCCGCCGACGCCGGCGGAACCACCGGCTCCGGCGCTTGCGTCGTTGTCGCCGGCCGCAGATGCGGATGTGAAGGAGCCTCCGCCGCAGGAGACGGCGGACACCACGAGAACAAGGCAAGCCGAGACACGGAGGCGCAGCATTGGGAGAAGTGTAGCACTCCGCGAGCAAGACGAGGCCGCAGCGACCAACCCGGAGCGGATCCACGTCGACAGCAGGGAGAATTGGCCGGAGATCGTCTTCGGCCCGACTCCGTGCCCCGATTGAACTGTCGGAAGCGCGGCAGATCAGGCATAGTCCTGACGCCTCGGTTCGGGTGGCGCTCTCGTCGAGTCCTGTGGCGCTCCGCCCCCGCCGGACGGTACGCACGCTGAGACTGACCGATGTTCACTACCCTGCCAACCATCACACCGCCGATCTCCACGGCACGCCGGCCCGCGAACAGCCCAGCCGCCTTTGTCGTCGGAGGCCGCAGGCCGTGAGCGAGCGCGTGAGAGTCCGGTCCGACGCATCCGCGCTGCCCGTCCCGCAAGCCGACGACGGCACGACTGCCCCGGCGGTCCACGAGCGGCGTACTCGATGGCGGACCCGTCTGCGGGCGATCCCGTGGCTGTTCCTGGTGTCCGCAGCGGTCGCGGTCGGCCTGATCGTGCTGCACACCCTTCGATTCCCACGCTTCTTCTTCGACGACGCATTCATCTCTTTGCGCTACGCCGACCGTCTGCGCTCGGGCCACGGCCTGACATGGACCGACGGGGAGCGGGTCGAAGGGGCGACCAACTTCCTGTGGGTGATTGCCGTCGCGATCGTTGGGATCTTCAACGAGGGGCTGGTGAACTCAACCCGGACGCTTGGCGTCGTCTCCACCGCCGTCGGGCTGGTCGCGCTGATGTGGGCGCACCGGACGCGGTCGGCGTCGCAGTGGGTCCGCACGTGGTTTCCGGGAGTGGCCGTCGCCAGCCTTGGACCGATTGCCGCGTGGTCCGTGGGAGGCCTCGAGGCGCCGTTCATCCTGGCGGGTCTGGGCGTGTCGCTCGTCCTCGCGTTCCGGATCGTGGAGCGCGACGAATTCGAGCGCCGGGCCGCGGTCGGCCTTGGAGCGGTCTTGTCGATGCTGGCGTTCACGCGGCCGGACGGCACGCTGTTCACGGCTGCCACGTGTCTCGGTCTGGTACTCGCGAGGCCGCGGAGCCGTGCCGTATGGAAGAGCGCCTTCGTGGCCGGCGCGGTCAGCTCGGCCGCCTTCGCGGCCCTATCGCTCTTTCGCCGCGCGTGGTTCGGCGCCTGGGTGCCCAACACCGCCTCGAAGTTCGGATTCTCGCGCCAGCACATGACCCTTGGATGGCAGTACGTCACGCGCGACGTGACCCTGTGGTCTCCGTTGTTGGTCCTCGGCGGCCTGGCCATCGTAGTTGCCGTCTTCGTCCCGGCGACCCGACGCCGGGTATCCATCATTGTCCCGTCCCTCATCGTCTGGGTCGCTTACGTCATCATCATCGGGGGCGACTTCATGCCCGAGCGCCGCCAGCTCGTGCCCGGGCTGTTCTTGCTGTGCGCCCTGGCCGCCGAAGCCGTTGGCGCGATCGCGCAGCTCTCCGGCTGGGCGGCCCTGGCAGCGTGGCTCATCGGCTTTTCGGCGTGCGGGCTGACGGCGTGGTGGCAGCGCGACGACTGGGCCGTCGCGGACGCCAACAATGCCGACTGGTATTGGGAGGGGCGGCCCATCGGCCTGTTCTTCAAGAAGGCCTTCGGGGACAAGGACCCGCTGCTTGCCGTGGATGCCGCCGGTGCACTGCCGTACTTCTGGGGGCAGCGCGCGCTGGACATGCTGGGGCTCAACGACAAGTACCTGGCAACCCACCCGCCCGCGAATCTCGACGATAGCTCGGTAGGCCATGCGCTCGGCGACGGCGCCTACGTCTTGCGGCGAAAGCCCGATATCGTGGTGTTTCACGTGCCCCGCGGGCGGGAGCAACCCCTGTGGCTCAGCGGCGAGCAGATGGTGCATACCGCGGAGTTCAAGCAAGATTATCAGCTCCTGTACTACGTGACACCGGACAACCACGTAGAGGGCGTGGCCTACCTGCGAATCAACGACGGCAAGCTGGCCCCGGTCTGGCACGGCGCTCAGCTTCGGTTGCCCGCGTACGTGTTTGCCTCCCGAAAAGAGGCGCGAGCCACGCTGGATGCCGAGGGGCGCGTCGTCGTCGGCTTGCCCGCGAAGACCACGCTGGCGTTCGCCCACGTGCGGCTGCCGGCCGGCCGGTGCAGCGCCACGGTGGACGCGGACGCGCCGCTGGCCGTCGGCATCCGCGTCGGATCGGGAACCTCGACCTCGGAGCCCGGGCAAGCGCTCGACGTGGGGCTGAGCCGGCCGGAGAGCGCAACGGTGGAGGTCAGGACCGGCGACAAGCCGGCGACGCTTCGGGGCGTGGATATCCGGTGCCGGTGAGCTGGCGGGAAGCGCCGGCTTTGCCGAGAGCCGCGGACGCGGAACGCGCTTGAGCCTGCGTTAACCGATAGCCTGCTGTTGATTCGCGAAGCGCGCCGTGCGTCTGCGCGGGGATGCGCCCACGGCATGACCGCTGTCATTTCGCTTCCCTCCGTGTTGCGCCAGCATCGTCTCGTTCCCACGGCTCACCCGCGGTCGAGGACGATCGTCGCGGGATGGCGAGCCAGACGGCGAGCGCAAGCATGTTGCTAAACTGGATCACGTTGAGATGGAGCCTTCTGGCGCCAGCGGTGGCCGGGGCCGGGCCCATCGGCGTGAAAGCATACCGGAGATGGGCATGAGGAGCCGCGAATCCGGCACCAGCGGGCAGGTCTGTGCGGCGCGAAGGGGGAGCACGGCTTGCCCGCCTCGTCGAGCCAATGGCAGGGAC
>JAJZQG010000195.1 GCA_021847645.1 Myxococcales bacterium
CTCCTCCTCGCCGGTCGACACGTCCTTGCCGCCGATCCAAGTCGCCAGCAGGATGACTCCGATGACGGCCACGGTGGCGACTGCGAACATCTTGGGTCGGCACTGCTCGTCGTGCGAGCACTGGCCGTACGTCTGCCAGCGAAGCCACGTTGGCAGCGGATGCACCGGGGGAGCCGACGTCGTTGTGGTGTCTCCCGCTTTGGTGCCGGGAGGCGCATCGAGGGGCGGCTCCATGGGACGTGGGGTGGGAGGCTTGGGGCTCATCGCATCAGCTTCCACGCCTGCTTGGCGAGCATCGCCCCGCCGACAGCGAACAGCGCCCAGACGAGCAGGTTCTGGTTGGATGGAGCCTTTCCAGACGCAGTCGGCCACTTGAAGGTGGGCGTGGTGGTTTTGCTGCCTCCTCCCCCATTGCCGCTGACCAGCCCCGTGCCTACCAACGGCGACAGTAGCGACGGGAAATCGGCCAACCCCACGGCCATCTGTTTGCCCCACGTGGGAGGGGTTGCGCTGTATCCAGAGGTGAATGCTGGTCCTTGTTCGATGATCTCGCCAGCGTTGACCAGCGACAGCGGAAGGCTGGCTGCCCAAGTCATCGTCAACTGGCTGTCGTCCAGCGTGCGCAGCGAAACAAACTCGACGACCGGCTCGCTCTTGATGTCTCGGAACCCGCGTTCCTTGAACGACTTGGCTGCAGCAGAAGCGTGCGACGCGGGATCAATCCACGATGTCTCGCTGACGACCGGGGTGTAGACGAGGTCGACAACGTAGCTGGACTGACCGGCAGGAGCCGTATTCTTACCGTCCCACGTCACCAACGTGTCACCAGCATCCAGCGGGAGGATGTCTACGCCCAGAATGTTGAAGCTCGACAGATCAACCCCGATGATGTTCGGAGCGGCGAAAAGAGCGTCTTTGAAGGCAACGAACGACGGGAACGACGAACGCGCCGGGCCGTTGTGCACCACCAAGCGCTCAAGTACAACATCACCCGCAGAGAACCGCTTGGCCTGTTGCGTGGGCAGGCCAGACCCTGCTGATAGAGCGTTCGGGTCTCCGTGGGCGTAGTTCATCGCAGCACCGACGCCAGGTCTTGGATGTACCGCGACGCGGCGCTCGACGAGATGATGTAGCCGACCACCTTCGCCTCGACGCACGCCAGCGGGATGCTGATGGCCCTGGTGACCACGCCGCGCATCGTGATCGTCTGGTCATCGGTCACCACGACGCCGAACGGCGCCATGAGCGGCCCGAACCGGCCTGTCCGCTGCGGGAGCGTGGCGGTTCCCACGCCGGTTGCCATGCCGACCGACGCCGACCTGGCGCGGGCGAAGTCGGCTTCCTTGGGCCGACTGTTGCCCCAGAGCTGCACCTTGTCCACCATGAACTCCTCGGGCTCGTTGGTGCTGCTCTTGGGCTCGATGTAGAACTCGACCGACCCGGGCGTCTTGCCGGCGACCTTCATCTGGTACGCCAGCGATCCGCGCATGGCGTTGCGGGGCGCAGGCTCCCACTCGTGCGCGCCGACCGCAGAGAACATGTACGGCTCGAACGAGAAGTCCATCAGGAAGATGGTCGAGCCCTTCGGCGCCTTCTTGGACCCGATCTCGAACTGCGTGGGGTTCGACGGGTTTCTGGCCGGGTCGTACCACGCCTCGTTTGGCTCAGCCGTCCAAAGCCATTCGAACGGCTGGAACTCCTGCGACTGCACGAGCCCCGCCAGCGTTCCGCCTGGCAGCACTACAGGGTCGCGCGACCCCGGCGCCACCGTCATCCGGTGCGGCGTCGGGAACGTGTTTGGCATCTGGTTGGGAGGCATGGTTGCTCACCCACCCTTATTGGCTGTACGCCATTCCCTGCGGTTGGACGATGCGGTACCCGCGGTAGCCGACCACGAGGATGCCGTTGGGCAGCCTGGTGATGGCGTCCGCCGTGGTCGGGTCGGCAACGGCCGCTCCGTATACGATGCCTTCGTGGGCGTCGTACTGGCTGTCCAGGTACGGCAGAGCACCAACCAACGTCTGGATGTTGCCGGCGTTGGGGTTGTTGATGTGGTTCGACCGGACGGTGAAGTTGATCGACGTCGTCGGCGGGAAGTAGTCCATCGCGGGAAGCTGCGACACAGCCGAGATGCCTGGGCACCAGATGCTCGACGGGACCGGGTAGTTCTGGCGACGGAACCCGCTTCCAGCAGCCTCAACCTCTACGGTTCCATCCCACTCCATCGTGCGGAACGGCGAGTGCTGGTTGGAGTCGATCAGCGAAAACAGACCGCCACCGGGGGACGGCCGACCGATGGGCTGGGTGAAGCCCGACGCGGCGTCCAGGAAGTCGCATCCTGAATGCGTCGGCCGGTAGCGACCGAACGAGCGACCGTTGAAGATCGGCCGGTCTCCTGCCTCACTGACGACCTGGAAGGTCACGTTCGACAGGAACGTGATGACGCGCTCGACGGCGACGAACGGTCCGTCCGCAGACACCACTGCGGTCTGCGTGAACGGGCCCGACTCGCCAGAGGCAATGGGGATCGCCACGAGCAGATCGAACGGCACGCGCGAGCCGGGGATGTCCTCGACGTAGCGGTCATCGGTGCGCTTCGACGAGGACCTGGCCTCGACCTGAAGCTCTTTGACAGCGCCAGCGATCTTGCGCAGGCTGGCGTTGATGCCGTCAAACGTGGCGGCTGCCCACTGAGGTGTTCCGGGGGGATACGGCATGGTCTTCATCGACTCCTTCCCTCTACGGAAGAGGCGGAGAACACCTCCCGACGAGGGGAGGGAGACCCCGTCGGGAGGCGACAAGTCAGACGTTGTGGCGGGCGTTGCACCCGCTGGATGGGAGCGCGAGGGGAGGGCCGACTACTGGAGACCGTGGCCGCCAGATAGTTGGATCTCCTACTGAACGTCCCTCGCCAAGAGGCCGTCGATGACGCACACGACTGCCTTGGTGATCAGGTCCGCCGCGTTCAGCGAATCGACCGCCGAGGTCATGTCGCGGCCGTTGACCGCCACCGTCGTGCCGAACGTCGCGGCGTTGCCGCCGGTCGGGGTCGGGACGATGTTCGCGTTCACCCGAATCAACTGCCTCGGGGTGATCGTGATGGCGCGGGCGATCCGAAGGATCGATGCGTGGGTTGCGTCGCCGTTCTGGAAGTGCACCATGTCGGTCGCGCCGCCGACGTCGCCCGTGATCGACCCGCCCGCCGGCAGGTACCAGGTCGGAACCGAGCGAAGGCTGTCCTTCTCGCCGGACCCGATGGTCCAGAAAATCTGCTCGGCGCACTGGTAGTACAACCGCTGGACGTCGTAGATGTCGCCCGGGTTGTTGCCGTTCATGATCGCCAGCGCGGCGGCGGTGAACGGCAGGTTGGTGACGTCGAGGTTGCGACCGGCGCCGCTGCCGTTCTTGAAGTTGAGGTACACGCGCGCCGCCAGCATGACGAACGAGCTGTCGTTCGGCAGCTGCGCGCCGGACTTCAGGTTCGTCTTGCCTTCGTCGC
This sequence comes from Myxococcales bacterium, assembly GCA_021847645.1. Classification (GTDB taxonomy): domain Bacteria; phylum Myxococcota_A; class Polyangia; order Polyangiales; family Polyangiaceae; genus JAJZQG01. The sequence continues at coordinate 3,500 of JAJZQG010000195.1, forward strand.
CGCCGGTCTGCAGGAACAGGTCGGCCTGCCGCTGCAGCGTGCCCTGGAAGGTGCCCGCGGTTCGCACGAGAGCATCCCTGAAGGGCTGATGCACTCTTTCCTTGAGATTCAGGATTTTCGCCATCTTCGTTTTCTCCACGTTCGCCAAGGACTGCCGTGATTAGAGAGGCCTGGTTCCTCTATGGTCCTTGGAGGTTTCGCTCTTTCGTTACTGTTCTGCTCCGACTACTGCGTTGTTGCTTCTCAGCCGCTCAGCACGTTGCCCGCATCGAAGATGCCGGCGTTGAAGCTGGACTCCGTCGACTGGATGCCCTGCTCCGCCTCGTGGGGGATGTACGTCGAGGCGTCTTGCACCCCGGCCATCGCCTCCAGGAAGGAGTCGGCCTGCTCGGGCTTGAACTCGACCGTGGGCGTCGCGCCGACGCCGTACATGGACTGGAGCTCGTAGCTGCCCGTGTCGCCCATGATGTCGAGCTTGCGCATCTCGTACTCGCCGGTCGGGCCAGCCGCGTACAGGTCGTTCGACATGTACTCGCCCATGCCCGTCGAGTAGTACTCGCCCGCCGCAGCCTGGAGGATCGGGTCGCCAGCCATGGCCTGCTTGAAGCCGCTCATCGCGTAGCGCGGGCCGATGCTCACGGACTCGATTCCGCCCAGGCCAACGGTGTTGGCGAAGTCGGGCAGGAGGTTCTTGAGAACCATGGAGCCCGCCGAGACCAGCATGCCGGTCTTGAGGCCAGCACCGTGCTTGGCGAGGAACTTGACCTTGCCCACCGCATACAGACCGAGCGCCGCGACGGCGAGACCGCCGAGCACGTTGCCCCAAGTCGGGGACACGACGGAGCCGGCCAGCGAGGCAACCGGCTTGGTAACCAGGCGGTGCACCGCAAAGCCGCCGAGCGCCAGAGCGCCGAGCTTCAGGTACGGGGTCAGCGAACCGAGGAAGCCCTTGCCGCCCTCGTTGCGGCGGTAGTGGCGCCGACGACGACGGTTGGTAGCGAACATGGCTGCCGTGCTCTTGCGGCCCTTGCTCGAGCTACGCTTCTTGCTCTTCTTGCCGCCCTTGAGGCGGGTGTTGAGCGCACGCGCAGCGGCGAGCTGGCGGGCCAGCGTCGACCGGCGCTTCTTGCCGCCCTTCTTCGGAGCAGCCTTCTTGCCAGCCTTGCGCCGACGCGTCGACGCGGCCTTCTTCGCGGCACGCACGTAGCTCGAATGGCTGCGCTTGGTCTTGCGGGTCTTCTTGCTCGCCGGCTTCTTGCCAGCCTTGCGCCGACGCGTCGACGCGGCCTTCTTCGCGGCACGCACGTAGCTCGAATGGCTGCGCTTGGTCTTGCGGGTCTTCTTGCTCGCCGGCTTCTTGCCAGACTTACGTCGCTTGGCCGAACGCGCCTTCGCGAGGTTCTTCAGGGCGATTGCCCTGCGCTGCGCCTTGGTCAACTTCTTCTTGGCCTTCGCCATGGATGCCTTCCTTCCTTTCGAAGAGGTGCGCTTGGCACCCTTGGTGCTCTTTCCTTTGCGACCACGCTCTGCGCGAGCCACTGCCGCTCGAAGCGCCGTCTTCGTGTAGATCGGCTTGCCCGTCATCGGGTCGAAGGCGATGGGCGTCTTCTCGTAGCCACCCTTGGCCGTCGACACGCGCTGCGTGCCTCCACGGAGCCTACCCTCGCCATAGCGAGGCAGCGTCGAGGACACGTCCCATCCGCCGGGGGGCGGCGCGTAGCCAGTATGCCGACGCGCGGGGGGAGGGGCAGCATTGCGCCGGTATCCGGCGCCACGACGACGGCTTGCGGAACGGTAGTACAACATCGAGGAACTCCTGTTCGCGGCCATCCGCATGGGAGCCGCCTTGGTGGGCTTCTTGGCTGCCTTCCGACCGGGGAAGCGCAGGACCTTGGCGCCATCGACGCCGTACTTGTCGCGGTACTGCATCGCCTTGGGACTCTTGAGACCAACAGCCTTGGCGGCCTTGGCGATGTTGAGCTCGATCTCTCGCTTGACGGCTGGCGTGTATCGCTTGCCGAACTGGCCATAGCGAGTCATCGCCGTCTTTACCCGCTGCGCAGCCCGCGTTTTGTAGTGCGACTCGCTCTCTTTAGGGAGCTTGGACACGCGCACCGGGTACGCCCAGCACTCAGGGTAGGCGTACTGCTCGCGCTTGGTGGCGCCCATCGTCCGGTACTTCTTGGGGGCAGTACCGTGGCAACCAGCCCCACCAACCTTCTTCAAGCCCTTCTTGGCGTTGTGGCTCAACGCATAGGCTCCCCGGCCGTTCGTGATGCCCATGATGGCTGTCACGCCGGGGTTCCGCTGAAAGCTCGGCATCCGATAGGCGTCGAGGTCGTTGCGGCTGATTGAGTGAAGTCGGGCTCGTGCCATTTGCGAGGTCCCACTCTACGGAGCGGGATCGCAAATCCCCAAGTGGTCGACAGAAGAAAGATCGCCCTGCTGGGGTCAGCCGACGATGCCGTCCTTCTCGATGTCGATCGACTTGCCGGTGATGAGGATCTGCACGCCTTCCTTGTCGTAGGCGATCAGAACGGTCTCACCCGTCGAGGGAATCTCTGCGGCAGCCCAGTGCGCCTTCTTCAACTCGAGGTGCGCCGACTTGCCGTTGAGCGTGACGAGCTGCAGCCCGACGAACTTGCCGATGTACGCAACGTGCTTGGGCATCACACCGGCCACCTTGAAGTCGGCTCCAGTTGGGTATGCACCGTCCACGTCGAGCGTGCTGGCGAAGTACACGTCCCACTTGCCCTCGCGCTTGTGCTTGTAGGTGTCCGTGGTGTTCCACTTGTCGGACCAGTAGATGACGCCCCAACCTTTGCCGACGTGGGTGAACGTCGTGGGCCAACCAAACGGCAGTGGCACACGCTTGCGAGCTCGGGAGTCGTGGAATGTCTCACGCACCCGCGTGGCGGTCTCTTCCGTGTCAACGACGCGGACTCGGGTCGCCATTCTTCACTTCCTCACCGCGTAGTAGATGGCCGCGACGACGCCTACCGCAACGACGCCCATGGCGACCTTGTCCCAGGGGACCGACGCCGCAGGAGACGCGACTGGCGAGACGGGTACGACCGCGTTGGGGGCCACGAGCGTCGTCACCGACGTCGAGCTGGCGGACTTGGGCGTTGCGTACGGCACCGGGTCGGCGCAGCCCGGCGCGAACGCCCGGAAGTCCCCGCCCTTGGCGTTGAGCGCCGTCTGCGAGGCCGGTCCCCACTTGCCGTCGACCGTGGTCCCGATGGCCGCTTGTACCTGCGCGATGTAGCTCGAGCACGGCGCTGCCCCAGGCGTGCTGGGCAGCTTCGACACGCCCGTCTTGATGCCCGTGCTTGAACTACCAGTCGTTGTTGCCTGAAACGCTTGTAAGGCAGAGGTGGCGGACGACGGTGTTGAGCAACCAGCCGACTGCATGTTCTTGAGCGACTCCTCGCACAAGTCCTTGCTGCCGATGGCGAGCATCTGAGCGATGCCGCAGTTCTGGTCGACAACCTGTTTGTGCACCTTGCAGCAGTTTTGCTCCACGCACTGCTGCTTGACCACGCCAATGCACGCGGCCGGGCCCTGCTCGCACCCTGCCGGGAGGAGCCCGGCCTGGAGTTTCTTGTTCCAGGTGTCGGTGTTGCCCACGTAGTCACGAGCGACCATCGCGCACTGCGACTCGCACACGATGGATGCCGTGTCCTCTCCGAGACCGAGCAGTGGCTTGCGAATGCGGCTGCGATGACGGGTCATGGTGGCAACACCCCCACGATGGCAGCTTCGATGGGCTTGATTCCGTACACCAGCGCCCCGGCGCCAGTGGCGAGTACCGCCTGCGCCGGCAGGGGCAGCTTCATCCTGCGCGCCAGCAGAAACGCAACTACGCCTGCGGCAATGGCGAGCCCGGTCTTGGCGACGGGGGCATCAACGCCCAAGTCGATCCCCAAGCCGGATGGGTCGACGCCCTGGGACACGGCCATCTTGGCTCTCCACGCCAGCCCACCACCACGCCGGGCGATGGAGCCTTTGGGCATGGTGCCGTGGCCTGCTGGACGTGCTCCGCCTGGGAGGGGGCGAGACGCCAACACGCTGGGCACTCCAAGGGGGCTCGCCTGCTCGAACGAGGGCGTCTGGAAGTCGGCGTTGATCGCGGGACCTGGCGCCTTGTAGTACGAGAAGCCGCCGTTTCGATCGTCATGCACGGAGTAGAGCATGTCACTCGCTCCTTAGAAGCCGCTCGAGTTCGATTTCGTCGGCCCACATCTCGCTCAGGTGATCGTGCATCCGGCGGTTGTGGAGCTCGTACGCACGACTCGGCCAGCCTTCCTTCTCAGCCTCGCGGTTTTCCTTCTCCGCTTGGCGTTCATGGCGGCGGATGCTCGCACGGATTTGCGTTGCCGTGCGTACCGGGTTGCGCTTGGCTATCCTGCGACGCTTGGAGTTCCTGCGCACCCTGGGCGTGAGACGACGCCGTCCCTCCCACTCAACCGCAACGACGGACACGGCCCCAAACGCAAGTACGCCCATGACGAGCCACCATGGGGAGAACGGCATGCATTTCACCCAGCCGTACCCTTCGTTGTCGCACTTGCCCCAACTCATCGCCGGCCCCTGTTCTTCTTCACCAGCGCGCCCTGCACGCCGATGGCACTCTGCACGATGAGGGGGGCGAAGTAGATGCCGGCCAGTGCGACGCCACCCCAGATGAGGTAGTCCTGGATCTTCCCGCCGATTGCCGTGTCCGCGAACGACTTGGGCTTGGTGATCTCCGCCGCGTTCTTCATGCATGCGTCGATGGCCGACTGGTTCTTCGACGCGAACGCCTGCCGACAAATCTCGGTCGCCAGTGCGGCAGACGTCTCCATCTGCTTCTTCTGGATGTAGTAGATCGTCACGCCGGCAACCACTGCGATGCCGATGATGGCGACCACCCCAGCTACGACGAGGATCGGGGCGATGCCTAGCCCACTCGCTCCACCCGTGAGCGTCGGCACCGCAACCTTTGTTCCAGTGGAGCCCACAGTAATGATGGAGCCCGACGCCGACGCCGGGATCTGCCCCGACCGAAGCATCATCGCTCCCTGGGGAGAGTTGGCGACCGTCGACTGCGCGTACGCCTCTGGCGTGATGAGCGGGGCCAGGTAGCCGTTCGCCCCGGCGGACACGATGGAGGAGAACACCTTGATTCGGTGGTTGATCGACTCTTCGTAGTCGTACTGCGTCCAGTTGGGGTACTGGCCGATAGCCTGCTGCATCCCACCGCTGGCGTACGCGCCGATTCCTTCAGCGGCGATGGCGTACTGAGACAGCCAGTATTCCCGGCTGTTCTTCTGCTCTGCGGTCAGTCCATCCTGCTCGTTCAGGTCGGTGCCCGTCTGGAACGCCTGTTGGACGACGGCCTTGCGCTCCTGAACCTGGGAGGCGTACTGCTCCGCCGTCATGACCGCCGCGTCGTAGTTGAGCGTGTAACCGGCGGGCACGAGACTCAGGATGTACCCCTTGGCTTGCTGAAAGCCGTTGAGCATCTGCTCGAGGCGCGTCGTTCCTGGAAACGACACGACGGGAAGATTCTGCTCAGCAAGCGGGCGCAGATCGTCGAGCGACATCGTTCACCTCTATCCGAACAGGCTGGACAGCAGGCCGCGCTTGGCATTGCGACGCCTGGTGCGCCACGCCTTCTTGGCGGCTCGCTGGCGCCTGCGGCTCTTGTTGGCGCGGTACTCAGCGGACTTGCCGCCCTTCTTGCCTCCCTTGCCCTTGCTCTTGCCCTTCTTCTTGGCGGCAATGATCACGATCCCGCCGATGACGACGGCACCGATGGCGAGCAGGGCGAGCGGGTTGGAGAGCAGTCCCATTTCCGTCGTGCCACCAGGCATCGGCGTGATCTTGACGGGAGGCTGCACCGGCACGATGACCGGGGGCGGAACGGGCGGCTTGACGGCCGGCGTCGAGGTCTTGACCGGGGTCGGCAGCGTGCCCGTGCACATGGGAGCCCAGGTGCGGAACGGCTTGCCGCTCTTGGCGAGGGCGTTGGCGTCGTCCGTGGTCCACGTGCCCGTGGCTGGACGGCCGAGCCCCGACTGCACCTTCTTGATGTTCGCCGTGGTGTTGCAAGGGTTCTCGGACGCCTGCTTCTTGCCCTGCGCGTAGCCGTCGTTGTAGCACGACGTCAGGGCCGACAGCACAGCCGGGGAAGGGAAGACGCCAGCCTGCACGGCTGCAGAGAGCGAGGCTGCCGTGGCGCCGTTGCTCAGGCCAGCCTGACCGGCCTGGAAGCCCATCTGCGTGGCGATGTAGCAGCCGTTTCCGGGATCGGACGGCGACTCGCACATCTTCTTGGCTTCGTTGCACGTCAGCCCTGGGGCGCACGCCGTCGTGCTCGAGCAGTACGCACCACCCTCGCCGCCGCCACCGATGGACGGGTTGACCTTGCCCTTGGTCTGGCACTGCCCGGCCGCGTTGCCCGCCGGGATGGCCGTGTTGCACCATCCGCTCTGGCACTGGTCGTTGGTGTTGCAGCCGTAGACGTCGGGGAAGGGGGGATCGATGCCCAGCCCGAGAGTGCCCAGCGCGTTGGGTCCGTCAAAGATGCCGCCGTGTCCCTTACCCATGATGTCGATTCTCCTGTGCGTGCGATTCTACTCAGAGCAGCCCGCTTCTGCGGATCGCGTCGGTCTTTCGGTCGCCCGGCGTCGGGCCGAACCCTTCGACCACCAGCCACTTGCTGGCGTCGTTGCGGTCCTCCTCGCGGAAGACGTAGAAGCGCGTCACCGTGCTTGAGCCGTACAGGCGCTTGATGCGGACGCCGCCGTTGTACCGCTGGAAGGAGGAGGCGATGATCTTGCCGTTGCGATGGACTCGACGCCGGCCGTTTCGCTTCACCGGCTTGGTCATGGCCTTGTAGCCGAACCACCCAACCACGCCGAGCACCGCCAAGCCGCCCAAGGTGACGTACAGGTTGGGCACGCCGGGGATGATCGTCTGCTCGCTCGAGGACGTGGCACTCGCGACCGTGATCGGCTTGCGGTAGACGGACGACACCAGCGTCGGCGACACCTTGGAAAAGGTCGGGGCGGCAGCCTTGGAAGGCGACAGATGGAGCAGCGACTGCATCGAGGTCGGCGTGGCCGGCTGACCGCCGCCGCCGATGGGCGTGACGGTGTCAGAGCCGTCAGTACATGTCCCGTCTGCTTCCTTTACGAAGGACGAGCAAGTGATTCCGAGCTTTGCCAGCGATTCCTTGGACAGCGGCTCGCCAAATATCTTCTGGTACGCCGACTCCGTGCATGGCCCCCAGTACCCATCGATCTTGACTTGGCTCGCACCAGCCGCCACGAGCATCGCCTGCATGCGTTTGGTGGCCTCGTTCGGCGGGTTGTGTCTGCTGAACTTGCAGGTCACTCCCGCTTCTCCCGAAAGGCCGCATCCGGCGGAAGCTGCGTAGTACGTGGTCGTCTTCATCGCTTCCTCACTTGCCCTTCTTGCGCGTGCCGCCCCAGGAGACCTTGACGATCTTCACCTTGCGGCGCTTGCGGGCGTTCTTCTTTACCTTGCCGCCCTTCTTCTTGCCGGTCAGCAGGACGTACCCGCCCACCGCAGCCATGGCGAGGCCCACCCACACGATGGGCTTGCTCAGCAGGCCCGACATCGCAGAAGACGCCACCGGAGGCGCAGGAGGGGGAGCGTACGTGGTCGTCACCGTCCCGCCGCCCCCGCCGCCCGTGATGGCGCCGTACGAGGGGGGATTGCCGGTGCAGCCAGAAGCGATGTCCTTGTATGGCTGCCCGTACTTCTGAAGGGCCGTCTGCGAGGCCGGTCCCCACTTGCCGTCGACCGTCGTGCCGATGATTCCCTGGACGTGCTTCTTCACGGCATCGCTGTCGCACGCCTGGCCGGTGAAGTTGAAAACCGGCTGGTCTGGCGTTGGCTCAGATCCTTCTCGCTTGGTCACGCCCGTCTTGGTACCGAACCCCACCTGTGCCTTGTAGGCGTCCGCCTCGGACGAGGACAGGCACCCAGCGTCTCGCGCCTGACCCACGTACCAAGCGCACATTCCGGGGACTGCGGCTGGGCCTGGGGCACAGAAGGCTGCGGCTGCCGCAATCTTGCTGGTGCACCCGCTGTCGCCTTCCGCTCCCAGCGACCCCATCCCGTAACCACGACCGAAGATTCCACCGTGACCCATTCGTCGACCTCTGTTCTTTCGTCTTGGGTTACTTGGTCGCGCCCCAGTCGACCCAACCAAGGATGTCTCGGATCAGGGCGACGATAGGCGTGCCGACAGCCACGAACGCTCTGGTGATGGACTCTCCCGTCACCTTCATAGCTTGCCCGTACGATGCACGAGCGTCCTCGCTTGAGTACCTAGCTGGGGATGGTGGGGTAAACACCGCCGGATCCGCATACTGTCGGTATGGAGTACCGCTGTCCCCGCTTGTCAGGGCACCTCGCCTTGCGTCCCAGTATGGCCGATCACCCAAACATGGTGCGATAGACCAGTACGTTTTCCCTGATGCGGCAAGCGCACCTTCTGACCTCGGTCCCCAAGCGGCGTCTACTGGCACACCGATTGCGCGCTGCACTCTCATGACTGCTTGAGAGGACGCGCAAAGCGGTATTCCAGAGGCTGTTGCCGCATCCTTCCCAGGCGTTGTCCTTGCTTCTTGGTGGTAGAATTTCGCCCCAGACACCCACCCGGCTTCGTAGCACCTCTTGTACGCCGTGTAGTCCGCGTCCACGTACCCATTCGGGTTTGATTCTGGCGACGAAGTCCTGTTCTGTGCTCCGTCCTGCTCTCCGAACGCCTTCCCTACCTCACAAGCAGCCGCCTGGGTCGCCGCGTCGCTGTAGGATCCGAATGCGTTGGGTGCGTAGTATCTGGTCGTTCGCATCTTCCTGTCCTCTACCGACGTCCACGCCGGCTGCTGTTGCGCTTCATGACTGCCACCAGGACGGCCACGCCTACGGCACCCAGCGCCAGCGTCTTGGGGCTCAAGAGGGAACTGCTGCTGAACGAGCTCGCGATGTCCTGCTTGGGCAGCGTCGCTTCGCACGGCGTGACGCACGTGTCCCAGAAGCATGTGTCCAGCACGCGAGCCTTGTCCTCGTCGGTCTTCTCGAGGTTCGCCTTGTCGTAGCAGGACTGCTGGCACGGCTTGAAGCTGGGCAAGTCCCAGCATCGGCCGTCTGGCACGTGCCCCGCGTGCGGCGACGTGTACCCCAGCCCGCTCAGGACGGTCGTTGGGTTGCGCATCCACGCCCCTTGCGACGACTCCGAGCGGAACATGGCGCGCGAGTAGTCCGGCCCGTACCTGTACCAGTGCGGGTACGGCACCGGGGGCTCGAAGAACCACGGCGAGATGACTGGGCGGGTGCCTTGGAGTTGGTAGGGCATAGTTCCCTCAAACGAGAAGCGACGGGTCGGGGTAGTGCTTGGCTCGGGCGTACTTGGCTATGTGGCCCTTGCGGTACCCGTACTCGTTGTACATCGCCGCTGCGTCGGCCGAATCCTGCTTGTATGCGTGCCAGTTGACGCCCCTCTTCAACTTCGTGTCGTAGATCGTCCAGCCCTTGCCGTACGGTCCACGCTTCAGAACGTAACGCTTGGTCTTGCGGGCTCGCCTGCGCTTCGCCGGGTTGCTCGCGTACGACTTGGACTTGCCCATGCTCTTCCACAGGACGCCAAGCACGAGCACGCCAGCCACGCCGATGCCGAGCTTCTGCATGTCGGTCAGCCCGGACCACGAGAAGGACGAGGATGCGGGAGCCGCCGCAGCCTTGGCGGCATCGAGCTTCGCTTGGTCGGCAGCGACAATGGCCGCTCGGTCCTCTGCCGTGTCCCAGTCGGGCACGTCCACGTTGGTGTTGAACGTGGGCTTGAGCAGAGACGTGCCTGGGGCCTCGCTGTACTCGTCGAGTTCCTCCGGGGTGACCGCGCCGATTGCCGACAGGCCGTTGAAGATGCCGCCGTTACGCATGGTTCCTTCTCACTTTCGCCAGAACGAGAGCACGCCCAGTCCCACCGGGCCAAAAAGTCCACCAACCACGGCGCCGCTGGTCGGGCGCCCCATCTTGCTGCCGACGTACCAGCCGGCGAGGCCGCGCAGCAGCAGCAGGAGCACGCCAGCTGCCGCCAGCGTGTTCTTGGCGTCCTGCGTCTGCTCGGCGGTGAGCGCGCCCAACCCAGAGGCCGAGTACGTCACGGGCGAGGTGACCCGGCGCGTCGCTTCCATGATCGTGCGGAAGTCGAGCGGGGCCAACGGCATCGTCTGCTTCCACAGGGAAGGAGCGGTCTCGACGCCAGAGCACGCAGACATCGCGCAGGGACCGCCAAGGCGGCAACGCACCTTGTCCACCAGCGGCTCTCTGCCCATGCACCCAAGCGATGCGGGGGGCGGCTTGTATCCAACGATCTTCATCGGGCACCACCATTCGGGAGCAATCGCATCCGCATCCGCATGGACGACGTAGGCGGGCTAGGTCGAGGCTGCGTTGGTTCCGCTGCCACCCGTTGCTTCGCTTGCCGCTCGCCTGCCCCCACTGCGGACAGGATCTCGTTTTCCGTAAGGCCAACACGCATTGCGCGTAGAACCTCGTCTTCCAGTTGGAGCTCCGAAGCTTTGTCGCCCTTCGCTGCTCGATATGCCAACGCTCGCAACATCGCCCGCATTTCACCGACGCCTTTGCGGCGGGCGTTGCGCTTGACCTTCTTGCCCTTCTTGCCGGTGAGCAGCACGTAGCCGCCCACCGCTGCCATCACGAGCCCGATCCACACGATGGGCTTGGAGAGCAGGCCGGACATCGACGAGGTGCCCGGCATCGCCATGGGGGGCGCGGCCGTGGTCGTGGTGACCGTCGTGCCGCCGCCGCCGCCCGTGATGGCGCCGTACGAGGGAGGGTTGCCGGTGCAGCCGGATGCAATGTCCTTGTACGGCTGCCCGTACTTCTGCAAGGCCGTTTGCGATGCGGGCCCCCACTTGCCGTCGGAATTCGTGCCAATCACCCCTTGGACGTACTTCTTCACAGCGTCGCTGTCGCAAGGCTGGCCGGTGAAGGCAATGCCGCCGACGATGGTTTGCTCCGGGACGGTGACCGCAGTTCCCGGTTTACCGGCTGCGTACCCGTTGTTGTAGCACGCGTACAAACTTCGCTGATAATCCGCGCTGATGTTGCACCCACCGCCCCACCATACCTGCGTCCACTTGCGAAGTGCATCCACACCCTTCAAGGGTCTGCCATTTTGCGCGTCATCAACGCCCGATGAGCGCATCTGCTCGCACTGGCCATCGCTCGTCCAACATGGCGCGGACGCACCAAGACCAGCATGGTAGATGCGCCGCTTCATCACTTTCCTCCCTTGTTGCGCGCAACGATGGCCGTCGACACGAGCAGGCCGCCGTAGTCGAACACGGCCGAGCTCAAGGCGACCGTCCAGGGGGAGCCGAACGCCCGGCCGACAAGGTAGCCGGCGATGCCCTTGATGAGCATGTTGCCGATGCCGCCGGAAGGTGCAAACACGTCGTTCTTGACGCCGGTCGTCAGGGCATCACCGACCGTGACGTTGCCGAGTCCTGCGGAGGCTTGGAGATTGGACATCATCGCACCTTGAGAAGGGAGCGTGGAATGGTGTACTTGCCCTTCTTAGAAGGGCGAAGCTCGTAGTACGACTTCGCATCCTCGATGAACTCTGCGTTGGGATCCGCAGAAATGCGGAGCACTCCACCACGAGCCTCGAACTCGTATGGACGACCGATTCGGTCCAGTTGATCGAGAGCGTCGGCTAGGTAAGCGACTTCGCTCTTTCCCTTGCGACTGGCGTTCCGCTTCACCTTATTGCCCTTGCCGCCCAGGAAGTACCACCCCAGCCCGGCGAGGCCCACGGCGCCAACGACCCAAGCCCACGTCGGGATGCTCGTGCCCGTCGTCGATGCCGCCACGGGGGGGGCTGCGTTCGGGTTGACGATGATGTCGGTCGTATCAACCGCAGGCACCGTGGTCTTGACCGTGTCGGCCTTGGGTGGCTGCTCGATGTTGTCGACGCACTTGCCCTCGACGAACGCCTGCCCAGTCGGGCAGATGAGCGTCTGCGTGGTCGGGCCCGTTGCGTCGTCGGTGCCCAGCGCGCTGCGACCGCTGAAGATTCCGTGCGTCATGGTCTCCTCACTTCCCCCTCAGGAGCGAGTACAGGACGTACGCTCCCGCGCCTGCGACGAGGCCGCCGATGGCCCACTCCGCGAGCGACGCCGTGTCTGCTCCGCTTGCGTCGTCTCCCAGGCTGCCGACCGCCGAAGGCACCGGAGCGGACATCCGCCGGATCGGCGGCTGCTTTCCGTAGAGTCTGGGCGTCTCGTCGTCCCAAGGTCGATAGGCCCTCGCCATCTCGCCGGGCCAAGACCCGCCAGCGGGCATGCTCACGACGGGCAGGCCGTTGTTGGTGTCAACGCCGGGCCCTGGGCGCGTCAGCCGCTCGCGGTACAGCCAACCAGGCTCGCTGTAGCGCGCCTCGAAGATGCCGTTGTCGGCGTGCTGCACCGGGGGAGCACCGGCACCGTCGAAGATGCCGTTGCCCACGTTGTCGTCCTCGACGGCGGCCCTTGCCAGCGCCTTGTCAGCTCCGCCCCATGTGTCCTGGGCTTGTGCCCGAACCACCATCTCAGAGCCGCGCTGGACAGGATCCGCGTACCCCTGCAGGCTTCGCCCATAGGTTCGCGCCAACCTCGTCTCGTACGTGGCGTTGATGCCAGACGGGTGGATGTCGGGCGTGTTCGTTCGGATGGGCGTTCCGCCCATTCGGGTGCGTCGGAGTGCGAGCCTTCTTGCGACCATCTTGTTTCCTACCTCGTCGCCGCTTTGACGATCAGGTACCCGGCTGCACCAGCAGCCGCTACGAGAGCGATGATACCCACCGGCCCCAGATCCAGGATGCGACCAGCCACACCGCTCGACACTGGAGCCAGCGTGATGCTGCTGAACTTCGGCTGATTCGGCGCGATTCGCAACACTTGAGAGTTGGGAGAGATGTCCCCCAGCGTTTGGCGCGTGGAAGGAACGAAGAACGACACGTACTTGGGCATGGCTGGTTACCCCCTCCGCTTGGTTGTGGCGGAAGCCTTTGTTGTGTTGGAGAACATTACGTAGCCGATCGCCCCGACCAGGATCAGAGCGACGACGATGGTTCCTGGCGTGAGGTCCAGCGTCCTTCCGCCCGTAGCTTGCTCAGCTGGCGTGCGAGGCTTGAGCACGTACGACGGTAGCTTGATCTGCGCGACTGGCTTGGCAAGCGTCGTCGCCAGCGGTCCCAACTTGATGGACTGGTGCGTGCCTGGAGTTGGAAGGGGGACCACGCCGTAGTTGGGGCCCAGGTTCACAGGCTGCGGCACGTTCAGGTACGTCGATCCTTGGCACGCTCCCCACGCGGCGGAGCCGGGGACCGCGCTTGCACACGACGCCGCGACCTGCGATGCA
>JAJZQG010000196.1 GCA_021847645.1 Myxococcales bacterium
GTAGCTCAAGAGCTGCTGCCAGTCGTTCTGCCAATCGGGCCTGGGCTGGGGGACGGCGGTCGTGCTCATGCCAGCCCCTTGCCGGATGTCTCCGAGCTGGGCCAACAAAACTGCTAACAGCTATGCCCCACGCCCCACCCCTGACGCGCACGCGCACCCTCACGATGGCGCTGCACAGGCCTTCGCCCACGAGAAGCTCGATGCCTACCGCCTGGCGTGCGAGATGGCTGCGCTCGCCAACGCGCTCGCCGCGCCAATCCCTCGCGGACATCGGAATATTGCTGACCACCTTACGCGGTCTGCGTCGATCACCGTCCTACTGCTGGCCGAGGGGGCAAACCGCCGCGGCGCGGCGTCCAAGCGCCAGCGATTCGTCGAGAGCCGTGGCGAATGTGCAGAAGTGGCTGCGGCCGGCGACCTGATCATCGCCATGAACATCGGGTCACGGCAGCAGGCGGAAAAGCTCAAGGGCCTGGCGAGTCGGGTGTCGGCGATGCTGACGGGGCTGATTGTGCGGCTTCAATAGATAGATAGCCGCACAGCCGTGCGGGGTGCGCATGCGCGTGCGCGTGCGGGTGCGCGTGGATCGTGGGGGGTGGGGCGTGGATCGTGCGCGTGGATCGTAGGGGGTGGAGCGTGGATCGTGGATCGTGGGGGGTGGATCGCGAAGATTCTCTGGCTCCGGTTTCGCGGTCGCCCATCGCCGCGGGCATCTGGCGCTTTGCTGCCCCGCAGGCTCACTTCGTCAGCAGCGTCTTGAGCTGCGCCAGCTTGGTTTGCGGTCCCACGGCCAGCCGCACTTGCGGCCCCACATCCACGCTCACCGCGCCGTCGTGCGCCTCCATGATCTCGCCGTCGACCGTGTACAGTTGGTCGGTCGTCTTGATGTCGAGCCGGGCCCCGGTCTTGTTGACGTAGCGCGGATCGGTGAACAACGCGGGATTCTTGAAGCGCTCGAGCAGCCGGTGCGGCTGGAACAGCGTGCTCTTGTCCGGGGGCATCCAGCCGCGCATCAGCATCGGCATCGCCAGCGTGAACTCCCGCGCAGACACCGCGATCGCCGCGCACAAGAACCTGTCCCGGCTGCGCGCATCGATGAAGGGCTGCACGCCCAGGTTGATCTGCCCGGTCACGTTGGCGAAGACCGCCGAGAACTTGTCGTGTGGAATGCGCTCGCCGTCGAGCACGACCTCCGCGCGCATCAGCTCGAGCAGCTCCGAATACGCGGTGCGCCAGGGCGCCCATACGCCAGCCAACCCGCGCGCTGCGGTGCTCAGGGCGCCGAGCTTCCCCTTGCGGCCCCGCTCGTAGGCGTCCAGCAGGTGGATGATCGGACCCATGCCGAAGGTGAAGCCTCGATGAAGCTCCTGACCCGTTCGCACCTCGAGCAACGGGATCTCCTTGAACAAGAGCTCTCCCGATCGGTACCCGCGCACCACGTGCAGGAAGTTGTCGGTCGGATTGGTCGAGAATCCGCACCATCGCGAGGTCACGTTCATCGTGCCGCCGCCCAGCATCGCCAGGTGCATCTCCGCGGGCTGGATCCGGTCGAGCACCCGCTGGATCGTGCCGTCGCCGCCGTAGATGCACAGCAGCTTCGCATCCTGGCTGGTCTCCCCGATGGCCTCCGCGATGTCCTCGACCGCGTCGGTCACGATGCGGCGCACGTACTGCGCCTCCTCCGAATCGAGGATGCCGGCCAGCTCCTTCCACCTGCCCCCCGCGCGCGGGTTGCAGATCAAGACGATCTCCGCCTCTTTCTTCTGGCTTCGCTTGCGCCGCCCGCGGGCTGGACGCGATTCGGGGAGGTTGGGATCGGACATCGGGCGCCTCGCTCTTGCCCTCCAGAATACGCCGCCCGCGCCCCGGGCTCCAGGACGCTTCGCCACCACGGAGCGTGACGTGGACCTTCGACGCACGCAGCGCTGCTATTTCGCACGTGGCGCCGTCGCAGCGTCCTTGGGCTTGAGGCTGACCACCTGCGGACGCTTCCAGCCTGCTGATTCGAAGCCGTCCGCGATCGCATCGAGCACATCCGCCTGGGCGCCCAGGTAGGTCCCGTTGGCCGTGGCCCACGTCGTCAGCGTTGCGGCCTTGTCGAGCCAACGCTCTGTGCGGTCGACCGTCTCGTCCTTCACGTCGTCGGCCGACAGACCTCCCAGCTGCCCCTGGCCCAGGCCGTCGATATTGATGGTGGGCAACAGGCCGTCGAGCGTGACGGTCAGCTGCACAGAGCGCATGTCGGGGCGCTTGCCCGTCTTCTCTTCGATGTAGTCCGCGTAGAAGATCCTTGCTTGGACTTGCACGTTGTCGTTCAGGCCCTGTCGCGCCAGGGGATAGCCCAGCAGCGCGGCGCCATTCGCCGTCTTGGCGTCGTCGATCGCCTGCCGGAGCCCTTGGACGGCAATTCCCAGCTTGTCGCGAAGGGAAGGGGACACCTTGGCGCACCCTTCCTTCAGCTTCTTTGCCAGCGCACGGGCCGCTGTGAGCAGCGCTTCCCGCGCAGTCTTCTGCTGCGCTTTCAGATCGTCGATCTCGTCGTTTCGCTGCTCCCTGGTGATCGGATCGAGGTCGTCCGCTCGGTCCTCGAGCTTGGCTTGTGCGTCCGCAACCTTCGCGGTCGCCTCCGAATAGCCCTTGCCCTTGTCCTGCATCGCCTTGTACTCGTCGGCCGCTTGCGCGCTGATCATCCCCAGCACGCTCGCGTGCCCGCCCCCGTCGCTCGTGACCTTGGGCAGCACCCACGCCCACGCCTCCGCGGGCAGAATCCGCGCCGGCTCTGCCCCGTACACGGCGCGCTTGCCCGCTTCGTCCATGGCCGCGTCGGCGCTCGCCTGATCAAGGTGCACCTTTGCCAGCCACGCCGAGCCCTCGTCCACGGGCGTGGAAACCAGCAACCGATCCACCTCGCGGCTGACGTCCATGGCCGCGTCCGCGCGCCGCACCACCACGCCCATCCCGGCGTCCTCCACCGCCGCGGATGTCGCCTTCGGGTTCGCCAGCGCCTTGAGGGTCGCGCATCCCGCGCCCGCCGCGGGCACGATTCCCAGGGAAATCACCAGCGCGATCCGCATCCACCGTCTCGCGGTGCGCACGCTCATTTTATAGGCCTTTCGCAAGCATCATCGATAACGACCGACTGCGACGGTGCCCGCCGCGCACGGTGGATGAAAGTGCGGGCGCGTCGGCCTGTCAAGGTGGGGCGGTGCATCCAGAGGAACGCTCCGCGGTCCAGCTACCGAGCCCGGAGCCTCGGCCGTCGGCTCGCTTGCGTGGCCACGGAGCCGGCCGGAAGCGCGGCGGTGTGCCCCGGGAGACCAGGGCCTTCTTGCGCCCTCACTCACTTGCTACTCGGGGACGGAAGGACTTTCCCTCATCCCGGCACTGCTCTTGGTGCCGTCACTTGCCCTTCTCCCGAAGGAGAAGGGCAAGCAGGACTGCGGCATGAGACCGCCGAGGACTGCCGCCCGCGTTTTTCACGCAAAGCGCTGCCGATGCGCTGCCGACCATGGGGCCCTTCTCCTTCGGGAGAAGGGCAAGCTATGCGCAGCGCGCTCGGTGGGGGGATGAGGGAAACTCCCTTCAGTCCAGGGGCTTGTCCACTTCGCGACGCTTGCCTCGTTTCGAACAATCGCCGCGGGCTCGCAGCCGCTCGCCCTGGCTTTGCCGAGATTCCATGGCTCCGGCTTCGCCGTCGCCAATCAGTCCTGCCGCCATCCGCGTTGAATCCTCGGCCCATCGTTGCTAACACGCTGATCCCGTTGTCCCTGCCCGCCCCGGAGAACCACGATGCGCTCTGCCCTGTTCCTTCTCGCTTGTGCCCTTCCCCTTGCCGTCGGATGCTCCTCGAGCGACCCGTCCGCCGGATCCACGGCGCAGAGCGACGCCGCCGCGTCCGATTCCCAGGCACCCGAGGCTGGTGTCGGCCAGGACGCGGCAGACGAAAGCGCACCCGATGCCGCCGACGAAGCTCAGCCGCCGCACCTCCTCGCGACCATCGAGACCTTGTTGGGAACCATTCGCGTCGAGCTCGACGATACCCACGCGCCGATCACGGTCGACAACTTCCACAAGTACGCGGACGCCCAGTTCTACGACGGGTTGATCTTCCACCGCGTGATTCCGGACTTCATGATCCAGGGCGGCGGCTTCGAGCCCGGGCTCAAGCAGCGCGCCGCGCTCTACCCGCCGATCGTCGACGAAGCCTCGGCCTCGGGCCTGTCGAACCTGCGCGGGACCATCGCGATGGCACGGACCTCCAACCCCGACTCCGCTACCTCCCAGTTCTTCATCAACACCGTCGACAACACGTTCCTCGACCCGGGCGGGAGTAGCGACCCTAACGGCTATGCGGTATTCGGCAAGGTCGTCGACGGCATGGACGTCGTCGACCAAATCCAGGCCGTTCCCACCCACACGGTGGGCGTCTATGAGAATGTCCCCGTCGACGACGTCGTCATGCAGTCGGTCACCGTCACCACGCAGTGAGCCCGTCCCGGCAGGGGAACGACACCTGCGCGCTTCGCGGGCGCCGTCATGCAGCGCTCGGCGGTTCGCAGCCCCGCAGCCGCAGCAGGCGCGGGCGTCCGCTCACTTCGTGCAGACGTCGAGGCAGTGCAGCCGGTTCGTCTCGCAGCGCTCGTTGCACTCCGGCGATTGCGCGCACGTCTCCCGGCACGTGTTGTACTCGCCCGCGCAACGCACCTGATGCGGAAACGGGATCGCGCACGGTGAGCCGAGCAACTCGACGCCCAGCTTGACCCCGCCACCCTCGAGACACTGCGTGACGAAGGCCGCGTCCACCGGCAGGTCCACCAACTCTCCGCGCTTGGCCTTGGCAGGCGAATCCCAGTCCGTCTTCTTCACGGTCTTGCCCGTGTCGTCGAGGCATGACAGCGACGCGGTCACGAAGAACTTCGCCGACGGCGCCAGCCGGCCCCGAATCGCGCACTGCACCGTCTTTGCTTCGTAGCGAAACGTCAGCGGCGAAAGGTCGGACGCAAATCGCTTCGTGGGCCCGATCATCTCCGCGGGCACGCTCACGCCGCGCAGCCACTGGTCGATCCGATCCTCTTGCCCCGGCGGCGAGTCACGTTCGGCGCGGTAGACCGTAGGCATGATCTGGCTCGGCGGCAGCCCGCTCGCGGAAGGAAAGGCGAAGGGCGTCGTGGGTGCCGGCGGGGCCGACGCCGGCGCTTGCGCGGATGCGATGATCTTGTCGAGCTTGCTCTCGTCCTTCTTGCATCCCGCCGTCCCGATCGCTCCTGCGATGAGCGCCGCCACGAGACAGCCGCTGGCAAGGCGCGGTCGAATGCACTGGACTCCTCTGTTCATGGTGCGGCCTCCGTTCGATCGGTTCGCTTGGCCGGCAGTGTGCCCAACACCGCTTCGAGACGCAATGGATCGCATCCGCGCAGGCCGACTTGGTCGCGGCAGGCTGTCGGCGGCCCGTTGCCTTAGCCCTCCTTGTCGAGCACGTCGCGCACCTTGCGCGCCAGGCTCGCCACCGAGAAGGGCTTCTGCAGGAACGGCACGCCAGGATCGATGAGCCCGCGGTGCGCGAAGATGTTCTCCGAGTAGCCGGACATGAACAGCACGCGCATCCGCGGCTGCAGCGCCGAAAGCCTTGCCCGCAGCTCCTTGCCGTTCATGCCCGGCATCACCACGTCGCTCAACAGCAGGTCGACTCTACCCTCGTGCTCGCGACACAGCCGCTCGGCGTCCTCCCCGTCGTTGGCCGCCAGGACCCGATAGCCCAACAAGTCCAGCACGCGCACGGCCAGGTCCCGCACGATCTCCTCGTCTTCCACCACCAGGATCGTCTCGCGGCCGCCCGTGGCCTCCGCAGGGCTCGGTGCGCTCGGCGCCGCTGTCGCCGAGTCGGCCCTGGGCAGGTAGATGTTGACAGTCGTGCCCAGGCCCGGCTTGGAGCGCAGTTGCACCATGCCGCCGTTCTGCCGCACGATGCCGTAGACCGTCGACAGACCCAGCCCCGTGCCCTCGCCAGGCGCCTTGGTCGTGAAGAACGGCTCGAATGCCTGCCGCAGGACGGGCTCGTCCATGCCCGATCCCGTGTCGCTGACCGACAGAAGCACGAACTCGCCCGGCACGAGCTCCGGATAGCCCAGACACTGCTCGGGCTCCAACATCACGTCGCGTGTCTCGAAGAGCAGCTTGCCGCCGGAGGGCATCGCATCCCGCGCATTGACCGATAGATTCAACAGGACCTGGTCGATCTGGTTGGGATCGGCCAGGACCAGGCCCAGTCCCTCGGTGAGCTGCAGGGATAGATCGATATGCTCCCCGATGAGGCGCTGGAGCATGCTCCGGGCGTTCTCGACCTGCCGGTTGATATCCACCGGCCGGGGTTGGATGGGCTGCTTTCGGCTGAACGCGAGCAACTGCTGGGTCAGCGCGGCCGCACGCTGGCCGGCGCGCGATATCTGCTCCACGTCCGCCGCGATCGGGTCGTCGGGCGGCAAGCGACGCCGAATCAGATCGGCATATCCTTGGATGGCAGTCAGGATGTTGTTGAAGTCGTGCGCGATGCCGCCGGCCAGACGCCCCACCGCTTGCATCTTCTGCGAATGCAGCAGCTGCGCCTCGAGCCGCTCGCGCTCCTGCTCCGCTTGCACCCGCTCGGTCATGTCGAGCAGCGTCACGTAAACCGCCGGTGCCTCGACGTTGTCCGTGGCCCCTGCCCGCACCGCCGTGACTTCCAACCAACGCCGCTGCCCGTCCCCCGGATTGACTACCCCCAGCACCGCGTGCTGCGGCGCGGACGAGCCACGCGCCCGGGTCGTGGGCTGCTCCTCGATCCAGAAGTCGCTGCCGTCCCGCCGAGTCGGCAACCACCGATCATCGAAGGCTTCGCGGCCACGAAGCCGATCCGGCGGCAGGCCCAGGATGCGCGACGCCGCGGGGTTCGACAGCAGGATGCGCCCCTCGTCGTCGAGGTGCAGCACGCCCTGCGCCATGGTCTCGAACAGCCGGCGGTGCTTCTCTTCGCTGCGGCGAAGTGCGGCGTGGGAACGAAGCCGCTCGGTGATTTCGATGAACGCCGCTGCCATGTGACGCGGCGCGGTCTGAAACGCGACAACCTCGAACGCGCCTCCGATCCGCTCATCCTTGTAGGAGACCTCCTGGGTGCGCCAGGTGACGCCCTCCGCCGCGGCCCGCCGGTAGTGATTCGGTATCTCGGTGTCCGCAAGAGGCGGAAACACCTCTTCGAGCGTCTTGCCAATGAACCTTCGGTGGTCCTGGAGCAGGACCCGATCCGCCTCCGGATTGGCGCCTTCGAACACCAGCGCCCCGTCCTCGCGCAGGCGGTACAGCAGCATGCCCATCGGCAGACTCTGGATGATCAGCCGGAACTTCTCCTCCGATTCGCGCGCCTCCTGCTGCGCCCGACGACGATCCGAGATGTCGCGCGCGACCGTCGACAGGTACTCCACGTCGCCGTTCGCCCCCCGATGCGCCATCACGACCTGCGACACCGGCACGCGCGTGCCGTCGCGCCTGCGAAGCCACGTCTCGTGCTCGTAGGGCCCTCGTGCGATCGCCGCGGGAACGGCCGTGCTCAGCACCGCTGCCAGCGCGTCCTCCGGGTGCACGTCCGCGATCAGCATGTTGCTCAGATCGGCGTCGTCCTCGATGCCGATCATCCGACGGCCCGCCCGGTTCATGTACAGGATCCGGCCCCCCGCGGTCGCTGTCGACACGAAGTCCGGCGTCGCCTCGAGGATCGCCGCGAGCCTCGCACGATCGTCGTCGCCGCTGCGCATCGCGCGAAGATCGATCTGCATGCCCACCATCCGCTCCGGCCGCCCGTTCGCGTCGCGCCGGACGATCTCGCCGCGAAACAGGATCGGAGCCCATGTTCCCTGCCGGGTCCGCATGCGAACCAGCACCAGCAGCGGCTGTGGGTCTCCCTCGTAGTGGCGCCGGAACGAAGCCACCGCGAACCCCGCGTCGTCCGGGTGCAACAGCTTCTTCCAGAGATCGAAGCCCGGCGTGACCTCCCCCCGCTCGTAGCCCAGCATGCGATACGCCGCGTCCGACACCCGTAGCTCGTTGCGCCGTAGATCCCATGACCAGACCGCACATTCCCGCGCAGACAGGATGTCCCTGATTTCGTCCTCCCACGCGTGCGCGCCTGACGTCTGCTGCGATCCGCCGCCGATCGACATGGCTCCCGGCTTCCCGTTCGGACGTCAGTCTACCAGCCCGCCCCGCCCGGGCGAAGCACAGAACGTACGAGTGGCTTCGACGGTGCCCGCCGTGCCGGATGAGACCCTTGCGGGGACGCTCATCCGAACGGAGCACCTCGAAGATCACGGGGAAGTCAAAGGTCAAGGGTCAAAGGTCAAAGGTGGGAAGCGCAAGGCAGTGGAAGCGTTTCAGGCGAAGCCGGGCCGCGCGGCCGACGAAAGCCCAACCGCGTCCGGCACGCTTGCCTTTTGACCTTTGCCTTTTGCCCTTTGTCTTCGCATTTGCTCTACCCGGTCGACGCCGACCGAGACTAGGCTGCCCGCGTTCGATGTTCCTTCACCCCAGGAAAGTCTGCTCGACATGATTCTCGACCGTGTCCAGGAAGTCATTCGCGACCGTCGCCATCGCAGCCGCATGAGCGAGGCCTCGTATTGGGACGCACGCGTGCGCACGCGCGCTGGGCACGCCCGCTCCGTCTGGCATTCCCAAGCCTTCAGCGAGGTCTGGAACACACGCCAGATGCAGGTTCTCGACGCCGCCTTGGCCGAAACCATCGGCTCCGCTCGCGCCCGCCGCATCCTCGATGTCGGCTGCGGCACGGGCCGGATCACCCGCGAGCTCGCCAGCCGCGGGGCCGACGCCGTCGGCGTCGACTTCAGCGAAGCTGCCATCACCGCCGCCCGCGACGAAGGCTGCGAGCCCGGCCAGAGCATCTCGTACGCCGTCGGCAACGTCGCCGACCCGCCGCTGCCCTTCGACGCCGCATCCTTCGACGCCGTGGTCGCGGTCGGCTGCCTCGCGGTCGCCTGTACGGACCTGCCCGCGCTCGAGCGCGCTCTCGCAGAGATGGGGCGCGTCGCCAAACCTGGCGCGCCGGTCATCCTGCTCGAACCCATTCATTCCTCCCGCCTGCTCGGCCGCGTGCTCAAAGCCCGTGTCGGCGATTGGCTCGACGCCGCCTCCCGCGCCGGCTTGCACTCGACCAACCGTCGCGGCATGGGCTTCGTGCCTGCTCGCCTCGCTCTCTCGAGCTTCGACCTGCCCGCCTGGTTCGTCTCGCCCGTGTTCCGCGCAGGCGAGCTTGCCCTCGACTCGCTCCCGGTGTCGCGCTTGGCAGACTATACCCTGCTGTCCTTCGTTCGCTCCGGCGCCCGCCCCTAACCCCCATGCCCGATCCCTACGCCGCCGCCCCCGGCCGCGTTCCACGCTGGATCTCGCCCGTCGCCAAGGGCGCCCTGTCCATCTGCCTCATCGGCTTGATCGCCTGGAAAGTGCCTTTGGCCAAGGCCCTGCACACCGTTGCCTCCTTGTCTGCGCCCGCGGTCGCCTTCTCGCTCTTGCTCACCTTCGCCTTTCCAGCCATCGCCGCCCTGCGCTGGAAACGCGCCCTGCGCCGCCTCGGCTCCCGCGTCCCTTGGCCTGCCCTGATGGCCGATACCCTCGTATCCTCCACCTACAACATGCTGCTGCCCACCAGCATCGGCGGCGACGTCGTCCGAGCCATCCGCTGCGCACGCCGCTCCGCTCGCCCGAGCCACGCCTGGTCGAGCGCCCTCTTCGAACGCCTCGTGGGCCTTGTCGCCCTCGCCGTCCTCGCCGTTCCCGGCATCGTCATGGCCCCCGGCGCCCGACGCGAAATCGCCGTCGCCATCCTGCTCGTCGCCTTGCTCAGCAGCTCCCTCGTGCTCGCCGCTCATGCACCCTTCCGCTGGGCTGCGCGCATTCTGTCCTCCCGCGCACCCGTCGTCGCCCAGCTCGGCTCCGATCTCGCCGACGATCTCGCCGGGCCTCTGTCCAGTATCCCCGCTCGCCTCGAGATGCTCGCCTGGTCCTTGCTCTATCAGGCCGTCGGCCTCGGCCTGCTCGCTGTCGTCGTTACCGACTGGGGCCGTCCCGACCTGTGCTGGGCCGTGCTCGGCGCTGTGCCCCTTGCCCTCGTGCTCGCCATGCTGCCCGTGTCCATCGCGGGCCTGGGCGTGCGCGAGTCGATGTTCGTCGTGCTCCTCGGCCAGTTCGGCGTGGCCTCCGACCGCGCCCTGGCCCTGGCCCTCGTCTGGCTCGCCTCCGCGCTCTTGCTCGCCCTCACAGGTGTCGTCGTCCTCGCGCTCGAAGCCGCTTCCGCTGCGCGTCAGGGTGGACGACGCGACGTGGGTCCGCTACCTCGCGAGGGAAGCTGATGCCCCAACCAAACCCCTCCTCGATGACTCCTGCGGCCGGCTCACCGCCCGGCCTTGCGTGGTATCGCTGGTTCGTCATTGACAGCGCCCCGCTGACCCTTGCGTTCTGGGGCGCCGTGGCCCTCGTCGCTCTCGCCTTCCTGCTGTGCCCGTACCCACCCATGATCGACTACCCGCAGCATGTCGCCATGGGCGCCGTTCTGCACCGCCTGTTCGATCCCGCATCACCAGCCCACCAGACCTTCCGCACCTACCTGTTCACCTACAACGCCGGCATCGAGACGCTCATCGCGCTGCTCGCGTACCTCGTGCGTCCCGAGCTCGCAGGACGCATCGTCCTGGCGGCCTACGCCGTGCTGTTCGGCGCCTCGGCGCTCGCGTTGTGCGACGTGTCCCGACGGCCGCGATGGTATGCGCTGCTCGCACTGCCCTTGACCTACAACTTCATTACGGGTTGGGGGTTCGGCAACTTCATCCTTGCCTTGCCTCTGTCCGTGCTCGCCATCGCCTTCTGGCTCCGCATCCTCGACGGCAGTCGCAGCCGATTGTACCTCGCCCTCACGACCGTCCTGTCGATGATGGTCGCCTACACACACGTGCTCGCCATGCTCTGCGTGTGTGTCACCGTGGCCGTCGAGTCCCTGGTGCTCCTCTTCCAACGCGACGACGAGCACGGCAAGCCATTGCTCGCACGCGTGCGCGCCCTGGTCGTCCCCGCGCTCGTGCTGGTTCCGTCGGTGGCCTGGTCCCTGGGTGCATGGTGGTGGGCGCGAAAGACCTCCACCACGGTCTGGGAGCACGAGTGGGCCGAGGGCCAGGACGATCCTCTCTGGCAGAAGCTCTGGCATCTGCTCTACAACGCCGCGGGCAACTTCGCCGACGGCTCCGAGCAACGGCTGCTGGTGGTGGGCGTGGTGATCGCTGCCGCGCTGTGGCTCGGCTCCGAAGGCGCTCCGGCCGATCGACGCATGAAGCGTCTGGGCATTACGTTCTTCGGTCTGTACTTGCTCATTCCCAAGGTCTTCATCGCCACCTTTCACATCTATCCGCGTTTCCTTCCCTACGCCGCGCTGTTCGCCGTCGCCGCCATCCCCGTCGCTCGGGGCAAGTGGACCCGGCTGGCGGCCGCCGCCGCTTCGGTCCTGGCCCTGGGTTCGGGCGCGAATGTGCTGTACCGGTTCCTCACCATTCCCGAGATGGCCGACGCGATGGCGATCATCGACGACGCACCCCCCGGAAGACGGCTCGCCACGGTGATGTTCGATCCGACGCCGCCGACGCTGTCCCGCGAGATCTGGGTGCACCTGCCCGCGCTCTACCAGGTGCGGCGCGACGGCATCATCGCCTATTCATTCATGCGCAACGAGAGCGTCCCGGTCCATTATCTGCCCGGCAAGGAGCCCGCGCGCCCGCCGGGCGGATTCGAGTGGGATGGACGCCTCTACGACATCACGCAGCCGTACGCCCGGGACTACGACCTGATCCTCGTGCGCTCCTGGATCGATCAGGACACCGGACAGACCGCCGACCCCGCGTCCTATGTCTTCAAGGACTACGCGCCCTACGCCAAGCTGCTCTCCCGCCGTGGCCGCTTCTTCCTGTACGACGCCTCGGACGTCAACCAGGTGATCTCCGCGTGGCAAGAGCAGAACTCCGACGACACGATCGACGACAAGGGCGATGGCGAGCCGGGCGATGGC
This sequence comes from Myxococcales bacterium, assembly GCA_021847645.1. Classification (GTDB taxonomy): domain Bacteria; phylum Myxococcota_A; class Polyangia; order Polyangiales; family Polyangiaceae; genus JAJZQG01. The sequence goes on from JAJZQG010000196.1 coordinate 12,089, forward strand.
AAGGCGCGTGACCAGGACGATGACGAAGCGGGCGATGAGAAGCCCGGCAAGCCCTGATCAATCTCGTTTGATCTCGTCGACCTCGTGCACGCCGGTCGTCTCGTCGCCCCACACCGGCGCGGGCGTGTCGACGTCGGTGTCGCGCGGCAGTCCGCCCGAGACCTCGAGCATGTTGTAGGCAAACACGACGCACTCGCTGCAGATGCAGACGTTCGTGGGGCCGGCGACCAGCTGCCTGCCCTCCCCGGGCCCGGCGCCGCAAAACGCGCAGACCTGCGCGCTGCTGCTGTCGTTCGGCAAACGATCCCAGGTGTCCATGCGGGACCTACAATACGTTCAGGCGTGGACCCGTGGCAAGCGTTCACGCCACGGGCACGCCTCCTCGAGCTGGGCCGCCGTGCGCAACAGCGTCGCCTCGTCGCCCGTGCGTGCCGTGAAGTGAACCCCGATCGGAAGACCATCCGTGTCGAACTCGACGGGCACCGACATCGCCGGCTGGCCCGTGATGTTCGCCAGCGGCGTGAAAGGCGAGAAGGCGAACGCCCGCGCAACGGCCGCCATCGGATCGTCCTGGGTCGCCGCAAAGCTCCCCAACTCCACCGGCGGCTCGGCCAGCGTGGGCGTCAGCCACAGGTCCGTGTCCTCGAAGAACCGGGCGACTTGCCGCGCCACTCGCTGCAGCGCAGCCATCGACATCAGATACGTCGACGCCGACACCTGCCGCCCTGCCTCGACCAGCGCCCAGGTGGTCGGCTCCACTTCGTCGCGAGAGGCAGGCTTGCCGCGCAGCGCTGCGATGCCGTCGACCGTGGCTGCCGCTCCCGCGGCCCACACCGCCATGAAGGCACCGACCAGCAGCTCCGTCGAGACCGAGGGCGCGCCCTCGAACACGCGGTGGCCGAGCGCTTCACACACGCGCGCGGTCTTCTCGACCGCCGCCGAGCACGACGGGTGCACCGGCATTCCGGTGGGTGAGGCGACGGAAAACGCGATTCGCAGCTGCTTGGGCGCGACCCGCAGTTCCTCGACGAACGGCCTCGGCGGCGGCGGCGCGAAGTACGGATCTCCTGCCGCAGGCCCTGCCGTCGCATCCAGAATCGCAGCGCTGTCCCGCACCGTCCGAGTCAGGGCGTGCTCCGCCACCAGCCCGCCCATCACGTCGCCGAAGTCCGGCCCAAGGGAGATGCGCCCGCGCGTGGGTTTCAGGCCGAACAGCCCGCAACACGAGGCCGGAATACGGATGGACCCTCCGCCGTCGTTGGCGTGCGCGGCCGGCACGATGCGCGCGGCGACCGCAGCGGCCGATCCTCCGCTGGACCCGCCCGTGGTTCGGTTCGTGTGCCAAGGATTGCGCGTCGGGCCGTAGAGCCGCGGCTCCACGGTGGGCAGCAGCCCGAACTCGCACGTGTTCGTGATGCCGACAAACACGAATCCGGCCCTGCGAAGCCGTGACACGAGCACGCTGTCGTGGTCCGAGACGTGGCCGGCCAGCATCGCGCTGCCCGACGTCAGCGGCGCGCCTTCGCACGATGCGATGATGTCCTTGAGCAAATAGGGAACGCCGCGAAACGGGCCGTCGGGCAGCTCCGCGGACGCCGCGGCCCTCGCCTGGTCGAACAGCTCGTGGACCACCGCATTGATCTCGGGATTGACCCGCTCGATGCGCGCGATGGTGTCGTCGACCAGCTCCCGCGAGGACAGCTTTCTGGTTCGAATGAGCTCGGCGAGCTCGGTAGCGTCAAGGTTCGCGAGATCGTTCATGAGGTCCCAAGCGCTACTCACGCCGCCACTAGGACGCAATCGTCGGTGCCCTGAGTGTCTCAGTGACGAGAAAAATCAAGGATGCCCCGGCAGGTTCGGCAGTGGTAGCCTCGTCGCGTTGACTGTCGGATGCCCGGCGTGCGGGGCCCATGACGATACCGGCTGCGATATCCATTGCTGCTGCGGCTCTCGGGCTCGGCTTTGCCCTGCTGAGCCTGTGGATGGCTCGCGCGCCCGGCTGGAAGGAGATGCGCTACTTCTCCCTGCTGGCTGTCACCGGCGGCCTGTACTGCCTCTTCGACTTGGGCGTCTCCATCGACGCCTCGGATGCCGTCATCAGTTGGGCAGGCCGCCTGTGCATGTTCGTCGGCGCCTTCCACGGGACGGGCTGGCTGCTGTATCGGGCTGCTCAAGAGCGTCGCCAACCCCATCGGTGGGAGCTATCCGTCCTGTCGCTCGCCACCGCGCTCGCCATTTCGTCCTTGCTTCCGGGCGTGATCTTGACCGACGTCCACCAGCACCACACGGTGGCGTGGCTCGGCGTGACCTACAACGACACCGTGCCCACGACCCTGGGGGCCATCGCCTATGCCGGCTACTGCGCTACGCTCTTGTTTCCGCTGGTCTCCTATCTTCGCTCCGCGCGTCGCGCGGTTCCCGGGGCCGCCGCCCACGCCACCGGCCTCGGCGTGCTGCTTCTCACCGCGGTCAACGATGCTGCCGTCGGCGCCGGGCTGCTCCGAGGCCCATACCTCCTGGAGTTCGGCTTCACCGCCGCCATCGGCTTCGCGGGCGGTGCCGCCTTGCGGCGGTTCGTCGACCAGGCGCGCCAGTTCGACGTGATCTCTCGCGACCTCGAAGCCCAGGTGCAGCGGCGTACCCGCGAGTTGGCCGATGCCCAGCTCGCCTTGCTGCGCGCCGAAAAGCTCGCCGCTCTCGGCCGCGTGGCAGCTGGCGTCGCCCATGAGATCAACAACCCGGCCTCCGTGGTCCTCGCCAACCTCGACTACCTGCGCATGCACCTCGAGGACCATCAGGGCCAGCCTCCCGCGGACATCCAGGAGTGTCTGGGCGAATCTGCACAGGCCGTCCGTCGCATCGCCCGCATCGTCCGGCAGCTTGTCGACGCCGGCCGCGCAGGGCGCGAATCGATCGTCGAAAGGCATTCGTTCCCCGTGCGCGAGACCCTCGAAGCCGCCGTCGCCTCCGCGCGCCTCGAAGTCCCCCCGCACGTCGCCGTGCAGGTGGCTGGGCCGGAAGACCTCTATGCGATGGGCGATGCGTCTCTGCTCGAGCAGGTTGCCGTCAACCTCGTCATCAATGCGGCCCACGCCGTGGCGGCCAAGCCCGGCTCCAAGGCGATTGGCGTCTCTGCCCGTCGCGACCACGAGAAGGTGATTGTCGAAGTCTCCGATGACGGTCCGGGCATTCCGGCCGAGATTCGCGAGCACGTCTTCGAGCCCTTCTACACCACCAAGCGCATCGGCAAGGGGACGGGCCTCGGGCTCGCCGTCTCCCTCGGGCTGATGCGTGCTCAGGCCGGCAACCTCGTCGTGGCCTCCACCGGGCCCGACGGAACCTGCATGCGCGCGACCCTCGACGCGGCCGACACCCACGACGCCCGCGCTTCCTCCCCGGCCTTCGAGCCCACGTGCCGATCGTTTCGCATGCTGCTCGTGGACGACGACGAGGCGGTGCGCCGCGCCCTCGGACGACAGCTGCAACCCTACTTCGATGTGACCACCGTCGACGGCGTGGACAGCGCGATCGAGCTCGTCCAGGCGTCTCCCAACCAGTTCGACATCGTGCTGTGCGACATGACGATGCCCAACGGCGGTGGTCGTCGCTTCGACAAGGAGCTCAATCGGGTCTCCGCCAAGCTGGCGGGCCGCACGATCTACTTTACGGGCGGGCTGACCGACGAATCCTCCCGGCGCTTCTTTGCCAATCACGCCCCCAGAGCGCTGCAGAAGCCTATCGATCCCAAAGCGGTGCTGGTCCTGGCCGAGAGCCTCGTGTCTTCGGGCGTCGCACGGAGCCGCTAGCGCTTGCCCCGCTTGCGCGTCGGGCCCACGTAGCTGCGCGGATCGCGCGGCGGCGGCGCCGACGCGTCGAGCGCCCGTTGAACCGCGCCCAGATCCGCGGCGCGCCCGCCCTGGCGCCGGAGCTTGCGCGTGGCCTGCTCGATCGCTTCCCGAAGCTCGGGCACCCGGGTCGAGGCACGGCGCTCCAGCCAAGCGCCGACCTGAGCCGAGAATCGCTTGCCGATCCTCGGCGGCACATCCGCCATGGCGCGCACCAGTGCCCGATAGCCGTGCGAGCGCTCATGCGCTCGAGGAGCCTTCTCCAGCAGGGTGAACGCCTCGTCCAGGCGCGCTATCAGCCCTTCCGCCTCACGCACCGCCCGCTCCGCCTCCGGCAACGTCATCGCCCGCAGCACCGCCTCCGCCTGCAGGTAGCCGTCGGTCCATGCCGAGAACGCGTCCACTGCCGCATCCTCGCGGGCCAGCAGCACCTCCGCCAGCGCCACGTGCACCGCATCGCGCACGTGCCTTCGCGAGTCCTCGACATACCCCTGAAGACTCTCGATCGGCTCGCACGACCCAAGCTCGCCGGTGCTGCGCGCTGCCCTCAGCCCCAAGCCCATCACGCCCACCAGCACCAGAAACTCGCGCGCGCTGTCGTCCGGCGCTGCCCGCTCGTCGAGTCCGGCCAGTTGGTCGAGATATCTGCGCCCCGCCTGTCCTTGCGCCAGCAGCGCCGAGGCTGCATCTCGCGCCAGGGCGTAGTTGGGACGCGGGCCCGGCAGCCCGCCGCGCTTGATGAAGTGCCGTTCGAGCGCCGCGCTGTCGCCCGCACAGGCTTCCCGCACCAGGGCGTCCAAGTTGTCGAGAGTCTCGGGACGTGGCATGGGCGCGCACCATAGCGCGCTTGACGGTCAAGCACACCCCCGCAGGCTCTGCGCCCAGGTTCGCTCCATTGTCCCGCGGGCGAGTCCGGCTCTCCGAGTCTGCCGGGCCTTGGTGGCCGCACGGCGGTCGGCGGCGGCGGATTTGCCCGCAATTCACCTAGCCGAGCACGGATGGG
>JAJZQG010000405.1 GCA_021847645.1 Myxococcales bacterium
CCTGTGCCCGGCTCTGAACTGGCGCGCCAGCCGTACGCGGCCGGGCGTTGTCACGCACGCCGCCTCCCCACACGCTCCCTCGGTCGCTTTCCCGGCCTTCGAGCCTCTGCGCCTCTGCGCCTCTGCGCCTCTGCGCCTCTGCGCCTCTGCGTTGACCTTTTCCCCGACACGCTCCTAGCTCGCAATCCGCCCGCAAGGCGCACGACACACCAGCGCCCTCGGCTGTCTGGATACTTTCTTGATGCGTCCCGGTCGCTTCTTGACGACACCGGATGTCCACGCGCGGATGCCCTGGAGAAGGCGAAAGCCCGTCGACGGCAGGACGCCGCAGCGACTACACGGCAGTCTTCGCCGGCCGCAGCCGATCGCGCAGCTTCGTGGCCCAGTAGTAGGTGACGGGCAAGACCAGGAGCGTGAGCAAGGCTGCCGAGATGGTCCCCGCCACCACCACGACGGCGATGGGACGCTGCGTCTCGCTGCCAATCGCATGCGACATCGCCGCGGGAACCAGGCCGAGCGACGCGAGCATGGCGGTCATCAGCACGGCCCGGAGCCGGTCGCGCGTGCCGTCGTAGACGGCGTTCCACAAGGGCTCGCCGGCGGCGAGGCGGCCGCGAATGGCCGCCACCACCAGCACACCGTTGAGCACGGCCTGGCCGAGCAGCGCAATGAAGCCGACGGCCGCGGACACGGACAGGGGCATTCCCGCGACGGCGAGCCCGGCCACGCCACCGATCAGCGCGAACGGCACGTTGAGCAGCACCATGGCGCTGTCCCACAGGGAGCCGAACGCGGAGAACAGCAGAAGCAACGTCAACACGAGCGACAGGGGAATAACCAGCGCCAGCCGGGCCATCGCCCGCTGCTGGTTCTCGAACTCGCCGCCCCAGGTGATCTCGTAGCCCGGCGGAAGGTGCACCGCAGCATCCACGCGCGACCGGGCGTCCTGCACGAACGAGCCCAGGTCGCGGTTGCGCACGTTCATCCGCAATCCAATGTAGCGACGGCCGTTCTCCCGCGTGATCGCCGCCCGGCCCGAACCCATGCGCACATCGGCCACGGCCGACACCGGAATCAGCGCGCCGTCCTGAAGCGGCAGCAGCATGCTGCGAATGCTGCCCGCGTCCTGCCGCGTCGACGGGGGCAGGCGGACGGTCACGTCCCAGCGCTTCTCTCCCTCCCAAAACTCCGACGCAACGTGCCCGGCCATCCCGGTCTCGAGGTAGTCCTGCACGTCCGCCAGGTCGAGGTTGAAGTGCGCCAGCGCAGACCTGTCGATGGTCACGGACGTCTGGGCCAGCTCGCCCGCACGGATGATGGCCAGGTCCGCGACGCCCGGCACGTCGGTCAGCGCGGCCTTGGCCTTTTCCGCGGCGTCCTGCAGCACGCCGAAGTCCTCGCCAAAAATCTTGACCGCGATCTGCCCCTGCTGGCCCGAGATGTTCTCGTTGACGTTGTCCCGGATCGGCTGCGAGAAGTTGTATTCCAAACCAGGTATCGCCGTGAGGTTCAGATCCATCTCGGCGATCAGATCGTCCAGATCGTGCATCTGCGGCCGCCACTGGCTCATGGGCTTGAGCTTGACGAACATCTCCAGGTTGTTCGACAGCTTCGCGTCGGTGCCGTCCTCGGGCCGTCCGAGCTGGGTCATCAGGTCCGTCACCTCCGGCGTGCGGTGCAGCAGATCCTTGATGACGGGCGTCAGCTTGCGCCCCTCGGTCAGAGAGGTCGTCTTGGGCAACGTGAACGTCACCCACAGCGCACCTTCGTTGAGCTCGGGAAGGAACTCCGAGCCGATGCGGGGAATCAACACCAACGCCGAGATCAGCGCCCCCGCGGCAAGAATCAACACGATAGCGGGGTTGAGCATGCCCAGGCGCAATGCCGGGTCGTGCACGCGCTTGGCCCATCGCAGCAGGGGGGATTCCCGAAGCTTGCGGCGTTTTCGCAGCGCCAGCAGCGTCAGAACCGGCACGAGCGTGAAGCTCACCAGCAGGGCGCCCACCAGCGCGCTCACGACCGTGTTGGCCATGGGCGCGAAGATGCGTCCCTCCACCCGCTGCAGCGAGAAGATTGGCAGGTACGCCGCAATGATGATCAGCAGGGAGAAGAGCGTGGGACGCGCCACCTCGTGGGCCGCCTCGAAGATCCTGTCCGCGATCGAGCGGTTGGCCGGATCCTCCTCGGAGAGCCGGTGGAACAGGTGCTCGACCAGGATGACCGCGCCATCCACGATGATGCCGAAGTCCACCGCGCCCATCGAAAGCAGATTGGCCGACATGCCGCGCACGTGCAGGTAGGCGAAGGAGGCCAGGAGCGACAGGGGAATCGCGGCGGCCACGATCAACGCCGCCCTCCAGGACATCAGGAACAACAGCAGCACCAGCACCACCAGCCCCGCGCCCTCCACCAGATTGTGGAATACCGTGTGCAGCGTGGTGGCGACCAGATCGGTCCGGTCGTAGAACGGTTTGATGCGCACCCCCGCGGGCAACACGTGGTCGTTGAGCGCGTTGACCCGGTCACGAAGCGCGCTGAGCACCACCGACGGGTTCTCCCCGCGGCGCATCAGCACGATGCCTTCCACCGCGTCCTCGTTCGCATTGCGCGTGACCACGCCCTGCCGGGGCTCGTAGCCCACCGACACCGTCGCCACGTCGTGGATCGTCACCGGCACGTCGGCGTGGAATCCGACCCGCACCTGCTCGATGTCGTGCAGGTTCTTGAAGATGCCCAGCGAGCGGATCACAAACCCTTCGGAGCCGCGCTCGACATAGCCACCGGTGGCGTTGTCGGAGGCCTTCTTCATCGCATCGAAGATCTCCGACAGACTCACGCCGAGCGAGGCCATTCGCGCCGGGTCCGGCGTCACATGGATCTCCTCGATCAACCCGCCATACGACACCACGTCGGCCACGCCCTGCACCTGCAGCAGCTGCGGCCGTACGGTCCAGTCCTGCAACGTGCGAAGCGTCATCGGATCGCTGCCAGCTCCGTCGACCGTGTAGCGATACACCTCGCCAATCGGCGTGGCCATCG
>JAJZQG010000197.1 GCA_021847645.1 Myxococcales bacterium
CGAGACGGCGATCGGCGACGATCCGGTTCGGGCGGTGCGAGTGGCGCGAGGGTTGGTGGACGAGATGCGGGGGTGAGGCGGGGGCCGTAGTTGCATGCCCTTGCATGGCGCGGGCTGGGGCGTGCACCGGCATAGGGAGGAAAGGCCACGGCATGGGGCGTTGCCGGAAAGCCCGGCGAGCCGGGCTCATGGGGTGCTCATGTCCGGGTTGGGGGCGAGGTGACCGCAACCGGCACGAGGCCGGTCCCCGGCCCGCCGTGCCGCAGAATGACCGTGTGCTGACCGTGGTGCTCGGTTGGATCGACGAGCTCCGACACTCTTGCCTTGGCATTCGACAGCGACGTGCGGCGCGCAGATAGGCGGAGGAGACTGCCGCGTACAGCGTGGGGTCGTTGCGGAATGCATGCTTGCCGCAGCGACGAATCTCGCGCTGCAGCTCGTCGATGCGGGCCACGGTGCGGTCGCGCACGCGGCGCATCTGCTGCCCGGCCGGATTGGCCTTGCCTCCCGCGGACTCGACCGCCTCGCCCTTCTCGACCTGCTCGGCCAGCGCGAGGGCCTCGTCGACCCACTCGGGGTTGAAATCGGGCTCGAGGACCAAGCCGGGGAGAGCGGTGAGCCCGGGAGCAAGGAGGCGGAACTTGGAGTCTCTTCTGACCGTTCTACTCGAATCTGTCTCGACCATGGATGGCGAGTGGGGCAAGGTGGGGAGCCTAGCCAACGGAGGCTGTTCGTGGGCAAGCGGAGCGGTACCGAGACGGTAGTGGAGATCGTGTTGGCGTTTCTGGCGCAGAGCACGTGGACGCAGGCGTCGTTGGCGCGGCGGGTGGGGGGGAGCGCGGGTGAGATCCCATGACGCAACGAAGCACGCGACGAGCTTTGGTCCGGTTGTTGGCGCTCGTCGAGTGCTTGCAGGCGGCTCGCCGGGGCAAGACGGTGCCGCAACTATGTGTCGAGCTCGAGGCGAGCCGAGCCACGGTCTATCGCGACCTGCGAAGCATCGAGGCGGCGGGCATCGCGCTGCAGCCCGAGACGATCAATGGCGAGGTCAGGTACTCGCTCGCGAGGGCATCGGTGCCGGGCGTTGCGGTGTCGTCGTCGACGCTGGCCGCGCTGTGGGTGGCGCGCAGCTCGCTGCGCACGCTCGACGGCACGCAGCTCGTCGACGAGCTCGATGCGCTGACGAAGCGTATCGCGCGCGAGCTCGGAGCGTCCGCGCCTGGAGCGCGCGCCGCCGGGACCGTGTCGGTGGGAGACGCGTCGGTCGCGGTCTCCAACGGCTCGGTGCTTCGATCGCTCGACACGGCGCGGATCGAAAACGTGCGCGCGATCTTGACCTACCAGGGTCGTCGCGATCAGGTGGCGCGGGCCAGAGAGGTGGAGCCGTTGTGCTGGCGGATGCACGGCCGTCAGTTGTACGTGGCCGCGTACGACTGCGACCGTTTCGACTATCGGGTGTTCAAGGTGGCGCGGATCGGGTCGGTGGAGCTGACCAAGACGAGGGCGTCGGCGCATCCGGACTTCGACGCGGAGGCGTACTTCGCGCGCGCGGTCAAGGCGTGGGGTGGAGGCGGGCAGGAGTGCGCGGCGGTGGTGCGGTTGTCGCCGCGGGTGGCGCGGTTTGCGAGGGAATGGCCCCTGGTGGCGGACCAGCAGGTGGAGCGGTTGGGCGACGGTTCGGTGCTGGTGCGTGCGCGGGTGGCGGGTTGGGTGGAGACGATGCGGTGGGTGCTGGGGTGGGGAGCGGACGCGGAGGCGGTGTCGCCGAGGGAGCTTCGGGCGGCGATGCGGGAGGAGCTGAGGAGGGCGGCCGGGAGGTACGAGGGGGCGGTGGTGCGTGGGGTGGAGAGGGTGTCGCAAACGGTTGAGACGGGGGGAAGGTAGAAGGGGATGGTGGAGATGGAGATGGGCGAAGCGATGGTTGGGAGAGGTGGACATGGGTGAGCCGCTTGGAGACCGCTCCGTGGCGGAGGTTCGGGGCGACGAGGACATCATCGCGCTGGTGGTTGACATCACCGGCATGCTCGAGGCGGCGGTTCGGTCGGCTCTCGAGATGTGTCACGGGCGCACGCAGGTGCGGAACGCGTTGCACCCGCTTTGGCCGACCGCGCCCAGGCAGCTTGGTAGCCTTCGAGTCAAGGCCGCGCGTGAGTGCGGGCTGCACCCGGAGATCGCAAAGGTCACGGGGCTGTCAGAGCGCACGGTGATCAAACGGCTCGCGGGAGTACACGGAGCCACGACCATCGCTCGGCTTTTCGAGCGTGAATGGCCTTCGGAAGCCGATGACGAGGATGCGGTCAAGAACACGCGCTACGGCGTTGACGATGACGACGACCGGGCCGCAGATGGCCAGACACGGCGTGAACTGCCCATGCCGCTCGGAGATCGCTCGGTCGCGGATGTCAGAGGGGAGGAGAACGCAGTCGAGCTCATCGCTGAGGTGACGGGATTTCGGCCGACGACTGTTCGTCGGCGTTTGGACGAGCTCCACGGCAGGACGCTGGTCCGCAACGCGTTTGATCAGTCCTGGCCGTTGACCGTGGACCAGCTGGCTCCGTTGCGCGTGAAGCTCGCGCGCGAGTGCGGCCTGCACCCCGAGATTGCCGAGATGAGTGGCCTTGAGGAGCAAGTCGTGATCGAGCTGCTTCATTCGGTCCACGGAGCGACGACGATCGGCCGCCTGCTCGCGCGCGAAGCGGAAAGCCAGCGCGAGGGTTCTTCGGACGAAGAGTCGCGTTGCCAGGAAGACGGCTTCGAAGGCGATGACAGTGGGGTTTGCGATGACGACTCAGACTCAGATGTGGCGTCGGACATCGGCGCGCGCCTCGGTTTGGACGATGACGCCGCGTGGAGCCGACCGAGGAAGCTGTCGCGCATCATGCGTGTGCTCGGCATGGAGGTGCCGATTCGACTTCGGAGCACGCGTTTTCAGGAAGTGATTCGCGCTCTCGACGAGGCCGGGATCCAGGCGTGCCTTGACGGCGACGAGCAGCTGCTCACGACCAGCGACCAGAGTCCGGGAATCGGTGCGCGCGTCAGGTTGCGACGCCACCGTGCCCCGTCGCACCGACCTCCCCCGATCGTAATCGTTTCGTCGGCCGGACCGCACGCGTCACCACAGCCGCCGGCTGCGCTCGCCCACTCTGGCTACGAGACAGCTCTGGTGCGTCTCCGCTTTCTGACTGCCGTACCCTCGATGACACGAGAGCACGACCCGCGATGGCCTGACGGCTATCTCGACGCCGCTGCGGCGAACCTCCAGCTGGCCGAGACCGAGCGAAAGCTGTTGCGGTTGTGCTCTGCATCGTACGTACGTGGCTCCCACAATCCGCTGCAGTTGATCCCGGACCTTCTTCGCGGCGCCTCCATCGGGGACGTGGAGCAACTGATCGATCAGTTCCGATGGCTGAACCAGGATGCGCCTGCCGAGGCTCTTGAGCTGATCGTGGGGGAAGTCCGGAGCCGAATGCTGGGCGCTACGCCCCCGTTTGTAGTCAGGCCGGTCGAGACCGGCTCGTGGACGCGAGCCCCGGTGGCTGCCGCGCCTGCACGGCCGAGTCCACCGCCGGATGTCGACACGCCGGCACCCAACAGCAACTCGGCCCAGCAGCCCGCGGCCAACGTGCGCGAGCTCGGGGCCTTGGGGGACATGTTCGACGACTGAGGGAGATCGAATGGACGCGAGTCTCAGAGAGAAGATCGAGCGAGTGTTCGGAAGCCTGGCTGTCGACAAGCGACAGGCGTTGCAGGCCGGCTTCGAGCTGATGCCGCGGTTCGTGACCGAGTTCCTGCTGGCGACCGCACGAGCGCAGAACACCGGGTTGTCGGTCGAGGAGGTCCGAGACCGGATCAGGAAGTTCTCGGTGGATGCCGACCGGAAGGGCGAGTTCATCTCACGGTTGATGCGCGAGGGGACTGCACGGCTCATAGCGCTCGTCGAGGTCGACCCACGGCCGGACAGGAACCTCCACGTAGCCCGCATCGCGCAGCTCGACGGACATGAGCTGATGGTCAGCGACGGGCTCGTCTCCCGCTATCCGGAGCTGCTCTACGGTGGTCTATGGGGAAGCGCGGTGCTGCGATACGACACCGCCGGCGCTCGTCCGGTCATTCACCTCGACGACTTCACGCCGTACCAGCTCACGCGGCCGGACATGAATATGTTCCGCGAGGCGCGCCACGACTTCACGCTTGACGAATGGCTGGAGCTGCTCATCACGAGCGCTGGGTACCGGCCCGAGGCCTTCGCATCGTTGCGGCATCGGCTGCTCGTGCTCTGCCGGCTCGTTCCGCTTGTCCAGCCAAACCTGAACCTGATCGAGATGGGGCCGCGTGGGACGGGCAAGAGCTACCTGCTTCGGAACCTCAGTGCGCGAACGTTTCTCCTGGCCGGTGCACGCGCGACACCTGCGGCGCTGCTGTACGACCTGGCACGTCGTCAGGTCGGCATTGTCGGGCGCAAGAAGGTTGTCATCTTCGATGAGATCGGCGCGACAGTCTTCCCTGACAAGTCCTTGATAGCTGCGCTGAAGGACTACATGGAGTCGGGCAACATCTCGCGTGGCGGGCGCGCCCTGGTGGGCGACTGCAGCTTCGTGTTCACGGGCAACATCGAGCTGGACCCGGACGGCCGCCTGCCGAACCGCGCCTACCGCCACCTGTTCGAAGTGCTGCCGACGGACCTGTGTGATCCCGCGGTCGCTGACCGAATCCACGGGTTCTTGCCCGGCTGGGAGCTGCCCAAGATCCGGGATTCGGTGCTCGCGGACGGCGCAGGGCTCGTGTCGGACTACTTTGGGGAGGTCCTCGGCGAGCTCAGAAAGGACATCACGTTCCACGACTACGTGCAGGGCAATGGCGGTCTGGAACACGCGACGATCCGCGATCAGACCGCCGTGTACCGAATCACGGCGGGCCTCCTGAAGCTGATGTATCCGGACGGTCGAGTCGAAGAGGACGGCTACCGGGAGGCGCAGCAAGTGGCGGTGGAACTGCGCCAGCGCGTGCACAACCAAATGGTCACCATGGCGCCGGGCGAGTATCGTCCGAAGGCGATCCGATTCCACGCGATGCGGCCACACGAGGCGCCGGACCTGGCGAGCCCCGGCGACCTGGAAGAGCAGGACGTCGAGGTCAACCAGCAGGCGATGGTTGGGAAGATCACGATCCTGTTCGTGTGCGACACAGGTGGCGGTGGTGTTGGCTTCGTCGAATGCGCGCACGTGCAGGGGTCGGGGTTGTCCGTGACGGGTCTACGCGGCCAGGTGCTCGAGCAATCGGTCCGTGCAGCCTACGACGCGCTGTTGAATCTCGGCGAGCACCTTGGGCTGCCAGCGGATCGGCTCCGCTCGAAGAAGATGTCGGTGCATCTGGTGAACATCGCGGAGCCGAAGGACGGGCCCAGCGCCGGGGTGGCGTTCGCGCTCGCGATGCTCTCGGCCGCGACGGGCCGGCCCATTCGTCCGGCGATCGCGGTGACAGGCGAGCTGTCCATCCACGGGAATGTCAACCCGGTAGGAGGCATCGCGGAGAAGCTGAGCGCGGCCGTGGAGCACAAGCGCCAGGTGGTGCTCATTCCGGCCGCGAACGCGATGGATCTGGCACGGCTGCCGGACCTCACGACGAAGATCGAGGTGGTACCCGTGCAGACGTTGGGGCAGGCGGTCGAGAGGGCGATGGGGAAGGTTGGGACGGAGCTGAGCGGGGAGTAGGCGCTGCCGGCGCCATACAAATCCGGGGGACTGGGTGACACACGCAAGAGGAGAGAACTGATGCCGCTGAATATCGAAGAACTAAAGAAACTCGTAGCTGGCGACACCGTCGCCATCCGTGGCGTGGCGACGCTGGAACCCGCAGGTGGGCCGGGAGACAAGGTCTTCCCGCCGACCCACGCGGTGGACGACAAAAATAGGAAACCCGGCGCCAAGTACGCTTTCGAGACTCGCCGCATCGGCGGGCAGAACGTGGAGTGCGTGCTCATCGACTCGGTGCAGAGCCAGGCGAATCGCATGGAGGAGGCCCTCCAATCGCTGTGGGCAGACAAGCACATCGCTCTCCCGGTCGTCAGCGTGGACTTCTCGTCGATCGCGCCTGAGGTGGGACGCGTGACATCACTCACTGCGCCTCACCGCATCGCCGACGCGCTCCTGCGCGACAGCTTGCTCAACGGTGAGCTCTTTCGGCTTTCGGAGATCGGCAAGTCGTTCACCGACGCGAGCACGAAGAACGCGACCGCGTTGTTCAAGGTCTGCCCGACAGGTCTGGTTTTCGGCTTGTGGGACAGCACGGGACCCAAGGGCGGCCTCGGCGCCAAGTTCCAGCGCGCACTGGTCTCCGAGATAGTTGGTATCAACGCTGCCCCTGGGACCAAGACTGAGAGTCGGATCGATCCCCTGAACATCCTCAAGAAGGCTGCAGACATCTACGTCGCAGCGGACGAGAAGGAGGGATGGACGACGGATGTCTCGAAGGCGAAGATGGAGAACGGCGTGCCGGTCAAGTTCGGGAAGGAGGGCAAGCCATCCGAGGTGAACCACGGCAACGTGACGCCGAGCATAGACTCGGTGGGTGGCGGCGTGACGATTGACGAGGCAAGGCACACCGTCGTGCTCTCGCTCGCGTCGCTGCGGCGTCTGGGATTCACCGCTGGAGCGGAGGAAGCCCGCACGGTGCTGGCTGCGCTCGGGTTGCTCGCCGTGTTGGCCGCGGAGAGCCGCGGACACGATTTGCGCTCCCGCTGCCTACTCGTGCCGAAGACGCGCTCGGCGCTGAAGCTCGAAGCAGTCGCCCGAGATGGAAGCACGATTCCTGTGGATCTCGACCTCCCTGGAGCCATTGCGCTCTACAACGAGGCAGTCAGCAGGCTTCCTGAAGGCATCAAGTTCAACAAGCCTGCGGGCGAAGCACTCGCGGAACTGCAGCCCTCGCCGAAGCTCGCCGACCTCGTGAGGAGGAGCCGCGCGCTTGCTGCAGCAGAGACTGATGTCGGAGACGCGTGATGCTCGCGATCGAGATCGAGCTTCTTACCGGTCGCTACGCGGCGACCGCCCATAACGACCGCGGACGCGCGGAGTGGCCGCCGCATCCTGCGCGCTTCTTCTCGGCGCTGGTTGCCGCGCTCCACGACCACGAGGAGGCTGACCGCGCCGAGCGAGCGGCACTCCTGTGGCTCGAGCAGCAGAGTGCGCCGGCGCTGCGTGTCGATCCCGAATCGAGGGTTGGGACGCGGCAGGTGCAGGACGTCTATGTGCCGGTCAACGATGTCACGCTTGGCGGAGATGCCGGCTTGTCTCGCACGGAATGGGCCGATGCCTTCGCAATGCAGAAGAAGAAGGTGAATGACAAGCTTGCGAAAGCAGACGCCAAGCTCAGGGAGGAGTCGCAAAAGAATCCGGACAGCGACGCCTGCAAGAAAGCAAAGAAGGATCTCGCAAAAGCACAACGCGAATTGGCGAAGGATGGATTCAGCGACGTGGACTTGGGAACTTCCGTCGCCTTGATGCCGGACCGACGTACGCGTCAGGTACGGACGTTCCCAGTAGTCATCCCCGAGACACCGAGCTTCGCGTTTCTCTGGCGAGATGCGGATGCAACAGAGCATCGTGCGGCGCTTGAACGACTGTGTGCGCGCGTGACCCGGCTCGGTCATTCCTCGTCGCTCGTGCGATGCAACGTCGTTGACCGAGACATCTCTCCAACGTTGGTCCCGAGCGATGATGGCGACACGACCTTGCGGGTGATCGGGGCCCATCAGGTCGAACGACTCGAACAGGCCTTTGCGTACCATGAGGGTTGGCAACCCCGCGTGCTTCCGGCGCGTCCGCAGCGCTACCGCTCTGCCTCCGAGGTGGCAGCCCCGACCGCACACGCCGAGAGCGTCTTTTCCGCCGACTGGGTCGTCTTTGAGCGCGTCGGTGGATCTCGGCCGGTCTCGTCGCGATCCACGGATCTAGCACGGGCGCTGCGTGGCGCGCTGCTCGAACAGCACGCCGACAAAAGCTTACCAGCGGCGCTCTCGGGCCACGCAGAGAGCGCTCCGACTGAGCAACCGCACGTCGCGTTCGTCCCGCTGCCATTCGTCGGACACGAGCACGCCGACGGCGCAATTATGGGCTGCGCACTAGTGCTGCCTCGTCAGCTTCCGACGAGCGACCGCGAAACGCTGCTGCGCCTCGTCGCGAGGTGGGAGAAGGAGCGCTCCGACAAGCGCGGCAACCTGACACTCGCGGGTGGATCGCTCCCCCCCTATACCGTTCGCCGTGTGGATGTGTCGGCGAAGAGGTCCCTCTCACCCGAGTTGTGGTGCCGCGCGTCCACGCGGTTCATCACCGCGACTCCGATCGCCCTCGACAAGAACCCCGGTAACCTCCGGAGCAACCGGGACGGCACTGCACGCAAGGCCGCCCTCGAAGCCCAGCACAGCATCAGCGACGCGTGCCTGCGCGTCGTCGGTGTCCGGCCGGTCTCGGTCGAGGTGTCGCTCGCACCGCTGCTCCCCGGCGCGCAGCACGTTCGCGAATTCCTGCCGTGGCCTGGTCGCCCGGGGCGTACGCCGCGCGTGCGCGTCCATGCCGACATCTGCTTCGAGAAAAGCGTGCAAGGCCCGCTCCTGCTCGGCGCCGGGCGCTACTTTGGCCTCGGGCTCTGCCTGCCCGTGGAGGACCGATGACGCTCACCACCTCCAGCTTCGGCGCCTTCCACGCTGCCGTTCACGGCGGCAAGCCGCCCTTTGCGTGGCAGCAGCGCCTGCTCGAACGGATCGTCCGAGACAAGCGCTGGCCGCGTGTGCTCGACCTGCCGACCGGCGCCGGCAAGACCACATGCATCGATATCGCCCTCTTCGCGCTCGCGCTCGACGCAGACAACGAAGCAAAGGATCGCTGGTGCCCGCGTCGCACTGCGATGGTCGTGGACCGGCGCATCGTGGTCGATCAGGTCGCCGAGCGCGGCCGAGCGCTTTTGCGCACCTTGATGACGAGCAGCGACGCGATCATCGTCGAAGTCGCCAATCGATTGCGGTCCCTGACCCGGAAGGGCGAAGAGCCACTCGGCGTGTTTACGCTGCGTGGCGGGATGCCCAAGGATGACGGTTGGGCACGCACTCCCGATCAACCGCTCATCATCGCCTCGACCGTCGATCAGGTCGGATCGCGGATCCTCATGCAGGGCTATGGCGTGAGCCAGGGCATGAAGCCGGTGCACGCAGGTCTCCTCGCCAACGACACGCTGCTGCTCCTCGACGAGGTTCACCTCTCGGAGCCGTTCCGGCAGACCCTCGACCAACTCGAGCGCCTCCGCAAGCGGTTCTCTCAGAACGGCGTGAAGACCCGGTTCTGCCACGCATTCCTGTCCGCGACACCGGGGACTGAGGACGAGCCACCCTTCGCATTGCTCGACGAAGAGAAGAGGCCCGACTCGCCGCTCGGACCGCGCCTCCACGCAAGCAAGCCCGTGCGCGTCGTCGAGGTCGAAGATCGAACCGCGCTGGACAAGGAGTGCGTCGAGCAGACGAAGGTCCTGCTCGAACGGCACAGGACCGTCGCGGTCGTGGTCAACCGCGTCGTGAGCGCGAGCGTGATTGCACGGCAGCTCACTGAGTCTCTCGGAAGCGACGTGATCATCACCTTGCTCACTGGCCGTATGCGGCCGCTGGACCGAGACGATGTGCTGCGCGAGCTACGGCCCGCCGTCCAGACAGGCCGAAAGCGAAGCGATGGCCTTCCCAGGCGCGTGATTGTCGGCACCCAGTGCATCGAGGCGGGCGCAGATTTCGACTTCGACGCCCTCGTCACCGAGGCCGCGAGCCTCGACAGCCTGCGGCAACGCTTTGGCCGCGTCGATCGACTCGGCAACTACAATAGGGCCGAGGGCGTAATCGTTTACGACAACTGCAAGATACTGAAGGAAGAGCTCAAGCAGCGGGGAGAGAAGCCTTTCCTAGCAGACGAGGATCCAATCTATGGCAAAGCGCTCGGTGAAACCGTCAGGTGGCTCAAAGAACAAGAGAAGGAGCGACCGAAGAAGCTGAAGGAGGAGCTCAAGAAGCTCAAGACCGAGGCCAAGAAACTCAAAGGGGAAGCGAGGCAGCAGGCCGAAGAGCGACTGGACAGAACGACCCGGGTCGACTTCGGTGTCCTCGCGCTCGAGGTGCCGACCGGCGACGAGCTGGCGAAGCTGCTCGCACCCAAACCCAATGCGCCGACGTTGCTCCCCGCGTACCTTGACTTGTGGGCGCAGACCTCGCCCGCGCCGAGCCAGGTTCCCGATGTGAGCCTCTGGCTGCATGGGCCAAGCTCTGGCCCGGCCGATGTCCAGGTTATCTGGCGCGCCGATCTCTCCGAGGACGTACTTCAGCGGGGAGACGTCGAGGCGGCGACGGCCATCGTCGCGTCGGTTCGGCCTTCGAGCCTCGAAGCGATGTCGCTGCCGTTCGCGACCGCGCGTGCCTGGATCGCGGGACAGGTGGCGGGGGATCTGGGAGACACGGAAGGAGCGACGCCGGACGACGACGCACACAACGACGCGAAAGGACGGTCCGCGCTGCGCTGGATAGGCGACGAGAGCGAGATCGTCTTCGCGCGGTCGGGCACAGATACCTCGCTGATGCCGGGGGACACCATCGTCGTGCCAGCGTCCTACGGCGGCATCCGCAGCGGATGTTTCGAGGCGTCTTCGACCGAGCCGGTCCGCGACCGTGCGGAGCAGGCCGAGTTCTTCGCGCGCGCAAGGCCCGTACTACGTCTGCATCCCGCGATCGTCGAAGCGCTAGGGCTGGCGCTGCCTCTCGACGAGCCAGACGAAGCCCGCGTCGTTCTCGGTCACCTCGCCTCGAATGGAGATTGGCCCCAGTGGAAGCGCTTGTGGGCCGAGAAGGTCAGCAAGAGTCGCGGGACTCTGGTCGTGAGAGGGGAGCCTTCGTGGTCTGTGCTCGAAGGCAGGCGAGTGCCCCTCGCCGAGCTTCGGCGCGTCGTCCAACCCGAAGAGACACTTGAAGATGGTGCCGAGCTGACGACGGATGGTGACGACTCGTTTCATGCTGGTCGCGCCGTCTCCCTGTCCGAGCACAGCAGCGATGTCGAGACGTTCGCGCGAGAGTACGCAACGCACTGCGGACTCGGGTCGTGGCTCGCTGAGCACATCGCGATCGCCGCGTGGCTGCACGATATCGGCAAGGCCGATCGACGCTTTCAGCTCATGCTGCGGGGCGGGAGCGAGATCGAGTACTTCAAAGACGAGACGCCGTGGGCCAAGTCGGCGATGCCTCCCGGCGCGCGCGAGGCGCACCGGCTTGCACGGAAAAGGAGCGGCTATCCGCGCGGTGCCCGCCACGAGGTGCAGTCGCTCGCGATGCTCGATGGACAGGAGGCGGCGTTGATTGAGCGGCTGAAGAAACGTGACTCCACGAAGGAGCCCGACCTCGATCTCGTGCTTCACCTCGTCGCCAGTCATCACGGGGACTGCCGCCCCTTCGCGCCCGTCGTGCTCGATGCAGATCCGGTCGACGTCTCCCTCGCAAAACACGCGAGCAAAGGGTTCGGCATGCTCGACTTCTCTTTGCCGACCTCGAAACACGAGCTGTATCGGCTCGACTCGGCGCTGGGCGACCGTTTCTGGGCGCTCATCGCGAAGTACGGCTGGCAGCAACTATGCTGGCTGGAGGCGATTCTCCGCCTTGCGGACCACCGCGCCAGCGAGGAGGAGCAGACGAAGGAGATTGTGCCGTGAGCCGCATGGAACTGGCAGGTGTGAATGGCGCAAATCCGCTCGGATTTCTTGCTGCCTTGGGCTTGCTTCGGGTGGTGCCCAGAGCGAGGCTAGCCTTTGCCGCCGATGGCTCGTTTCGAGCCTTTCTCGAGACCGACGGGACTCGTTCCGACATCATTGCACTTATCGCGGTCGACGCCGACGCCGCCTCTGGCGTCAAGAACCCATCTTGGCGGCTCACCTACACCAAGGCAGCCACGAAGAAGCAGGGCCCCCAAGAGGTCGCTGACCTCAAACCTCCGCCGCCTGACTTCAAGCAGTTTCTGACGCGGTGTCTAGACTGCTGGATGAAGGGCGACGACGAATCCGTGGCCTACGCGGCAGCGTTTGCTACCGACGTAGCGGTCGATGGCAAAGGCAACACCAAACCCACCGCCTTCCACTTCACGGCGGCGAATCAGACGTTTCTCGGTGCTGTGGAGGCGATCCGCGCGTTGCTCACCGAGGAGTGGATCGAGAGCTCGCTGTTCATGGGCCACGGTGAGAGGCCCGGGAGCAACCTGCGATGGGATCCGGGTTCCGAGCGCAGCTGGGCGCTAATGGCGAACAACCCCAATAACGACGGCACGCGCGTGGATGCGCCGCTCGAGTGGCTCGCGTTTCGGGGGTTACCGCTGCTACCGAGCTTCCCACGAGGCACCAGGATCATCACGACCGCCGTTCGCGGACGAGGACAGGACATGACCTTCACCTGGCCGCTTTGGTCAGTGCCCGCCTCGGTGCACACGGCGCGCTCGGCGCTCCAGCTCGGGTGGACGGGCAGTGCACGCGATCGAACAGGCCGCGGCGTGTTCGCCGTCTGCAGCTCGTCGATCCGGCGTACCGGTCAGGGCTTCGGCAACTTCGGTCCACCAACTGTCACATGCTAGGCGGCCAGCGGTGACCACCCTTGTTGCTCTCCAATCGCTAATGAGCGAATTCGATGGCGTCGCCGACGCCGCCACTCGACCCAGGACACAACCCACAACCCCGACATCCTCTGCCAAGCCGGTCTTGCGGCGCACCTCGATCCCGCCGAAATGGCCGATCTGCTCGGACTTGACGAAGACGCAAACGCACGTGCACAAACGCGGCCGTGCGATGATGCCGTACACGACCGCACGGCACGCCGTGCTATTCAGGACGCGGCACGCCGCGTCCCTACGGGATCAGCCCGATGCACCCGTCCCCTATGCTCGGTTGTGAGGACGCCATGTCGATTGAATTCAGCAGGCGATCTGTCCGCCGTCCGTCACACGATTACGCTGGTCCCGGTGCGTGGCTCATCACCCTCAAGTGCTTCGCGGGTTTGCACTCGTTCGGCGAGGTGGTCGACAAGCGAATGGTGCTCAATCCGGTCGGCGCCCTGGTCGAGTCGATCTGGCAGTCTGTGCCGGAGCATCATCCTACGGTCCACTTCGACAGCTTCGTCGTCATGCCCAATCACATGCACATGCTGCTGCGGCTGTTTCGTTCGGACGACCGGCTGCGTTTGGACGCCGATCGGGTGGAGCGCTTCGGAAAGCCCGTGCCGGGATCGGTGTCGACGATCATTCGGTCGTTCAAGTCGGAAGCAACAAGGCAAGTCCGCGTCCAGGTCGGGCGGCCGGTCCAGCTTTGGCAATCGCGGTTCGATGATCGGTGCTTGCCCGATGACGACGCGATCCGCAGGGCACGCATCTACATCGAGAACAACCCCGCACGCTGGCGCACCACCCCCGCGCGGCCCCAGCAACGCAAGTACCAGCTGCTTGACGTCGGCACGGGTTGCGAGCTGGCCGTCGCAGTGATCGACAAGGACCAGCCCGATCCCGTAGATCCCGTAGATCCCGTTGATCCCGTAGGGACGCGGCGTGCCGCGTCCTGAATAGCACGGCGCGCCGTGCGATCGTGGACCGGCAAATGCATCGTCGTGCACGCGAATATCCCCGGCCTGGCACACGGCGCGCAACGACGCGGACGTGTTCATGCACCCATGCCCCGCCATCGACGCGAATATCCCCGGCCTGGCACGCCCCGCACAACGACGCACGCGTGTCCCCGCACCCATGCCCCGTCGTCAATGCGGATATCCCGACTTGGCCCGCCGTGCACAACGACGCACGGGTGTCCCCGCACCCGCCGACCTGGCACGCCCCGCACAACGACGCACGCGTGTCCCCGCACCCATGCCCCGTCATCGACGCGCATGTCCCGACCTGGCCCGCCGCGCGCAACGAAGCACGCGTGTCCACGCGCCGGCGGGGCACGCAGTGAACGAAAGGAGTCGCCATGTCCGACAGCGATCGTGCCGAACGTCTTGAAGAACCTACTCCAGCACGGGCCAAGACTCTACCGCTCCGCGGGCCCGAACCGGCCGAGCCACCCGCGCTCGTGCCCGCTCGCATGCTCAACGAGTCGCTGTACTGCGAACGACTCATGTACATCGAGTGGGTGCAGGGCGAGTTCGCGGACAATGTCTTTACGGTCGACGGCCGCCACGTGCACCGTCGGCCTGACAACTCGCAGGGGCCGATGCCCGCACCTGCGCGCAAGAAGAGCGCAGCCGGCGATGACGAGGAGGAGGACCCGGAGCCTGGCGTCGAGCCACTGCCGTACGTGGCAAAGTCGGTGTGGTTGTCCTCGGAGAAGCTGGGCATCACGGCGAAGATCGACGTTGTCGAGGGCGACGCTTCGGGGGTGATACCCATCGAATACAAGCGCGGCAAGCCGCCGGACATCCCCGAGCGGGCGTGGACGCCGGAGCGCGCGCAGCTCTGCGCCCAGGTGCTGCTGCTGCGGGACCACGGCTACACCTGCGATCACGGCGAGATCTACTATGCCGCCGCCAGACAGCGCGTGACGATCGACATCACCGATGACCTGATCGATCTGACGCAGCGAGCGGTGCAGCGTGCGCGGGAGGTCGCCTCCAGCGCGGAGATGCCGCCGCCGCTGCGCGATAGTCCCAAGTGCGACGGCTGTTCGCTTGTCGGCATCTGCCTGCCCGACGAGACCAATCTGCTTCATGGCGAGCCGGCGCCGTGCGAGGCGCGCGACGGTCGCGACGAGATGGACGAACAGCTCGACGGTCCGCTCCAAGCCGACCCGTGGGAGCTTGCACCGCCAGTGCCGGCTTCCCAGGAGCTCCGTCGCCTTCACCCGGCCCGAGACGACAGCATTCCCCTGTACGTGCAGGCGTCCGGCGCGCGGGTGGGTCTTGATGGGCAATGCCTCGTTGTGCGCAACAAGGACGGTGTCCTGGCCGAGGCCAAGCTGCCGCAGGTCTCGCAGGTGTGCGTGTTCGGCAACGTGCAGGTGACCACGCCGGCGCTGCGGGCGATCCTCGAACGCGACGTGCCCCTGAGCTTCTTCAGCTATGGCGGGTGGTACTACGGCCGAGCCGTGGCCCACTCGAGCAAGAACGTGGCGCTTCGGCTGGCGCAGTATCGCGCAACGGGCGACGAGGCGACCTGCCTGACGCTCGCGCGCGGGTTCGTGGCGTCGAAGATCCGCAACACCCGGACGATGCTCCGCCGCAACCACGCGACCGTGGACGCGACGGTGCTGCACGAGATGGAAGGGCTCGCGCGCAAGGCAGAGGCGGCGACGGCGCTGGAGTCGCTGCTGGGCATCGAGGGCACGGCGGCGCGTTACTACTTCCAGAACTTCGCGGGCATGCTCAAGGTGCAGCCCGAGCCGGGCTTCGACGTCGACGGGCGCAATCGTCGCCCGCCCCGTGATCCCATCAATGCGATGCTGTCGTTCGGCTATGCGCTGTTGACCAAGGAGCTGGCGCGCACGCTCGAGGCGGTCGGGCTCGATCCGATGCTGGGCTTCTATCACCAGCCGCGGTTCGGCCGTCCGGCGCTGGCGCTGGACATGATGGAGGAGTTTCGGCCGCTCGTGGTCGACTCGACGGTGATTGCGGCGGTCAACATGGGGGTCATCGCGCCCGGGGAGTTCGTGCGGGCTGGCGTCGGGGTCGCGATGAAGCCCACTGCGCGCAAGCGGCTCATCGAGGGCTACGAGCGGAGGATGGACCAACTGGTGACCCACCCGGTGTTTGGCTACCGCATCAGCTACCGTCGCGTGCTCGAGGTTCAGGCTCGACTGATGGGCAGGCTGCTGATGGGGGAGATCGATCGGTACCCGAGCTTCCGGACGAGGTGAGGGGAGGGGGCGATGCGACAGACCTACATCGTTTCGTACGACGTGAGCGACCCGAAGCGGTTGCGCAGGGTGTTCAAGCTGATGCGCGGGTACGGGGACCACCTGCAGCTGTCGGTGTTCCGGTGCGAGCTGAGCGAGCGGGAGCTGGTGGAGCTGCGGGGAAAGCTGGGGGTGGTGATTCACCAAAAGGAGGACCAGGTGTTGTTCGTGGACGTGGGTCCTGCGGAGGGGCGAGGCAGGACGAGCATGCGGACGTTGGGTCGTCCGCTGACGGTGCAAGAGCGGCTGGCGATCGTGGTATGATGAGCGCAAATGGCGATGCGAGCACCGAGGTGGTGAAAGAAAGGCGCGGGGTGCTCGCAGGTCACGAGGTCATTGACAATACGGAACAAACAGCGGGTGAGCCTGGAGCGAGAGATGCCAGGATGGGCGCGATCTGCGCTGTCGGGCAAGGTGCTCGCGAACCGGCTTGCAAGGGTACGAGAGTTGGGGCAGATTGCGAGACGCCTCTCCGCCGCAGAACAGCGGCGGCCCCATTGAAGCAGCAGCTTGAAGTCGTTCTCGCGCTGTACCCTGCTTCTCTCCGCCGCAGAACAGCGGCGGCCCCATTGAAGCTGCCAGGGGCCCGTGACTGGCTCGCCCCACACCTCGGCCCTCTCCGCCGCAGAACAGCGGCGGCCCCATTGAAGCGCTGATGCTGGGGGCCGTCATGCTCGTGTGGCACGTCTCTCCGCCGCAGAACAGCGGCGGCCCCATTGAAGCGCTGCGAGGGGGGGCGGCACTCCCTCGCCGATGCGACCTCTCCGCCGCAGAACAGCGGCGGCCCCATTGAAGCCTCGACCTGATCAGCTTCGCGGGCGACGGGGCCTACTCTCCGCCGCAGAACAGCGGCGGCCCCATTGAAGCACCTTGTCGAGCCCGACGACACGCTTCACCGCGTCAGATCGGAA
>JAJZQG010000198.1 GCA_021847645.1 Myxococcales bacterium
TCGGTGCTTGTTCGCGGCGCGATCGACGAGGGACACTTCCTCGACGACCATGTCGATCAGCCGGTGGACGCCAGCATTGGGGTCTTCGGTTGTGCTCAAGCTGGAACCTCTTGAGCAGCAGAGTCGGCCGCCACGGCTTCGGGGACACGGCGAGCGGAACCGCCTATCGAAAAGCCCGTGAGCGTGCCGTCCTTGACCTGACCCCAGAGCTCGTCGGAGATCACGTGCACGCCGAGCATCCAGGTTCCCTTGCGCACGGTTACGCCGGCGACCTCGAAGTCTACCGGCGCCAGGTAGCACTCGAGAACCTTCACCTGGTCGTTGACCCGCATTCTGTGCATCAGCCCCAGACCGCCGAACTCCTCCATGAAGCGGTGCGCGGCCTGGCGGATCTCATCGGCCGAGTAGATGTCGCCCTGGGCGTCGACGACCTCCGGCTCCAGCACGATGCCGAGCACGAAGCGCTCGTCGGCCGGGTCCGTTCCTTTGAGGAGCGTCGAGGTGCGGGTGAAGGGCTCCCCTTCGCACTTAGCGACGAGCTCGAACTCCTCGCTCTTGCGTACCGGGTAGTTCGCGCAGAACAGGCGCATGGCCTGCTTCGCGCCGCCACGACCAGACGCCTCGCGGACCTTGAGCTTGAAGATGTGCCCAACCTTCTTGAACGCGGCGACGTTCTCCGGGCTGTTGTTGAGTACTGCGATGAACTTCCCTCGAATGCTTTTCAGCACGCCGGTGAATTCGTCGAGGTCTATGACCGCGTCCTTGTCGAACCACTCGCCCGGGTATGGCGGATCGATGAAGAAGAACGTGTCGGGGCCGTCGAGCTTGTCGATGGTCTTGCGATAGTCCTGCTGCAGAACAGACACGTCGCGCAGGCGCTCGGCGGCTTTCAGGTACTTCTCGGGGTTCGTCGTGGACCCGAGGTGCTGACGCGCTGGGTGGGTGCCGTCAGGACGGCAATCCCGCGCGTGGGTGCGCACGAACACGAGCTTGTAGAACCGCGCCAAATCGTCCTTGGGCTTCAGGTCGCGGGCCTTCGCGAACGACTCCTCGGTGACCTCCCACGGGAATCGGCGCGAGAGCTCGGCCACCTGCTTCGGCGTCATGGCCTTGATCGACCTGTGGAGGAACACGACGTCGGGGTCGAGGTCGGCAAGGACCTCCTTCTCGGACGGCTCCTTGGCGTGCAGTAGTGCCGCCGCACCAGCGAACGGCTCGACGTAGACCTTGTGCTCAGGGATCAACGGAAGCAGACGCTTGGCGTAGTGGAACGAGCCTCCGAAGGTGCCAAAGGGCTGGGCCTTCTCCAGCTCGCTGATCGGGGCCTCGTCACCGGAGAAGCCGTGTTCCACCGTGGATTCGTCAGCTATTCCGATATCGGAATAGCCCGGAACCGACACCGTCGTGGGTCGCTCGAAGTCCTCTGCATCCCACCCGTCGTCCCGCAGTCCGTCGAGACTCTTGCGTGCAATTGTGTAGTTCGAGATGAGCAGTTGCGTAAGAATCGAAGGGCCACCTACCCCGCGCATCGAGCCGATACTCCGGCGCGTTCGAATCCGGCGCACCTCGAAGCCGGCCTCCTTCACGAGGCGCGGAAGCTCGCCCCGGATCCCGTAGGTCACGAGGAACTTGCCGTCGAGCTTGCAGAGCAGGTCGCAGAACGCTGCCTCGTCGAAAGCGTCCTCGCCGACGTCAACGTTGTAGCCGGCGTAGGGAGGGTCGAGGAAGTGGACCGTGTCCTTGCCGTCGTACTTCTCGACGATCGGGCGGTAGTCGCCGCCGTAGATCTTCACGCCACGCAGACGCGGCGCGAACTGCTCGATGCGGTCGACGGTCTTTGCCTCGACGCCGCGCACCGACGGTGAGAAGCTCTTCCCGCGCATCTTTCCGTACGAGAAGTGAGTGAGGTACAGGAAGCGGTGCAGCCAGCCAACGTCGTCGCGCGGGCTTTCGTCGATGAGGCTCTTGAAGGTCGCCTCGTCGCCGACCCACTTCTTCTCGCGGAGCCTGGCGATGTCCTTCGGCTTGAGCTTCTGGACGAGCTTGTAGGCGCGGGCAATCTCGGTGTCCGCGTCGTTGATGGCCTCGACCTCGCTGCGCTCCTTCGCGAAGAGCACGGCCGCGCTGCCGGCGAACGGCTCTACGTAGGTCTTGTGGGCGGGGAGCATCGCGACCAGGCGGTCGGCGATCCGTTTCTTACCGGCGGGGGAACCCCAGATGGTCTTGCACAGGGGCGCGGCGCCCCGGGCGTCGAGCACATCGTATGCCCGCTCAACGGCGCGCACGACGGCGTTACCCACGGCGCGCCTCCGACGGCGCGAGGCCGGGCTTCGAGGATGGTGTTCGAGGTGTCTTCCTGCGCGGGATCACGCAGGGGACAGAGGAGCGTCGCTCGAGAGCGGGGACAGAGACTCTGCGCTATCCGCCGAGGTGCTTCTGCACTTCGTCCATCCGCTTCAGGATCATCTCACGCAGCTCCTTGACCTCGTCCACCTGCTCGGGCGTGAGCTCGGCGAAGTCCGCCTTGCGGAAGATGATTCTGCCCGTCTCCCGGTGGTTGAGCAGCTTCGCGCAGGAGGTGAGCACCCGCACGACGGTCGGTGTGGGCTTGCGTCCCTGCGGGTTCTTCTTGTTCTTCGCCCGGTCCTTGCGCACGAGCTCGCGGAGCTTCACGACCGTCAGCTTCCCTTCGAGCACCTTCGCGGCCAGGGTCTCGGCCTTCTCGGGCGTGCTCACGCCGAGCAGCTCCGTCTTGTGGCTCGGGGGCAGCTTGAGGATCGGGGACGAGCGAGGCAAGTGCTTCGTCATCACCGCCACGCCGATCGCGTTCGCGAGGAAGGTGCGGCTGACGGGCAGGTCCAGTGTCTCACACCGCTCCTCGAGCAGAGTGAGCGAGGCGTGCTTGCTCGGCTTGAGCGATTGGTACAGCTCGGGCTTTCCGTCGTAGAACGTGTCGAGGAGGTAGTTGCCCACGTCCTCCAGTCCCTGCGATACGGTGCGCGCGAGGATGTCGCGGATCTGCTTCGCCGCCTTGTCTACGAGCTTGGTATCCTTTTTCGCGGCGCTGGCCGGCAGCACTGGCTCTTGCTCGGCAACCACGATTGCCTCGGTCGGGGATTCTTCGGTCTTGCGTGCCACGTTCGCCTCCGTTTGGACGGAGGAGAGCATCGCAGCGGCGACTCCGCAACAGGGTAGTTGCAGATTGCGATTCAAATGTCAGGGAGCGTGGTAGTCCTGCACAAGCCATGAAATGGTGGAAAACCGATTCCGGCGGGTGCGAGGTCTCGACCGGACACAGCTCGTGAGTATGCCCCACGGTCGTCGCGGGCACCGACGCCGGAGCGCTCGACGAAGGCCAGCACGGAGCGATCGCCGTCGCCGCGGTCCACCACAAGCGCGCGTTTCCCCTCCTCCCCGAACCGTTCGCGGACCCACGGGCGGATTCGCTTGATGGCGGCGGGGTCCTCGGAGGACTCCATGCGATCGAGCATGTGCAGGGCGTCGCTGGTCTGGATGACCTTGCCGTCGAGGAACCGGCAGGTGTCCGTGGTGTGCTCGTCGAGGACCGCGGACAACATGTAGTGTTCGATGCCGGCCTCTGCGTAGGCGGAAATCTGCGAGAGGCTCCGCGATTCGCCAACGAACGACGAGGCGATGACGTCCCAGTACGACGCGGACCGCTGCACGATCGCGGCGTTGGCGGCGCGGGCCAGGTCTCCGGCGATCTCGTCCCGGCCGAGTCCATCTTCGAGCCCTCGAGCGACGACGCGCTTTGCCTCGATTCCGAGCCAATCGAGCCGTCGGCCGTACTCGTCGCGAACGAAAAGGCTGTTGGCTCGCACTACGTAGGCAACGGCGCGCCGGTCCACAGCATTGAAGTCCGCGGCGATGGCGAGTCCGCGCCGCCTCCCGTCCGATCGCGTCGCTGAGACCACGTCGGAGGCAGCGCGACCGAGCGGTGCTCGAATCTGCTCATGCACACTGTGGACGGCGCCGCCCGCGCGGGCCAGCGCTCTTCGGACAAGCTCGCTTCGCTGGGCGGGCGTCATGGCCCGCCAATCGACGTCGAGGACGGCGACCGCCTGCTTCACAGCCTCGAGCTCGGACTTGCGTGCCAGCCTCCGAAGCAAGGCGGCGAGGCGCGAGACGGCCGCGTCGAAGCCGCGGGGGGTCGCTACCGAAAAAGCCTTACGCACCGGAACACCGAGGTGCTCAAGCAGCTCGTCGGCGGCGCGGCGGCCTTCCCGGATCAGGTCATCGGTAGCTGACGTTCCGCACACGGTCGTCCTCCTCCAGGTTGAACTGCCCGCTGACGAGGTGAATCAGCACGCTGCAGTACACGCATCGCGCGGGCGCTGAGAACGACACTTCCTCGTTCGCTGACTCGGTGATGACCAGGCCCCCGTCGCCGTTGAGGACCGCCGTGACGAAGCCGCATCGCGGACAGCAGACGTGATAGCCGACGACCCCGCGCAGCGACCTGTCCTGCGGAACGCGCCTGAGCTCTCCGCGCTCGAGCTTGCAGGGACGCTTGCTGCTCACGAGCGCCCTCACGGCGTTCCTCGAACGACGAGAGGCCCCCGGCTCACGCCCCGGACCTCGATTCCAGCGCCGGTCGGGCGAATCACGACGTCGTGCTTGGCGCTACACCGATCGCACACGGCGAACACGAGGAACCCGTTGCGCCAGAGCGTGATCGCCTCGTCCAGGGAGCTTGTGCGCTTGCACATGCGGCACTCGATGACCCCGCGGTCGGCGTCCGCCTGTGCCTGAGCGACCCAGGCGCGCTGAAGGGCGTCACGCTCCATCGGGGCCCTCCTCGAACCAGGAACGCCACTGCTCTGTCGGCACAGCGACCCGTTCCGCGTCAGGCCGGCGCAGCGCATCCCTTGCCAGCCGCATGCGCTCCGCGCCACGACGCTCTTCCTCGGCCGCAAGCTCCTCCCGCAGTGCGAGCAGGCGCTTCGCTTGGTCCACGAGCGTCTCCGTGGGCGGTAGCAGGTCGACGGTCTGGGTCTGCACGCCGGCGAGCGTCAGTGTGATGGGGCGTTTCACCCAGTCCGCGCTGAGCTTGGCGAACTCGCGGTTGAAGATGTCGCTCGCGAGCACGCGCCCCTCCTCCGGGGTGAGCACGCCGACGCGCACGAGCTTCTCGACCATATCCGTCATCCGCTCGGGGTCGCGTGTTACGGGCGTCTGCGAGCGGAACCGCCAGAAGCGGATGCCCATGTCGGCCAGGAGCTTGCGGTTGACGATGAAGTCGAACTCGTCGCGCTCGGGCTGGAAGACCTGGTCCTCGGCGAAGCGGAGCTGGGCGTCGGCCACGGCTCGATTGAAGTCGCGGCTGTCACCACGGAGCAGGCGCGGAAGCCGGAACGCGCTGCCGACCTTGTCGATGTTGCGCTCGTCGTAGGTTTGGAACAGGGCGTCGTGCTGCTGGGCGTCGGTCAGCGGACGGAGCTCGATACGGGCGCGGGCGGCGTCGTTTGCGCTCGTGGCCCCCTCGGCCTCGAGGATGAGCACCTTGTGGAAGTTGTTCTTCCCCTTGAGGTTCTCCTCGATGAATCGCTCGATGCGCGGCACCGACGCCTCGGACAGCTTCCCGCCCGACACGAGCAGCGCCAGCGGCGGAACGCTCTTGTTCTCGAAGTAGAGGTAGTTCACCTCCTCCATCGACCGCGAGCCCATCACCGCGAGCAGGCCTCCGACCCATCGCGGGATGCCGTAGGGCGACCGAGGCGACGGGATGGCGAAGTGCAGGATCTCGGTGGCAGGACCGTCGGCGGGGTCGCGGGCGCGGAGCGCATCGAGGCTGGCGAAAGCCTCGCCGGTGGTGCGCGACACGAACCGCGGGTCGCCGAAAGCCTTGAAGAACGTGCGCTGCGTGTACTGCACCTGCAGGAACCGCCGCATGCGCTGGCGCGTGGTCACCCGCTCGACGGTGACCGACGAGATGCGAACGCTCTCCTCGACTGGAACGGGCGCGGCGTCGAGCGGCAGCAGCCGCATCGTGTACGACGGCACGTACACCAGCCGGGCGACCTCGCCCGAAGCGTTCCGCAGCACCTCCCAGTACGCGTTGCCCGTGACCTCGAGGTCCTGCCGGGTGCGCCGGCGCAGCTCCACGAACGAGTGGTCGAACGAGCAGAACTCGAAGAAGCTCGCCAGGTGCGCCCGTTCCGTGCGGGCGAGCTGAACCAGCTCCCGGCGTCGCTCCTTGATCTCGTCGGGCGTGGGCCCGAGCTCGGCGTCCGCCGGCAGGTCCCCGCGGTCACGCGCAGCCAGACGCTCGAGGTAGATGCACTCGCCGACCCGCCGGTCGGCATCGTCCGCGTCGAAGTCGATCGCGGGGTCGAGCCGATGGCCGAAGCCGTCGATGTTCGTGGCGTAAGCGTCGACGTTCTGGCGCAGGGAGTTCGAGTGCTCGAAGAGCAAGCACAGCGCCTCGGGGTCGTACGGCGGCTCGAGCGCGCCGAGCGAGGCGAACACGGCGCCCACCTCGCCGCCGGGGCGCGAGGCCTGGTCGGGGGTGCCGGCGCCGAGGATGAGGGCCTTCAGCAGCACGGAGCTGGTGCCATCGGTCGCCGAGAGTTGGGACATCGCATCCCGTCAGAGGGACCAACCTTCACCTCGGGGACAATAGCGTCACGGACTCGCGCAGAGAGACGGTCGCTCGATCTCCAACGGCGTCGGACCACCTGTGGATCGAACCAGTTTTCCGTGGACAAGCGCGGGGACTTCCGTTTGGATGCCACAGCATTGCACGGCATCGTCACCTGGACACTCGAACGCGTGAGGGAAGCGACTATCACCTAGTCGGAGCGTCGTGTCGAGCAGGTCAACGTTCGAAAGAGTCGCCCGCGTCAAATAGACGAAAGGCGGTCCGACAAGCGACACTTCACCACCGCAGGAGGCAGCGGTCATGTGAGAGATCGTCTTGACCTTGCGTAGTTTACCTTTGAACACCGTCGTCACTCCCACGAGCGACTCCAACTGATTGCGGCTTTCGATTTCGACGTAGTCTTGATCCGAGGGACAAGTCGGCAACCGCGTGGGGGAGAATGGACACCCCCCAACGTCCCGAAGACAGACGCCTGGTGACATGGCAATTTGCCGAGAACGGGAGCCCGAAGCGTCCAACCATGCGTTTGGATCCGTCCAGCCTATGCTTGCGGTTTGATCCCTCGCGACTCGATCGTCTCGGACCTCCGCGTCCGCCGCGTCTGATCCGTGCGCCCCGGACTCGGTTCCTGCGTCTGCGATGGACTTCCCCGGTCTGTTCGAAGGCTGGCTACCGTGGAGCGGAGCAGCGCTCTGTGCCGGTGCCTGATCGTGCGTTGGCTTTGCAGGAGTGCTCGACGAGACGCAGGCAGCTTGTAGCCCGATGAAGGCGAGAACTCCCAGCCATGTCGCCGAGGAAGGCATATGCAGACCCTTTCCGATCGATGCTATCCGCGAAAAAGATGAGCGCAAGGTCATCCAATCACTCGCACTCCAACCTCCACCCCCGCCCCACCCCTTCCAATCACCCGCTCCCGCTGACAAGCGAGCGCGATCGCCCAGAACCTGTCCGCGTGCCCGCCCCGTGATGTGCGCTCCGCGTCGAATGCCACCTTTCCCGACGGCAGCACACGCTTCTTGATCGAGTGCACCTGCGCTACCACCTCGCGATCGCGCGGAAGGACGACCTCCCGCCGCTGCAGCGTGATCTTGAAGTCCGTGGCCCAGCGCTCCTTCGCCTCGTTGGTGAAGTTCTCGGCGACGACCTGCGGGAAGTCGCGGGCGAGGTTCTCGGCGAGGTTCATGCCGATGCCGCTCCGGTCGATCGACAGCCGGGCCACCGGCAGCACCTCGAGCAGCCGGCGCAGGTCGGCTTCCTGCTCCGCGAATGGCGTCTCGGCGTAGGTCCGGAGCAGTCGACAGGTGAAGCGCCCGCTCGTCTCCTCGAACACGGCAAGCTCCGACCGGTCGCGCGTTCGGCCGACGTCGAAGCCAGCCACAATGCGCCCCTGGGGCTCGGGGATGTCGGTGAAGTCCTGGGCGAGCACGAGCTCGTCGCTTGTGTTCGGCAGGATGAGATCGTACGGGAACCACGAGTAGGATTCGTCGACGAATCGGCACTCGAGCTCCTGTTGGAAGTCCTCGATCGCGAGAGACTCTAACTGCTCCACGATGGTGGGCTTGCCGAACGTCGTCACCCGCTCCTCGGTCGTCATCGAGGGCGCCTCCATCGCGGCCCGCTTCGGATCCACGCAGAAGAACCTGCTCAGCCACCATGGCACCTCCTGGCGCCGGTGGTGCGGGTACTTGCGGATCTCCTCGGTTGCGATCTCCCAGAAGATGCCGCGACGCCCAAGCGGTGTGGAGCAGCCGGTGAGCTGCCCGTTGCCCCGGAGGATGAGCGCCGTCGAGCCTCGGTACACCTCGCGGTCGTTGATCAGGTGCGCCAGCTCATCGAGCAGAACATCTCCGCGTTTCCCGCGCGGCGCCTTCGACGGCACGGATACGATCCGCGACATGCGGCGATGCCCGCCGCTGGACTCGAACGCGAGCTCGGTCTTCGAGTCGACGACGAGCCGCTTCTGGTACGCGAGCGGCATCTCCTCGAACACCTGGCGCGCAAGGAGTACGCGATCCTTGGCCTCGTCCAGATTGAAACTCACGAATACCGCGGTGTAGTTCTCCCGCAGGTGGCAGCGGGCCAGAGCCTCGAGCGCCATGATGAACGAGAACCCGACCTGGCGACTCTTGTTGACCCATCGGAAGCGGGAGCGGTTCTGCAGAAACGCCAGCTGGAACGGCTCGAGCTCGACTGGCTCGCCGTCATGCGAGAAGAACGCGGAGATGAAGCCGGCCTCGGTGGCGAGCCAACCGGACAGGTCGTCTTCCGTGCGCTTCACCACGCTGAGCGTCATTGCCACTTTCCCTTGCTGAGGGCGCCGGAAGAAGCCTGTATCGACGCATGAGCAATTACGTCGAATCCATCGCACGCCCTCCACGCACCCTGACCGAACGCGAGGTCGCCCTGCTGCTCCGTACCACTGGCGAGCACGCCGCGGGCTGGCGCGACCACGTCATCTTCAGCCTGGCCCTCGGCACCGGCTTGCGTGAGCACGAGCTCCTGGCGCTCGACATTGGCGACGTGTTCGCCGCCGACGGGCGCGCACGGCGCCACGTCGCCCTCCGTGTCTTCAAGCGCGCAAGCGAAGACCCGGCGCCGCAGGAGGTCGTCCTGTCCGACACCGTTCGGGCGAAGCTCGAAAAGCTGCTCAAGCAGAAGCGAGCGGACGGACACGGCATCGCGCCAGCGGATCCGCTGTTCGTCAGCCGCAAGCATCGCCGGCTCTCGACACGGCAGCTGCGCCACCTCTTTGGGGTTTGGCAGAAGCGCGCTGGCTTCGAGCGGCACTTCAACGTGCATGCGCTTCGTCACACCGCGTGCTCGGGGCTCTACCGGCGCACGCGAGACATCCGCCTCACGCAGCGATTTGCGCGGCACTGCTCGATCCTGTCGACGGCGATATACACCCACCCAACCGACGAGGAGCTGGTCCGCTCGGTCCAGGAGCTGCCCTGCTGAGAGCCGTCGACCCCACTTGCAGAACGATACCGACCGGCCCGAACCGATCAGGCGTGCGGAGCGGTCGGTTTCCAGAACCAGCCCCTGTCGAAATCGGCGCCAGGCACCCCGGGCGGGGCGTCCGGAGCTCCGAAATTCCGACCACCCCCCACCCGTCTGCACCTTGTAGGCACGCGCCGGCATCCTGCCCCACGAGGGCGGCGCCGGCCGCGGAAAGCGGCGGTTCGATGCCGCGGAAATGCGCCGCGAACGCGCGCTGATCTTCGAGAAGCGGACGGGCCTGTGGTCCTCGAATAGCCGCTTTTGAAAGGAAGCGGCTATTCGCATGCGCCCTCCGGACCGGGCGGAGGCGGCGGGAGCGTGTCGGCCAGGGCGTCCTCCGGCGAGAAGTCGGGAACCGTGGTCGGCCCGTGTGTTTCCTCGGTGCTCGCAGTCTGCTGCGCAGTGCTGGCGCAGGCTCGCCCACGCTCGCTTCGGCCAGGGTCGGGCGGAATGACGGTCGCGCGAGGCGCATCGTCGCGACCTGGGCCAACGTCGCGCCCGGAACCAAGCACCGTCGCCGCCTGGTCGGAATCGCAGAACCGACCGGCAAACCGAGCGGGCGGTTCTCCGGCGGCGCCCTCGATCGCGGGCTCGGGGGGGTGTGGGAGCGATTTTTCCGTGTCCCTTTCCTCGGGCAGCGCGTTCTCGACCTCGCCCCGCTCCTCGGCGGTTGTGTCGAGGGTGCGCATCATCCGGCGATGCCGGTCCTGCAGCGTCTCGAGCGACAGCGCGGCGTGGATTTCCTGCCGGGAGTCGGCGTTGCCCAGTACGAACTCCTTCAGCCGCACCATGGTGTTGAAGTCCGCGGCGTTGTCGAAACGCACGCGATTCTCCGCGAGCGCGGTCTCGAAGCCGATCAGGTAGGTATCGATGATGCGCAACTCGTCGTCCTTCGACACGGCGATCGCCTTCGCCCGCATCTCGACGAGCTTCTGCTCGGCCTTCACTTGGATGCGAGCCTGCGCCTCCTTGCGGCGACGCTGCACGTTGTGCGACTTCGCGTACTCTGCGATCACGCTGTTCGAGACGCCGTAACGCTCGGCCAGCTCGCGGTAGCTCGGGTAGCATACCGTCGTGCCGTTGCCGTCCTCGCACGGGACGACCTCGCCGAACACGAGGATTCGGTCCAGGTCTTCGTAGGGCACGCGGGGCCCTTCGCCCTTGCGCGGGCGTCCTCCGCGGCTGCGATCGCCGTACATCAACGGCTCCTCGTCTCCCACCACTCGCGCAGCAGGTCGAGGAAGTCGTCGAGGTGCACGGTCACGAACGGTTGTTCCTTGTCGTCCTTGCAGACCGCGATGGGCCACAGCCCCTTGCCGAGCGAGTCCTCGGTGGCCTGGGCCAGGGCGGCGCGTGGGTTGGTGCGGACGCCGCGCTTGCACTCTATGTGGAAGGCCGGCGCGACGACGTCCGCGCACTCGGCGCCGTCGCGGAACTGCAACCCGCGGTGGACGCGGTCGGCGCCGAAGACCTCGGCGAAGCGGTGGACCATTTCGCGCTCGAAATCGTGGCCCTTCCGGCGTGAGCTTCTTCCGGGCATGGGAGCTCCTTTCCGGAGGGCAGAGACGGACGGCCGCGGAGATGGGACTCCCACCAGCGAGCTGCCGCCGCCTATTCCAGCGCGTCGGCTCAACCGCCTTTGAAGTCGTCGGGTCCGACCTTCTGTCCGCTGACTTGGCCCAGTTCCCTCATGATTTCGACGAATGACTGCATCGGAATTCCCACGGCGAAATCCCAGGTCTCGTCGTCGCGCCCCACGAGGATGCTCACCGTGTCCCCTTTCGTAGACCAGAAGGCAAGAGCGCCAGCGGATCTGCCGATGCGAACTGAACCCCGCTGGTCCCAATCCGCCGCAGGGACGCGGGAAAACAGCGGCAACTCCGTGCGCTCGACGTACACATTCAACTCGAAGACGGCGTGCCCGATCTTGATGGCGTAGTAGGGCTCCGAATCGTCGACGCCTTCCTCAACGGAGATTGAATACGGGGATGTCCGCACCTGGGTCATCGGTCCTGGCCTTCACGCCTCATTCGACTCTTCATTCGCGAAGGGAGCTCGCGCACTCGCTGAGGCTACCTCAACACCGAGTTGGTGGGGCGGCTTCCTCATTGAAAGCCGACAATCACCTCCCTCAACCGCTTCTTCGCCCGAGACCGCACTCGCTTGAGCCGTTGGTACGCGCGCTCGGGGTCCTCATCCGGCGCGAGGGTCATCCTCGCCACCAGCGAGTACAGCGTCTCGGGGCCGAGCTCGGTCTCACGGATCAGGAAGGCGCCCTCCTCGGAAACGTGGTCGGCGAGCACGCTGACAACGGCATCGAGCCTCAGGGTCAGGGGCGGCGTCGCTGTGGATCCAGCCGGCACCTGCGCAGCGCCACGCTGAAGCATGTCACGTTGAGTCTCTCGCCCTCGTCGTTGCGCGAGCTCCTTCTTGAGCGCCTTGAAGACGCGGCGGCGTGTCATGTGCGTCAGCCGGATGGGCGTGCGTCCTCGCCAGGTCGGGCGGTACGAGGCGATCGCGACGAGGAAGGCCTCGAGCACGAGCTGGTCGAGGTCGTCCTTGGGGAGCTCGGCGCACACGAGCTGCCGTCGCAGTCGCAGTAGCATGGGCAGGTAGACCACGGTCAGCACCGACGACCACTGCGATGGGTGCGCGGCCGCACGCTCGCGGAGCAGGGCCAGGGTGATGGCGTCGCGCTCGGAGTAGTCGTCACCGCCGTCCTTGGCGAGCTCGGCGAGGAGCGACCGGAGGTCCGGGTAGGCAGCGAACGCGGCGTGACGGGCGCGGGCGTCCTGGTAGAGCCGTTCGTAGACCGGCCCCTTCACGTCCTGGCGCAGCAGCTTCGCCAGCGTGCGGAAGTGATCGCTCACGGTCCGGCCCTCCGACGCAGCCGCACCAGGCCGGCGGCGCAGTAGTGCAGGGCGTCGATCACCTCGTCGAGGGTCTCGGCGGGGTACTCGCGACCGTCATTCACGTTCCAGACGCCGTAGCGCTGGCGTCCTTCCTCGATGCGGTCGAGCAGCGTCTCGAGGATGGCGCGCTCGTCGTCGGGCAGCGCAGCGATGCGCTCGGCCAGGTCGGCGGGACTCGCCATCATCCCACCTCCTTCGCCCAGAACCGCGGCGCGTGGCGCGTGCTGGCCTTGGCCTCGAGCTCCGCCTTGAGCAGCGCCACGCGAGGCTTGTCGAGGGTCTTGCCGAGCGCCTTCAGCACCGCGTCGAGCGCCTTCTTGTCGACGACGGCGACCTTGCCGAGCAGCTCTTCCCGCGATTGCCCCGTAGCGTCGGCGAGCAGGGCGAGCGTCGCGTCTACGGGGTAGTCGTGACTCGACGTGTTGAACATCCGATACCGGACGCCGTCCAGGACCAGCTCGTCGCGGTCGCGGAGGTGCGCCTTGAGAACGCCCTCGAGCTCTTCCTTGCGCGCGTAGAGGATCTTGGCGAGACGCGCGACCTGCTCCCGCTCCCTCGCGACCGCCTCGAGATCCCGCGTGTCCTCGCAGACCAGGTGCGGCCTGCCTTGCAGGGCCTCCGCGTACGCCTTGCAGTGCATTCGGTGGTCGCAGTAGACGCAATTGGCATTCAACCGGGCGGGGAACTCCTTCGCAGTCTCGGTCTGCACGCCCAGCGTCTCGACGTAGGCCAGCGCATCGGCGAGCTGCTCGGGTGTTCGGCTGGTCTGCTGCCGAAGGCCGTGACGCAGCATCCGGAAGGTGAGCTTGACGTTCTTGACCCACGGCCAGAGCCTGCGAGCCGCCACTTCGTACAGGCTCATCTGGAGGCTCGAGTCGACCTCGTCGCGCGTGAAGATCTGGCGGTTGGTCTTGTAGTCAACGACCTCCACTGTCTCGTCGTCGACCCAGTTCACCCGGTCGATGAAGCCCAGCACGGTGAACGGCCCGACCGACAGGCGGAACTCCTTCTCGACGGCGAGAACATCGCGGTGATCGACCACGCCCTCCTCGCGAACGAAGTCGCGCAGGATGTGCAGTCCCTCTTCGAAGACGTCGATGCCGGATAGTCCATCGGCGGCCCACGCCTCACGGTAGAGGGCAGTCGCGCGGTCTTCGGACAGCGGACCGGTGAGCTCGTCGAGGACTTGCTCGCTCACCAGGCGCTCGAGCACGGCGTGGATGACCTTGCCGAATCGAAGCGGAATGCCTGGCTCGGCCTGCTGCTTGTCGAGGTAGTGCAGCTTGTACGACAGCGGGCATTGCTCGAAGCGGGTCAATCGCGAGTAGCTAAGATGGGTATTGCGAGGCGTGTTCATGGATTCTCCTGCCCGGCGGCGCCGGGCTTGATTGGCGGGTTGAAGGCGACGACGCGCGAGCCGGGGAACACGCTCAGCGCGTGCAGCACGGTCGCGAGGTGCTCGGGAGTGAACTCTCGGCGGGGCTGGCCGGTGTAGGTCGGGACAAGCCACAGTTCGCCGAATTCTCCGGACTGCAGGCACACCTCGACGCCAAGGGCCTTGAATGAATCGATGTCCTCGGTGGTGAAGCCGCGGAGACGGCTGAGGTCGATTGGGCTCGCGTCGGGGATCGAGGGCGTGGGCGTCGGTGCTGGCACCGTGGGGAGGAGCTTCGGCGCGGGAGCATCGACTTGGGGCACCGGGTTGCCGAACAGGTCGCGAACCTCCGCGAGCGCTGGAGGAGTCGGAGCAACGACTGGCGGCGGGGAGGGATCGGCGGGCGGAAGACCCGGCTCGTTTACCTTGAGCCACTCACGGCACATGAGCTCGTCGGGCAACGCGCACGCGCCGTTCGAGACGTAGTGAGCACACCGCTTTCCCTCGCCGCGCAGGTACCGCTCGCACGTGATACCTGCGGGGCGGTCGGCGGCCGGCGTTGGTGTGGGTTTGATGAGGTCCTTGAGCGCCATCCTCGTTCCTCGCGGGCGCCTCTC
Organism: Myxococcales bacterium; assembly: GCA_021847645.1. Classification (GTDB taxonomy): domain Bacteria; phylum Myxococcota_A; class Polyangia; order Polyangiales; family Polyangiaceae; genus JAJZQG01. The sequence continues at coordinate 14,527 of JAJZQG010000198.1, forward strand.
GACGCCAACGAAGGGAGAAACGCGGCGGCTCTCAGCGAGATGGGACAGCGGACTTCATGCCGACGAACTCTTGGGCCTTTGCGACGTTCAGGATGGCGGCGCGACGCCGATCATCCTCCTCGCCGAAGCAGACGCGTCGCGAACGCTCGACGACAACTTCGCGGAAGTGGGCCCAGCCAAAACGCATGAGGCGTCGCATCTCGCGAGCCCCGAGGCTCGTTCGATGTGCCCGGAAGAGCGCGATGGCGGTTGACTCGATGTGAATCGCGAGCAGGCCGGACGTCGCCCGTCGATAGTGCATGCCCTCCTTGAGCGTGCCGTCGTCAACAGCGAGCAGAATCTCGAGGATGAGCTTGGGGAGCGCATGCCGCGTCTCGTCCGCCGTACTGCGGGCGCGTTGGATGCCCCGGACCAGGCGTGTCGACGAGACCTGGGAAATCAGGCCCGCCCGCACGAGCTTGGCCGTGACCTTCTGGAACTCGAGCAGCAGGGCGCTGCGTTCTTCTGCGGAGGGGAATGGGTTCTGGACGTCGCTTGTGTCGTTCATGCTCCGATAAACGCGGGAGCGCTGCAGCGGTCTGGGACACGGGTCAGAGATTGGACGAAGTGATTGCGCGAGGACGCGGCACCTTGAGCAGCAAGATGGGCAATTCCACTGTGAAACAGGCGTGTTGCGCGAGTGTGGACAGGGGACGGCGTCCAGCGCCAAGCACCACACGCGCTACGGCAATTTGATTTTTCGAAGGCGACCGCCCTCTGCCGAAAAATGAATGCTCTCGTTCATAGTAGACCTGCTTAAGAATCTACTGTCCACAGTCATGAAGAAGAGAATTGTGCTTGTATTGTCGATCGAAAGGTGTGGACAGGGACCTGTCCCGGCCTGTCCCCGCGCTGGCCACACGACCGGTCATCGAGTTCTGTCCCCGCCCAGTGGATGTGAAGATGGGGGGAGGCGCGGAGGGCGTGGACCTATCACGGGCGAATGATGTTCTCGCGTTCGAGCACTCGGCGGATCTCTTCGAACTGTGCTGAAACCTTGCCAACCGGAAAGCGAATCTGCGTGATGCCAGTGATGTTCGAGAACTCTTCGCACCCTTCCTCGAGCAGTACGATCGCCCGCTCGAAGCCGAGTCTTCCCTGGAAAAGGCCTGCTTCGTGAATGACGTTGGCTCGCGCTTGCTTTGTCCCATCGGCCCGTTCGTCCTCTGCGGTCATGACCAGCAACGCGAAACTTGCGCTGTCCAACATCTCCTCAAGGCGTTCCTTCGTAGACTTGCCGGCGGTCGACTCGCGATTGAACTCGTCCCACGGCAACCGGAGGCGATCCTGAACGAAGTCCTTCAGTTCACGCCACACGGTTGATCGGCCGTGCCCGATGAAGATCTTGCCATCGGTCTTCGCTACCGTCTTGCCCTTCATCTTGTGCCTCTTCTGAAGATAGCTTGCAGCATACCTCGCGTGTTTGGCCAACGCCGTCGCCTGAGTTCCATACGACAGTTGTTCCGCAAGGCGCACCTGGACCTGGATGTGGGGCGGGACCTTGGGCCCCTCGTTCATCGCTCGCCCATCTCGCGACATGAATTGTCGCGGCATCAAGGCGGTCACCAAGTCCTGAGACGGGAAGTGGTTTCGCAGCGCACCGATCGTCTTTCGAACATCTCGAATTGGTGCTTCGTCGTGCGCGACGAGGATCGCGTCGAGGATCGGGAGCATCTCCGCGTGAGCGGAATCGAACGCCTCTTCAGCAGCTTCTGCTACCGCCTCGAGCTGCGACCAATCCTCGTCTGTTACTCCAGCGAGCTCCATGATGGCCTGCGAAACCGCGTCCGGGTCGTACTCAGCCCATTGGCCCCGCGTCGTGTCGTTGAACCCGCCGTTGGCCCCCCACTCGGAGTCGAAGCTCTCTCCAGGTTGACGCGGACGAAGCCCTTCGGTGTATACGCGCGATTGATAGCCAATCCAGGATCCTGACCATGCCCGACTGACCTGTTGGATCGCTTCCCCCAGACGGTCTCGAATCGCGCGGACCCCCTCGGCTTCGAATTGCCGAGCGGCCCGCTCGCATCTGCGTGCGGCACGAACAATGTCGTCGAGCAAGTCGTCCATGACCGGGATCGGAGCCGGTCGAACGCTGAGTGTCAAGCGTGAGTGTGGGCCCAAGTGCGACAGCCGCAGGGATCGCTGGCGGTCAAGAGCCGGCGTCCACCGCTACGACACGTCGCTCCACCCGTACCGCGACCTGAAGCCTTCGCGGAAGCTGTCGCGATCGGCATCGCTCGGGTGCGGGGCGTAGGAAG
>JAJZQG010000199.1 GCA_021847645.1 Myxococcales bacterium
GTGGGTGTGGTAGCCGAGCTTGACGTTCAGGCTGGAGCCGCCGACGCTGTCTTGAATGGCGCAGGAGATCCTGGTGCCGGCGGGAACCTGCTCGGAGGAGAACGTGACGAAGCTCGACCTGTTCTGGACGTTGGTACGCACGAAGTCGATGCGGGCGATCTCGACCTCGGCGCCAGCGAGCCCCTTGTAGACGATGACCTCGTACTCCGCGTTGACGGTCGGCTCCGAAATGGTCGCTGAACGCACGTGGAACACGGATGTCTGTGCCCCCGCTGCGATGAACTCGACCTTGGCGCCGGGCGTCCACGGGGCGACGTTCGAGGTCAGCGTGAGGGCCACGGCATCAGGTGGGGCCAAGCGCGACTGCGCGTCGAACTCTTGCAGGATGTCGATCAGGCGGGCTTGGCTGGTGAGTGGCATGGTGTCCCCCGGTCTAGTTGTTCGAGATAGTCCACCCAGGTTGCAGCGCAAGGAAAGCTGCCTTGCTGGCGAGACCCGCCGCTGACGGCGCGGCGTTGGTGCCGCCGCTCAAGTTGATGGTCCCGACGCCCGGTCTGCCTGCGGCGCCCACGAGGAAATCCGCAAGGATCTGGTCCACCGACGCTTGCGGTAGTGCATTGATGTCGGCCCGCCACGTCGTACACGTTAGAGCGATGGCACCAGACGTGTAGCCGCTGAATGCGTTGTTGTCCAGGCGCAGCGTGACGAGGCCGGTTGCGGCGGCGAAGCTCGGGATGGTGCCGGAAAGAACATTGCCGGACCCGTTGAACGTCTGGAGGTTTGCGAGCGTGGTCGTATACCACCTCACCGTGTACGTCCCGGCTCCCGCGTAGGTATGGGTTATGACCTGATCGGCGCCGGTCCCGATGTACGGGACAACGAATCCGTCGCCCCAGTCCACGTAGAACTGCGTGCCAGACGTGAACTTGAGCGTCCACGACTGTGCGAGCTTCGTGGTCGTGAAGTCGCCAGCGATCTGCGTGAACACAGGCACCCCGGTAATCAACCCCTTGGCTTGGGCTTCCTGCGGGGTGAGGGCGCAGGAGCGGTGGAGGAAGTCGCCGAGGGCTCCTGTGCCACCATTTCGATTCCATACTGCGTACTTGCTTGTGGTGTACGTCAAGTCGACGGCCGTGGGATTTGCGCCACCAGCGGGAGCCATGAGAGTGTACTCGGCATAGACGCCACCCTTGATCCAAAGGGCGAACTGTCCAAGCACAGTGCGAGTCACCATGCAGGAGTACGTCACGCCGTTGGTAAGGTACCCTGCGGCAGTGAAAAACAACTGTGCCGCTCCGACGCCGGTCGTTCGGACCATCTCCACTTGCCCAGAGCTTGAGAATCTTACAGCGTAGCCAAGAGGAGCGACGGTTGCGGCTGCCTTATCGGCAACCAGATTGACGTACGTGTCCGCCGTAGTAGTGAACACGACGTCGAAATACCACGCCCCGAACGCCTCCGTATCCGCCGCGTAGATGAAATCACCCGACGACGAGTACGAGATGGTCCGCTTGCCCAACACGCCGTTGACCGGGGCTGCCTCGATGAGCTTCCAGTTTCCTGCTGCTCCGGTCGTCCAGGGAGTGCCCTTGATCTCCTGACCGGCACCTGTCACTGCCACGGGCGTCACCGGGGTTGCGCCGGTTCGCTCCAGGCGGGCGTCGAGGATGGTGCGATCTCCCGCCACGTACTCTGCGCGGGCTTCCGCTGCGGTCATGGCAGTCGTACGGTAGCGGAGTTGGGCCACTGCCGCATGCAACTGGCTTGTTCCTGTGTTGGTAGCACCCACAACAGGCTGCGAGGGAGCGGGAATGGCCACTCCTACACCAGCGAACGTGTTTTGTGCTACAACAAGCCCGTTCACGATAATGGTTTCCTGCAAGTCGGTACCGTTCACCAGCTTTCGCGTACCAACAAAATGCGTCAGTTGCCCAACTGGACAAGTGTTGGACGAGGACTGTGTCAGGCGCTGAACGTTACTGCTATCTGTGGTGGATACGCGAAAGTTGTTTGGTGTATCCTTAGCGACGTAGTGAGACCCAGTTGGGATCATTAGAATGTAACCAAATGAGTTGTCTCGTGATCGCACCCAGCAGCTAACAGACCAATCATTCGTCCGAAACATCGTCGGGTCCGCAGCCGGGAGCGTGTACCTCCCACCCCAGAACTCCTTCGCCTGCGACCCGAACGGTCCCGCCACCGTGTCGATGGTCCCGCTCGGCGTGCCCACCCGGTTGCCCGGCGTCAGGTCCACGAGCTTGCCGTTCACGGTGCTCATGTCGGTGTCGTAGAGCGGTCCGTTGGCGGCGTACTCTGCCGGCGTGCGGCCGGGGTATGGGGCAACAATGCGGCGGTAGGAGCGGGAGCGGGCGGGACGCTCGGAGGCGAGCATTTCGTACACGTCGTTCATCTGCGAGGGCGTCAGGGCGGCGTCGATCCAGGCGAACATCTGAAGATCGCTCATGGCTGCTGATGGGAACGTGCTCATTGTCGCAGCGTTCGCGACAGACGCCGCAGTCAACGTGTCCACTATGATAGAGCTTCCGACAGGAACTCCATTCACAGTGAACGATACGCCAGCGCCTCTTAGACCCCCATTGTAGGAGACAAGAACGATATACTTTTGCGCCGCAATTACTGCCGTTGTAGTGGCGGCTACATCAAGGATTCCACCTGCGCTCTGAAGGTATAACCGCCCTTGACGCCCCGCTCTGTAACCGAATAGCCACCCAGTTACGTTGTCGTACTTCGACACGTACGCTGTCGTCGCAGACGTGTTCTGGCTGACCAAAGGAGTCCACACCCCGACGAACGTCAACGGACGGGTCGTGTCCGTGATGTTGTAGTTGGCGGAGCCGTAGTTGACGTTGTTGCCAGTCTTCCCCCGCAGAGCCGCACCAGTCATCATGGGCGAGCCCACGACCGTGGGAGCCGTGCCCAGCACCATCTCGTAGCCAGAGCCCGCGTTGAAGCCGCAGTAGGCCCGCATCGGGTATCTGTTGGCGAACCATTCGTAGCTCATGGCAGTAGACTCTCCTCGATCCAGATCGACTTGCGCTTAGCTCGCTCGCGAACGAAGGCGGCGGCTCGCATCTTTTCGCGCGACTCATCGGAGCACTTTCTGCCCGCCAGTTTCTCACGAATGCGTTCCCGCTGCTCCGGCGGCATGTGGGCCCATCGCGCTTTCTGCGCCTCGGTGAGCTTGTTCCTGTACTCCTCGTCTGTCCCGAGGGACCGGGACATGGCCACCATCTTCTCGCGGTACTGCGGATCTTGCCAGCGCCTCTTGGTCGCGGCCCCCAGCTTTGCCCGAATTTCGTCAGACTGCGGGAAGCGTCGGTCAGCGCATGCGACGCGCATTCGTTCCCTGGTCTCACTTGTGTGTCGTCTACCTAGGGAGGAGGCGCGAATCTTTTCTCGCGTCTGCTCGCTGACAGGTGGCCTATTTGCCCTAGCCTTGCGCAGTTTAGCCCGAGTGTCTTCGGATACGACGTGTTTGACCGAGCGCATCTTGTCCAGGTACACCTCGTCCGTCTTCCACCGCTCCGCTTGCCTCTTCTTGAGCATGGCCTTGTAGTCAGGGCGTGCGTTCCTGGCTACCGCCTTCTCGCTCATCATCCTGCGGAACTTCGGGTTCTGCCACCTGGCCTTGTTCTCTGCCCGCTGCTCCGACGTGAATCGGTGGCCAGTGACTCCGTCGCCACCTAGCGTCTTGTTGCATCGGATGTCGGAGTGGTCCTTGTGGTCCGGGTTGTAGGTGTCGTTGGCCTGGATCAACTCCATCTCCAACTTGAAGGCGAAGGATTCATCCACGGTCGAACATACCACCTCGCGTCGCATCCCGTGTTGCCTGCTCACCCACGTGTGCTTCTCATTGCGCTTGGCCTTGGCAACGCGAACCTTGTTCCCCTTCCCAACGTAGAAGCACCGGGGCACCTCCTCGGTGGTCCAGTCCAGGTACACGTAGAACAGGCCGCTCATGGCATGAGCGCCTCCTGGCGCATCCTTCGTCCGACCTCGGCGATTTGCAGCGGAGCCAATGTGCCTGGGTACAGGGCGACGGCGAGCATGTCGCCACGGAAGAACGTGTTGGCACCCACGAGCGTGTTGATGGCGCCGATGATGATCGAGGACGGTGCCGTCGCCGTGATGCCAGCTACGGACACCAACGAAGGCATCCCGTTCTGCAACGTCGTGGTGGACACACCGTTCACCGACACGGTCCCCGACGACACCGTGACGACCCGCGTTGCGTCGTTGTCGTAGACGTATCCCGTCCCGCCGCCCGCCCTGAAGTCGGAGAGGTATTCAGTCGTGCCCGTGGCGTTGAGCGTGTGTCGCACCAGCGAAATGTACGTGTACGCCCCGTTGGGCAGGTTCACGGCTGCCGTGATGTACTGGCTCCCGTTGAAATTCAGTCCTCGCTTGCCAGCGAGCTGAGTGGGCATCGAGGCAGCAGTGAACCCATCGCCAACAATCACGTACGCTGGTGCCCCCGCTGCCGTACCCCAGTTCTTCGTCGCACGCTTCAGTTCGTACACCGAGATGGCAGCGAAGTCAGCAGAGCCTGCGGCGCCGTTCGCTCGAAGGCGCAGGTTCGTGTTGCCTGTGCACGTGGCATCTCCCGAAAGAACTTGGAAGGTGCCGTCCGTGCGAAGACCGACCGAGGCGGTGCCAGCAAGCACCTCCGCCGACGTTGCTCCGTTGTTTCGAAGCGCGGTTGAGATGCGGTATCGATGGTTCAGTGTCAGGATGTTGCGTAGCGCTCCCGGAGCAGGCGTGCCGTTGTACGCGGTTCGCAGAGCGTCCGTGCCAAGGTACACGCCTGCCTGCCTAGACAACGTGGCGGCGTTCTCCGCTGTCCACGTCAGAGGGTCGTACGGGTCGCCCGTGACAAGATTCGCTCCCACCACGACATCAGCCTGATCTCTGAGATCGCACAGCAGGACGGCCCTGCTCGGATCGAGCGCGTCATAGATGCTCATAGGAGCGGATCCCTTCCGTTGTAGAGCGCCAGGACGTCAGCAGCGCTCAGCGCGGAGCCGTAGATGCGGGCACGGTGTATCTGTTGTCCCGCAACATTCCTGTTAGCCAGCGATGTGCCCGCAATCGACATCGGAATACGTTTGGTCGCGGACAGTTTCGTGGCAACCGTTCCGGTAATGGACGTAGCCACAACTGGTGCGCCGTCTACAAATAGTTTCAACCTGGTGGCGTTCGTTGCTTGTTTTCCATCAAACACCAGCACCATCTGGTATTCTTTGGTGGGCACAACCGGATAGTTCTCCCATCCATCCAACACAGAATCTGTCATGCGGGCGTAGAACTGTGCACCTGCAATAGACAATCCCCATGCCGCCGTAGCCGAAACGGATGTATCATACGCAAGTATCACGTCTTGCGTGGTTGTCACGTCGGCAGCGGTCTTGAAGTACACCTCGACGGTCATTGTGGTAGCGCCCAATCCCACTGGGTAGTAGACGATGCGGGGACCATTTAGCTGATTTACTACCAACCCATGATCTATCGTCGGTACAGTCCCAACTCCGGTGACCTGTCCCCCGTTGTCAGCCACGAGCTTCGGGTTGACGAAGTCTTCCCGGAAAATGACCCCGCTGCCTGCCGGTGTGGTGTATCGACAACGCATTGCTCAACTCGGGTAGGTGTGCAGACCGAGGAAGAACGAGATGGCGTTGGTGCCACCCGCCGCGATAGCCCGGCACGACATCCGCTTGTTGCACGTGTGGCGCTCCATCTGCATGGGCGTCACGAACGAGTCGGAGTTCAGCGTCGCTGCCGACACCATGGCCTCTGTCGCCAGAGGCTGAAGCGTCGTCGCGTAGCCGTTTGCGTCACTGGCTCCGAGGGACGTGTAGGTCACCGCTCCGTCCGCTCCGGTGATGTCCACGGCAGCACCGCCGCGCGTGAGCGACACCTCGAAGTCGCCCGCCGCCCGGTTCACCACGTAGTACACGGTGTTCACGTCGATGCCGGTGTTGCTGGCGATGGTGGCGAAAAACACCTTGTCGTTGTCGGCGACAGTGTTGGTGCCGTCTGTGATCTTGTTGGTGGCGGCGACCGCTGCGGCTGCCTTGGGCGTGCCGGTGTCGAACGTGAAGAACTCCAGGATCGTGACCAGGTTCACGGTCCCCACGGCAACCACGTACATCTGGTTGCAGTCGAAGTACTTGGTCGCGCTTCCGGCCTCGATGACCGAGCCGTTGTGCAGGATCAACTCCGTGCCGAACACGCCGTTGCCGCCCGTGACGACGATGGGAGTGAGCGCCTTGCGCGCCATCGTGTTGGCGGTAAAGCCGTAGAGCTGTTGCGGCGACATGAAGTGATTGTCGATCTCCGCCGCCATGTACGCTAGGCTCCCCGGAGTACCGGCAAGCCCGGCCGTCGCCTGGGTATCAATCTTCGGGATCTGCTGGGTTTTGATGGGCATGGCTCAGATGATCTCCACTGGGGTCTTGCCGTCCACCACTGGCTCCTTGACCACTGGTTCCTTGTCGTGGGAAGACACGCTCCTGTACTCGTCGAGCACAGTACGCACCTGATCGATGTTGAGCCCGAGCGCGAACGCCATGTCCGGTATGGTCTTGCCGGCGTACTCCTGTTTGGCAGGCGGCACGTTGGTAGACCCGTGAACCGAGGCCCACTTTACAAGGATCCGGGCCTTCGCCTTGGTGATGACGGGTGGCGAGGCAGGTTGCTTTTCTGTCGGCGCAGCTACCGCTTCAGCGGCCACGTCGACTTCAGTCAGGCCGGCCGAGGCCAGCGTAGGAGCTACATCTGCGAATGCGGTACCCATCAGACCCTCCGCTTGCGGGCGTACATCACCCACTGGTTGTCAGCCGTCACCGATCCGTCGAGCACCATCCTGACCCGGATGCCCTTGACGGTGACTGGCGCGTCGAGGTCGAAGATCGGCCACGTGTCCGTCTGGACACCCGCGGCAATGGCGAACGCCGCCGCGCCGAACCAGTCCGTGGACTCAGAGCTGTAGACGCACGACGCGAGAGCCGTCCCGTCATCCTGGCACGTAGCCGCGAAGTTCAGGGACTTCACCGACGTGCCAGCGGTCGAGTACAACTGCACAGCAGCGTACTCATAGTCGTCCATATCGAGGAAGTACTCGTAGGTGTTGGCAATGCCGGTGTTGTTGGAGTTGCCTGCCACCGACGTCGTTTGCGACATGTCCTGGAACGCTGGCTCAGCGAGCGACGAGGCAATCACTGCACGGTCCGCATCGCTCACCGAGTCGTAAGCCGGGTTGCGCACCCACAGACGCTGGAACTGGTCGGTCACCAGCGCCGCCACGTCGCCGGTTGCGCTCAACACCGTCGCGAAGATGTCTGCTACGTACTTGGCGCCGATTTGTACGGGGTTCGTCGTAGACGGTGAGTCTGCGGCGGTCGGGCCCACCACGACCTGATTGCCAGACGTGTCCGTGGCGATCTGCTGTACGTTGCCTGTGCCGTCCACCCCCCCGATGACGACAGGATCAACGGTGACCGGGCCTCCGTCAGCGTCGATGCCTTGCACCCTCGCGTAGATGCCCGCAGCCGGGTCGATGAACTGGTTGAGGATCCAGCGCGTCAGGATGTCGCTGTAGGTCCGTGGCTGGAACGTGCCGTCGCTCATCAGGGAACTCCTGGGTATGGTCGTGTCGTAGCGGTCGCGTCGATCCTACTCGCCCGACCCCGCCTGCCCTAACGGGCGACCGGAACGGGCCCAGCCTCGCTCGAGGCCTCCACCATCTCCTCCTCGAGCTGCATCACCTCGCGGACGATGGCGATCTTGTGCTTGGTGCAGCTGTCGACCGCCGCCAGCAGATGGCATCGGTCCTTGCCTGCCATGGGCCGCATGCCTCGACCGGCCATCTGCATGAACAGCGTCTTGGAGAGCGTCGGACGTGCCATGATGACGCACCCCAACGCCTTGTCGTCGTAGCCGTGGGTCAGGATCGCGCAGTTGGTCAGCACCGGGAACCTGCCCGCCTTGTGGTTGCCCAGGATGGCGTTGCGTTGCGCATCCCCCATGCCGTAGCGGATCCGATACGATTCGACTCCGTTGCGCCGGAAGGTGTTGGTGAGGTTCAAGGCGTGCTGTTGGGAGACGCAAAACCCAACCGTTCGGACGCCTGGGCAGACGCGAATCCATGCCTCGACGATGGCCTGGTTGCGCTCTGGCGTGTCGATCTTGCCTTCCAGGGCCTTGGTGGAGAAGTCGGCGACGCCGCCCTCCTTGGGCACCCGCACGCCCACTTCGTCCAGGTCGATGCCGGTGGAGACCTCATGCACCAACGGGCGGGCCAACCACCCCTCCCGCAGCGCCCTCTGGATCTCGTAGACGTAGGCCACGGACTGCCAGTTGGCGTACTTGAGCCCGGCGAAGTGCGCCCACGCCAAGCTGTCCTTGTCGCCGCGGAAGGGCGTGGCGGTGAGACCGACCATCCAGGAGTGCCCAAAATAGCGCAGGACGCGCTGCCAGGTGCCCGCGTTGGCGAGGTGGGCCTCGTCGACGATGATGAAGTCGAACGACCCCTTGGGAAGTCGGCGCAGGCGCTCCTTGCGGCTCAGCGTCTGGATCTGCGCGATGACGCACGGCCGGTCGAACTCGTCGAACTCGCACTTCACGACGCCGGGCAGGATGCCCACCTGCGCCAGTTTCTTGTATGTCTGCTTGATGATCTCCTCGCTGTGCGTGAGGATGAGCACCCGGTGTCCCTGCGACAGCGCCATGTGCGCCAGGAAGACCAGCACGATGGTCTTGCCCGTGCCAGTGGGCATCGACACGATGGTGCGCTTGACGCCCAGCCGAAACTGCTTGTCAACGGCGGCCAAAGCCTCCTGCTGGTAGGGTCGTGCCTGCACGTACTCCGTCCCTCTCTCAGCGGGCAGGCGCAGCGTGCTTGGACAGGTACTCCTTGAGCGCAGGCGTCGGGGAGTTGGTCATCCCGAACCGCACGCCAGTCGTCTCGATGAGCCCCGTCTTGCGCGCCCAACGCAGGAACGTCTTGAGCCGCTCGTGGTAGTCCTGGCCGGTCATGCCGATGGCCGACCGAAGCGCGACCGTCCGCACCGGGCCATGCTCGAGGATGTGGCGCAGCACCAGTAGCTGCTTGTCGTCCCCGAGGCCGGTGGGCCTTCGCACGGGCGCCGCTGGCCGAGGGCGATGCGGTTTGGCAACTGGCTTGCTGCGGACCTTCATCGGCGTTCTGGTCTCCGACGCCGGGGTGGCTTGGGCTTGGACCGCCGAGGTCTTGGGTGCTCCCGACGCTTCGCAGGCCCCCTGCTCGATGGCCCACTCGACGAGCCCCATGGCAACGCGGAAGTCCTCCGTCACCTTGTACGTGAGCTCGTCCACCTTTTTGTCGCGCGAAATATGCAGATCGCGAAAAATGACACGCAAGTCAGCAGGCATCTCCGCAGGACGAAAGCCGTCGTAGACGGTCAGGAGTATCCGTTCTGCCAGTTGGTAACTGGCATCAATTTTGCTCACCTCTGCGGTGACAATGGATCGAAGTCCGAGTCGCATCGCTTCGCGCACGCGGTCGGCGAGGGTGAGCACCGTAGGTGGGGGGAGGGGGGGTGGCGGCAAAGGAGTCTCTTGCTTTTTTTCCTGAACCATGCACGGTGGCGTACACACCAGCCGAAATACGTCAAGAGGGAACAGCACAATGGCCGACGACCAGAACGATGTCGCGCAGGACGACGAAGGACCGCAGACCGAGCCGCCGGACGGAACGGAGCCAGGGGCGCACCAACCCGGCGAGTCCGTCTTCGATGCTTTCCAGCCAGAGGTGGACGTCTGGGGCACCGGACCGGACGGGTTGCCAGCAGCGATCGAGAAGGACACTGGTGACGGTCCGTACCCGTTCCTGCCAGAGAACCTCGTGTGCATGAAGCAGGACAGCGCCGAGACGTGTATCTACTACAAGCGCCAGCTCGTGCCGCTCGGCGTCCACCATGACCAGCGCCAAGTCGACCGATGGTGTACGCACCCTTCGCAGCGAGCGCTCAACGGCGCGGCGCTCAACCTGAGCGAGTCGGCGATGTTCGCGTGCGAGCTGCGCGACCCGCCGCATCCCGAATCCGTAAAGTTGCTTGACGACGGCGATGCCAAGCGACTTTCGACCGCCACGGGGCCCAAGAAGCACTGGCGCCTGTTCCGGACGCCCGAGGAGGCCGCCGCTGGCGTCACCGAGCTTGGCGAGAACGACTACGAGGACAAGGGCAGCGGTCTCTGACCCGCCGCCTGTGAGAACCAAGGAGCTACACGCAATGCCGAACGATACGCCCGAGCCCAACCCGATCGTCGACCTGTACTACCGCATCGAGCACACGCTCAAGTTCCTCGACAAACTCGAGGGCGACAAGCGCTCCGAGGCCGTCATCGACTCCGTGGCGACCGACATCCTGCCGGGGCTCCAGAAGAGCCTCGCCGCCGAAGGCAAGTTCATCAACGAGACGGTCGAGATGGTCAACGCGATGCTTGTCAGGCTGCAGGCCATCGAGCAGATGCTGCAGGCCGGTGCTGGCGACGACGATGACGACGATGATGGTTCGTTCCTTCTGCCCGACGACGCCAAGATGCTGCGCGACTACATCATCGCGTCCATGGGCGTGATCACCGAGAAGGTCGCCCCGACGCACCCGGCCCGCCCGGCGCTCGAGAAGCTCGCCAAGGACTGCCTGGAGATGATCAAGGAAGCCGAGGCCGAGGAGGAGGAAGAGGACGACGACGCGCCTCCCCCCGCCGATGGCACCGACGCGGTCGGCGGCAACTAGGAGGCCGCGAGCATGAGCAGACGCAAGCCGACCCAACAGCAGCCGCCACCGACGCCTGATACAGTGCCGAAGGACGATGGCGACGTCCCCGACTCTCCCGTCTCGCTTCTCGAGACGCCTGCCCCGGTGGGCGCCCTGGAGCCTACGCCCATCGACGACTCCCCCGCGGCGCAGGCCCCCACCCCAAGCGTGAGCCCGTTCGGTGGCGCTGTCGGAGCCCCGATGCGCTCGTCCCTGCCCGAGCTCGACGAATCGCTCGAGTCTGCCGGGGCGTCCGGCCGGTCTTGGGGGGCCTCGCAGTCTCCGGCGGCGCCGTCGGTGTTCGCGTCCCAAGGCTCGGCGTTCGGCAGCGGCCGGCGCACCAGCGGCTACCCCAAGGTCTCCTCGCTCGAGGAGCTGTACGCGATGGTCCCGGAGTTGTCGGAGCCGGGCTCAAGGCTGCGCGTCGAGCGCGTGACGCCAGAGTACGTCTCGACGCCAGAGGGCAAGGTCGCGACCGCTGGCGTGCTGGGGTACCTGAACAGCACGCCGGGGACCGAGGAGTTCTCGCGCATGTTCGGCGGGCGCACCTACAACGTCTACGCGATGGTGGACACCGCGCCGAAGGACAACAAGGGCGGACCTCCGATGGAGACGGTCCGCGCCGTCGCCGAGCTCAAGTTCCCGCTCGATCCCAACCTCGACAACCTCCCGATCATCGGGGGCCCGACCAACAGCAACTTCGCCTTCTCCCCGGAGCAATACGACATGGGCAACGCCTACGGCTTCTTCCGACCTTCCGGCAACCAGCCGATCATCGTCACCAGTCCAGGCCAGCCGCAGCAACAGCAGCAGCCGCAGCAACAGCAGCCCCCTCCAGAGCTGTTCGGCTTCATGGGCAAGGTGATGGACCGGGCGCTCGACAGCCGAGGCCAGCCGCAGAGCCCAGGCGCAGACCCCGAGCTCATCCGGCAGATGACCGACCGGCAGGTCCGCATCCTCGAAGAGCAGAACCAGAAGCTGGAGGCTCGCCTGGCCGAGATGCAGGAGCGGCTCGAGCAGCAGAACACCAAGCCCAGCACGGAGGTCGCGGTCCTTGGGGCGATGAGCCAGGTGCTTGGGGCGATGAAGGGTTCCACCACGGGCGAGGAGGTCGCTGGCCTGCGCACCCAGCACGAGCGGGAGGTCGAGCGCATCAACCGGCTGCACGAGGAGGACCGGCGGCGCATCGTCGAGGAGCACGGCCGCGCCCTGGAGAACATGGCACGCGACAGCAAACAAGCACTCGACCGTGCCGAGCAGGAGCGCCTACGGCTTGCCGAGCAGCTGCGGGGCGAGCTCGAGCAGGAACGCCGCCGCGCCTCCGACAAGGAGAAGGACCTGCGCGACCAGCACGACAAGGACGCCCGAAGGGCAAGCGAGGACGCTGAACGGCGTGTGCGTGACGAACGGGAGTCCGCCGAGAAGCGTGAGCGGGACATCAAGGACCAGCACGCCCAGGCCATCGTCAACCTCAAGGAGTCCTACGAATCGCGCCTGCGCGAGCAGGAGCGCATGTTCCAGAACCAGCTGGAGTCCACCAAGCTGCACTCGTCGACCATCCAAGAGACCAGCAAGGCCACGTCCACCATGCAGGTCCAGACGCTGCAAGGTGAGGTCGCCAAGCTCTCGGCAGAGCTTGCGTCGGCCAAGACGACCATCTCCCGGCTCGAGCAGGAGAACCGTCCCAAGCCCTTCTTGGAGCAACTGGGGGAGGTCACGACGACCGCCCAAGCCGTCGGCTTCGTCCGGCCAGGCGAGGGAGGGGCTACCGCTCCGGAAGGCGAGGCGATGTCCACAAGCGACCGCATCATCCAGACGCTGGTCGAGAACGCCGCCCCCCGACTGCCCGAGATCATCCAGGCCACCGGCATCGGACCGGCGCTCGGCTCGATCGCCAGCCGCTTGACCGGCGCCCAACCCGCAGCTGCCGCTGGACAAGACGCACCAAGGCATGTCAACGTGACCCAAGTAAACCAAGGCGTGCAGCAACTCCCGGCGGCTCCGCAGCAGCTCGTGTTCGGCGACACGGACGGACCGCCCGTCGAGGTGCCCCAGCGCCAGCAGCAGCAAGTCGTCTTCGTCGAGCAGCAACAGCCGCAGCAACCGGCTCCGCGCCAGCAGGCGCCCCGGCAGCCGCAGCAACAGCAAGCCGCTCCGCAGCCCCAGCGCCAAGCCCAACAGCAGCAACAGGCGCCCCAACAGGAAGCGCCCATGTGGGCCGGCTTCGAGTGGACGAACCTGCCCGACGACACGCTGACGGCGGTGTTCCGCACGATTCTCAAAGGGGCGGAGTCCGAGTCTCCCAACCCGGCTGACGTCGTGGCAGACCTGTCCAGGCAGTTCGGCGCGGAGATGGTGGGCGCCATCCCGGCCGTCGCGTCGGTCGACCGCGTCATCACGAGCATCCGCAAGGCCCCGGCGACGGCGCGCAGCCCGCTGGCGTCGCCCCAAGGCAGGGCGTTCATTCGGGACGTTTGGGCGGCAATGGCCAGCTTGGCCGCATCGGCGCAGACGGCCCAACCGGCACAGGAGGGAACCCAAACGACATGAAGTACGAAGAGGTCTGCGCGCACATCAAGGCCAAGCGCGAGGTCAGGATTGCCGGCAACTCCGTTGTGCTGTTCCGCAACACGGTCGGAATGCCCTTGCGCATTTTCTCCAAGCTGAAGTGTGGCCGAGTCCGCCGGTACGTGGAGGTCGAGTGCAAGACCACCGGCAAGCTCAGCCGCGTCGACATTTGCCGTGTTCGGTCGCTGACCGACATGACGGGAGTGATGTAAGACATGCTCTACCGATGGCTCAAGAAGTGGGTAGGTGTAATCGCCCGGCTCCCGATGGAGAACCAAGTCCTGCGCGCCGATGTCCAGCGCCTCACCAAGTCGTGCGATCTGCTCCAACAGCAGCGCAATCACTGGCAGGAGCTGCACCGCGCCGCAGGAACCGGCTACATGACCTCGCAGGAGATCATGGTCCGGGAGATCATCCGCCTGGCCGAGAAGGCTGGAGAGCAACCAAACCCCGGCCTGTCCAAGGTCGTCGAGCTCTACGCCGAGGCGCACGTCAAGCCGCACCTACCCGTCGTCGAGCCAGCGTCGGAGGCGGCGGCTGCCGCGTCGCCCGCTCCGTCCATCGCCACGTCCTGAGTACACTCAGGGGCATGGCCGAGTACGACACGCCACAGACCGTTCCCAACCCGACTCTACAAGACGTCGTCCTGATGGACTTCGCTTGCAACCCTCCTGAGCAGGTTGAGCAGATGAAAGCTCCCCTGACGTGCCCAGACAAGTCGCACGCCGGGATGAGTGCCTTCGAGCAGGCGTGGGCAGACCAACCCGCGTTCACGCCTACGGTTATCCAGGTGGGCAAGACAGGGAACCAAGCCGCGTGGTGGCAGGGCAAGACGCTCAAAAGCGTTCTCAGTGGCAGGCTACCAAGTGGAACGACCGCAGGCCGCATCGGAGCCATCGGGTTCAGCGAGGGATGCAGCGGGATCAAGGCTCTGCTGTCCAAGTACGACGACGCCGACCAGCTGGACTTCGTCTACGCTTGCGACGGCATGGCGGGGCAGATTGACTCGTCTGGAGCCGTGTACACGTCATCGATCGAGCCGTGGGTGAACTTCGCGCTCAAGGCGGCTCAGGGAAAGACGATGATGGTCGTCACGCACACGGAGATCATCCCGGCGAACCGCAAGTGCCCCCCTCCGACTGGGTTCAGCCAGTGCGGCGTAGCCTCGACTTCAGAGAGCGCCGCAGCTGTACTGGCTGAAGTCAAGAAGCGCCTGGGTTACTCTCAGGTGTCGCCTCGAATGATTCCCCGCGGCTTGATCGGACAAGCTGGGTACGCACCGACGCCTCCCGATGGAACGTCGTGGTCCTCGTGGGTGAACTCGCCATCGCAGCCCGCCCGCATCCTCCAGCCGTGGCCGGTGAAGTACTACGAGATCCTGGGCAACCTGATCGTCGTCGGCTTCAACGCGCAGACGCAGAACGATCCGAGCCCTCCGTCGTCGAGCCAAAGCTCGCACATCTGGCAGGCGTGGTGGGTCATGCGTCAGGTCATCATGGAGGTGCTCGCGTGCCGCTGGGCGGCCAAGTGCGACACCGCCGAGATCAACACCGACACCGCCACGTCGCTTGGTGCCACACCCATCCAAAGAAGCGCGTACGTCGATCGCCGCTTCCCCTCCGTTGTGCAGCGCCCCAATCCAGCGATGCTTCGTCGGGTCGGACGCGCTCAAGCCCTGGGCGCTCTCGGTGCCGGTTGCCTCATCGAGGGCAACTTCGCGAGGTTCTCCGTAGCCGACCTACAGGGAGGCATCACCAACCTCTCGCAGTACTCCCCCACCGAGCTCGCCATTGGCGCGCTTGGCCTCACCGTGGGCGGCATCGCCCTGTACAAATACCTCACTCGCTGAGAAGGAAGACCATGAGCAGCAACGGCATCTTCGCAGGACACAAACGCACGACTCAACTCGCTGGACTGGGCTGCACCGGGGGATGCGGCTGCACGAAGTCGACGTCGGGCCTGGGCGACATCATGGGCCAGACGCCGCTCGGCTTTGCCAGTGCGGTCGTGCTGTGGGGCATCGGGGCGACGGTGTTGTACTTCATGCTGAAGGGCGCGAACAAGCCCGCGAGCCACGAACCCTACTCGCTCGTGTGAGGTCGACGACATGGAAAACAACGGGACCAAGCCGACCACGTCGACACAATACATCGAGGATCTGCGCGCACGCACCGCCAATGTGGAGGAGTCCGTGCAGATGCTGGCCGCGCAGCAGCGCCGGTTCGCAACATGGAGCGAGAAGCAGGACGAGATGAACGGGAAGGTCTTGATGGAGCTCGCGGCGGGCAAGAAGGCATCGGAGAAGTCGGCCGACCTTTCCCTTCGCGTCCTCAAGACCGTGCAGGACATGGACGCCAAGTGGGACCGCAAGCACGAGGCCCTGACCGGCCGCGTCGCCTCCCTCGAGCAAAGCAGAGACGACATGACGCCTCCCGCAGCTCCGCCCATCGCGACCCGGTCCCCGTCTGGTTCGATCCCCTCCATCGTGCCGGTTCTCGCGGACGTTGGGGACGACGAGATGTCCGAGAACACCAAAGCCAACCTCCTGGCGTCCGACAAGGACGGGGCGATGGCGTTCGCAATCAAGGAGCGCAAGACGGTCGTCGAGTTGACCGCCAAGGTGTCCGCCCTGGAGGCCACGCTCGCTGAGCGTGATCGCCAGTCGCAGCGCGTGCGCCAGGACCGCAAGGACGACAGCATGCTGCGCCTGCACTGGGGCAAGCTGGTCATCGGCGCCATCGTCACTCTCATCGCTGGCTTGGTCGGCGGCGGCATCGTCTCCAAGGAGATGTTCCACAAGACGCCGGTCGAACACTCCACGGCGCAGGAGAAATAGTCGTGGCGGACGCCTCCAAGGTCAACTGGCCCGCCGCCGGGCTGCTCGTGGCCGGAGTGGGCGCGTTCATTTGGATCCTCCGCTCCAACGAGATGTCGCGCAAGGATCGCAAGGCGTTCGGCAAGGCGATGCTTGCCACCGGGGCGACGGCCGGTGCATGGTGGTGGGCGGACCGAAGCGGCGCACTCTCCAACTTCAAAACGTGGCTATCCCCTCATAGGTGACATCATGAAGCGAACGATGCTTGGACAGACGCCGACGGGTGTGGTGATCGGAACGAAGGACGGCGTGTCGTGGATGTTCTGGGACGAACTCGAGCCCGACGAAGACGCCTTCTACATCTTCAACGCCGACGTCCCGGAGCCCGACAAGTTCTGGTCGTGGTTCAACTGGGTCAAGCCCGCTGAGGTTGCCACGTCGGTCGACGAGACGGCGTCC
>JAJZQG010000200.1 GCA_021847645.1 Myxococcales bacterium
GCACGCTTCCTCCCAACCGTTCGACCACCAGGTACACCAGCGCTGCGCTCGACACGTCGCCGGCTCGCACGAAGAAGGTGTCGATCGTCTGCTTGGCGAGGTACTTGGCGCGGCGCGAGGTCGGCAACCACAGGATGTTGCGGATCGTGTTGTTGAGCGAGTAGTCGGTGGCGCTCTCGGCGGTCTTTCCCCACCGCACGGACGCCAGCACGGGCGCAACAAGCATCAACGCGGCGTCGGCCAGGGCGATGACGGGCAGGACCGCGAACGAGAATCCCAGCCCGCGACGCTTGACGAGCCGTGAGACGACGAAGGTCTGGATCAGCAGGCTCAGCGAGTCGACCCACAGCGAATAGCCGGCGAAGATGTTGCCGATGTAGTCTTCGACCTGTCGCGGATGCAGCGCTCCGGCAGACACCGCCGAATTCGCCGCATCTCGTGCGACCCGCGCCAGGATGTAGTCGCCGTTGGTCTTCACCATCGTGAAGACCAGGGAGAACACGGCTATGAGCAGCAGGTATCGCTGGGCCAACACGGTGCGGAAGGCCTCCGCCGCGCTGCCACCGATCACCGTCGTCGCCCGTTCCCTGGCTGCGGCGTCGAGTGCGTGTCCCACTTCGCGCCGGTGCGTCCACTGCGTGATGGCCGCCGAGACGACGAGCAGGACAGCGGCGATGGGCATCATGGACAGGGCGCCCGTCCTGTCGATGAGCGCCTTCGCCACCGCTGCGCCGGCGACGGCCCCCACCGAAGTGCCTACGCCGAAGAGCGGGAACAAGCGCTTGCCCGCACGCTCGGAGTACAGATCGTTCGCGAACGCCCAGAACTGCGCCACGATCATCATGTTGAAGACGGCGATCCAGAGATAGAACCCGAGCGCCAGCGCCAGGGTATTGCCCACCGTCAGGGCAAGGGCGTACAGGCCGATCAGGTGCGAGGCGAAGAACAGGGTCACGCCGACCACGAGGCGGTTGCGGGGCAGGTTGCGGCTGACGCGCGCATAGGCAGGCACCGCCCCCAGCAGCACCACGGCGGTCCCGGCCGCCATGTACACCTTGTACTCCGCGCCCCCCGCGTGCTCCAGAATCAGCGCCTCTCGCACCGGCTTGATACAGGAGTAGGCCATCAGCAGCACGAACCCGTTGAGCGTCATCAGCAGCGCGGTAGCCGTTTCCTCCGGGCGCACGTCGGTCACCAGCGCCAGGACTCGCTGCACCAAGGCCGCGCGTCCTCCTCGCGCACCCGCCCCATCCGGATCGCGGGACGGGTCGCTGTCTGGATTGAGTTGCTGCCTCACGCTGACGCCTCGCTCCTTCTGTGCCGGTCCCTACGATGCTTGACCGCCTCCTTCGGATGCCGTGCACGTGGGAGCGCCGGCTCGAGCGCTCTCGGTGCCAGGCGACCTTGCCACGACGCCGGTGGAACCGCGCCCAGTCTGGGGCCGGACGCCGAGGGTGGCAACACGCTTTTTCCCCACAACTCGGATGTTCGCCCCCCGTCGCCCATCCCCTATCGCGCTACGTGGGATACGGCGAGTCATCGCCCACCCGGCGCAGCCGCCGGCACGGCATGACCGACTCTCAGGCATCCCGGGCGTCAGCCCAATCCCATGCCTTCGAGGTCCTCGTCTTCCAAGCCGAAGTAGTGGGCTGTCTCGTGAATGAGCGTGATACGGATCTCGTCGAGCAAATGCTCGCCGTCGTCCACGACCATCTCGACGTTGCGCTGATAGATGCGAATCGTGTCCGCGTCGGTGGGCTGCGCATCGAGCGTTCCGCGATCGGTCGTCGGCGTGCCCGAGAACAGGCCGAGCAGGCGGGGGTCGGCCCCCTCGCGAACGAGGTCCTCGGAGGGCGCGTCCTCGACGAGCACGGCGACATCGGCGAGCTTGTCGCGGATGATCTGGGGCAGGCTGAGCAGTGCCTTCTCGACCTCGCGCTCGAAGGCATCGCGGGACAGGTGCCAGGGTGCGGGAGGAGCGGCATGGTCGAGTTCGAGGGTTTTGAGCCAGGCTTCGATCATGGGTTCGCGCTCGCCGACGGCCTCGTGCACCACGCCCAGTCCGTGCCAGGCATGGGAGGTGTCGGGCTCGAGCTCGATGGTCTTCTTGTACCAGGTTCGGGCGCGGGCAAAGTCCTCGAACTCCAGGGCGAGATCGCCGGCCCGAAGGCTCAGGTCCGGATCGGTGAGATCCAGCGAAGCGAGACGTCCGATGCGCTTCCGGACCTCTGCATCCTTGTCCAGCTCGACCCAGGCATTGGCCTCGAGCAAGAGGATCTCCGCGCGGGCGTCATCGGTATCGGTGATCTTCGCGGCGGACGCGCACAGCTCCAGGCATCGGTCCGGGTCATTCAGGTCCACCAGGCAGGTTTCGGCGGCGAGCACGAGGGGCAGCGCGTACTCGACGTCGAGCGACGCGGCCTTCTCGAAGGCACGAAGGGCGTCCTCAGGCGCGCCGTCGTGGGAAGCGAGCATTCCTTCGAGCACGACGACTTCCGGGGCGCGTGGAGCCTTGGCGGCGAGACGGCGATACTCCGACGCAGCGGCGCGCGCGTCGCCGGCCGCGAGCAGGTCGATGGCGCGTTCGACCGCTTCGAAGACGTCGTCCGGTGTCACATTCGTGTCGGGCATGCGGGACCTCTTTGGGGATGATGGGAGCCGGGGGGCTCGGGGCGGGAGCGTGCCGGTTGGAGGCGGCAGGGCGCAACGAGATTCAACCGCTCAGGGTTCTTTCGCGCATTCACCGAACTTGGGGGTGCAGCGCTGGTCGGTGATACACACGTTCGCGCTCTTGCAGTCGAGGAATCGCTCTGCCCGGCACTTGCCATCGACCGGTGTGCAATGCCCGAGGTTGCGGCAGTCGTTGGAGCCCTCGCAGTCCGTGCGCGTGGACGCCACGCAGGCCCCGAACTTGAACGTGCAGAGCCCCTGCTCGAGGCATTGCTCGGACGTGCGGCAGTCCTCGTCCTTGCCCGGCGCACAGCCGCCATCCACTGCGGTGCACTGCGCGAACTTCTTGCACATGGATGACGCGGCGCAGTCGCCGTCCGACGTAGCCACGCATCTCTCGCCCTTGCCCCTGCATTGTCCGGCCGTCTTGCAGCCGTCGGTGTCCCGGCAGTACGAGTCGGAACGCCCGCAGGCTCCATCCCGGGCAACGCACCAGCCGCGGGAGATGCAGCCTTCCGTGGGCGCGCAGTCTTCGTCCTTGCCCGCGATGCAGACCCCCGCGGAGGCCGTGCACAGACCGTCGCGCTTGCAGCCTTGCGACGCGCGGCAGTCGTCGTCGGTTCCGGCGATGCACATGGAGGCGCGCGAGGTGCATCGTCCGTGCAGGTCGCAGTCGCCTTCCCGGCGGCACCGATCCTTGCAGCCGAGGGCCAGGAGGGCGAGCGCGGCGAGGTTGATCCAAGGGGCAAGACGCATGGCGTGCAGGATAGCCCGGGGCACGGCAGGGGCAAAGAACGAGGGCGTCGGGACACCGTCAGACAATGGCGTTGCGCGTGAGGCGCAGGACCGTGCCGTAGACGACGGCGGCGATGAGCAGCAAGGCGGAGAAGCCCGAATCCAACGCGATGAGCGGGGCCGCGGCAGAGGTAAGCACGGTCAGGAAGGCATTGACGCCGAAGGCCCAGGGCACGAGGCGGTCGCGCTCGGCGCGAAGCCTTTCGAGACCGATGGGAAATGGCATCCCCATCAGTACGCCCGCCGGTGCGATCAAGGCGAGGGCGACCAGGGACCTTGCGAAGAATCCCAAGCCCACGGCCATCGGCACGAGCAGCCAGCTGACGAGCGCTGCGGCGGCCACCACGAGCGGCAACGAGATCGCGAGGACCGAGGTGAAACGCTGGGGATCGACCTTGCGGCTCACGGCCGCTCCGAGCCCGGAGGAGAGCAGCAACACGCACAACACGAAAACCAGCGAGGTCGTGGGGTGCCCGAGTAGGAACGTCATGCGCTGCAGAAACGCGACTTCCACGAGCAGGTAGGCGATGCCCAGGCCACCGAAGTACAGGATCGTGCGCCAGCTCGAGCGCAGGCTGACGTTGCCCAGACGACGCAAGGGGCGCAGGATGCCGAGCAACGCCACGACGGCGGTCACGAGCAGCGAGAGGAGCATGACGCCGTGGCCGATGGGGACGACGGTGCCGTAGACCATCTCGTTGGTGCGCAGCCGCGGCAGGGCAGCCAGGTTGCGCAGGCGGTAGAAGTTGAAGAAGAACGGGGCCTCGTCGGTCGCCGGGTCGATGCGAAACGGATAGGAGGCCAGGAACGTCTTGCGCTGCGAGGCAGTGCCGGCGAGGGCGTGCGACCAAGGGTCGTCGCCCAGGCGGTCTGGATCGAAGACCAGGGAGAAGTCGTTCTGCCGGGCGAAGTCGCGCAAGCGTTGGAGAGCCTCGGGCGCGATGGGGCTCTCGCAAGCGAGCATGGACGCCCAGACGTTGCCGCGCAAGACCGCGATGTGGCGATGGGGCTGCGCGGCGCCCCGGCGCTCCAGCGCCTGCTGCGCGGTGACGGCCAAGCGCAGGGTCTCGCGCGGCGGCTCCAGCACCAGACGCGAGATCGACAGGCAGCCGCCGGGCGCGAGGTGCGAGAAGTAGTCGTCGAAGGCTTGCGCCGTGTAGACGTAGGCTTCGGCGAGCGAGTAGGCGCCCGAGGCCAGTGCGGTGAACGTGTCCACGCCGGCGAGCTGGATGACGTCGAACTTGTCGTGGCTCGCTCGGACGAAGGCGCGTCCCTCGCTGAGCACGAGGTGCACGTCATCGCGCGCGCCGAGGTTGCCGACATAGGAAGCGTACTTGTGCGTGAACAGGTGCAGGATGCCGGGGTTGATCTCGGCGCCCGTGACCTGCGAGGCGCCGTGAGCCAAGGCGTTCTGCACGTCGATGCCGCCGCCGACACCGTTGACGAGCACGCGCGGACCATCTGACGGAGCCGTGGCGCGCGGTCCGAAGGGATCGCCGCGAAGAGCCCAGACGGCCGAGGTCGACGAGTGCTCGAGGAAGGTCAGCTCGGCCGGGTCTTGGCGGACGGCATGCATGGACGTAGGCGCCGCGCCGTCCTGCGTCACCGGGTGAGAGCGCCACAAGCCGGGGTCGACGTGGACTTCCCCCGCGACGAAGGGCCCGGCGGTGACTTCGCGGAGGACATCGACCCTGCCCTGCAGTGTCCACGCGCGGGTCTCGACGGTACGGATACCCAGGTCAGGCCGATGGCCGAGGCTGAGCTCCTTGGTGGGAGCGGCCATGACCCACGAGTCCTCGTCGCGCAGGAACAGCAGCGAGAAGATCGCGACGGCTGCGAGCGCGAGGATGGTGCGCGAGCGCGCTGGGGAACGCCAGGCGAACAACACTCCGGCGAGACAGAGGGCAGACACGCAAGCGGCGACCAGGCCGAGGGCGCCCAGGATGGGGACGAGCACGGCGGCGACCAGGCCGGAGAGCCCGCCGCCGACCAGATCCCAGGCGTAGACGGTGCCGGCGCGGCCGGACCAACGCGAGAGTGCGGTTCCCAGCACGATGCCTGCGCCGAGGAACGGGACCGAGCAGAGCACGACCATCAGCGCGAGGGAGAAGGCGACGCTCGGGCTGTGAAAGAGCTCGAGGGCGTTGGGGCGGATCACGAGTGCGGCAAGAATCGACAGCAGGCCGGCTACACCGGCGAGGGATGCGCGACGAGCGAGGGTAGCGCGCAGATCGTCGGGAGACGTGGGCTCGGGGTCATGGCGCGTGGCGAGCCACGAGCCGGCGACGCCGAAGCCCAGCAGCGCAAGGCCGACGACCAGGTACGCGAAGTGGAACCAGAGCGTGATGGAGAAGATGCGTGTCAGGGCGATCTGCAGCGCTACGCCCGCGCCGCTGGTCAGCGCGATCGCAAGTCGATCGGTAATGGATGGGGCAGAAGGCGTGACGGTCATTCGGCCTTGACGCACTTACCGTCGCGCAACGTGCAGGTGCCGTTGAGCTGGCAGCCCGACGAGTTGCGGCAATCGTCCGCGGAACCGGCCACGCAGCCACCGTCCTTCAGTGTGCAGTAGCCGAGGATCCGACAGGCCGCGCAGTTCGAGCAGTCCTCCTGGCGGTGGGCGAAGCACTTGCCGTCCTGGGCCTTGCAGCGGCCGCTGATGCGGCAGAGCTTCGCACACAGCCCGTCGGGGTCGGCCAGTGCGGAACTCGACTCGCTCGGCGCAGCCGTGGGCTCGGGCGCGGGGGGCGTGCTCTTGCCGCAACTCGAGCAGCCGGTGACGAGCAGCGAGAACGCCAGGAACCAAGTCGGAGTCTTCATGCGGGGGCAAGATAGCCGATTCCCGCCAGGCCCGCGAGCCTGACAGGAACGGACACCGCAGGCAGAGACACGGCGCACAGGCGGCGATCGCCGTGCGCGTTGCCATGCAGCGGCCGCTCGGAATACGGTCGCGAGCAAGATCGTCCAACGTCACACTCGGCGTGGTAATCACGCTCGCTCGACCGTGCTGGAGGAATCTCATGCTCTATCGTCGACGCCTGATCTGGTGCGTTGCCATGTTGCTCGGCAGCGCGGTGTCCGCGGGCTGCGCCCTGCAAAAGCCCACGCCCAAGGCACCGCCGTCCCCGGCCCCGGGGCAAGCCGCTCCAGCCCCGGCGCCCGTCGAGGAGACCGAAGCGCCAGCGGCAACCGAAGCCGCTCCTGCCGCGCCGGCTCCTGCCGCGCGAGGGCTCGGTGGTGCGCCTGCCGCGGGCGGGGCCGCGGCCGAAAAGTCCGTCGCGCTCGACGATCTGCTCGGCCAACTCGACGCGGCAGAGGGGATGGCGCTGGCGGCAGGGCAGGACTGCGCGGGGGCGTGCCGTGCGCTCAAGTCGATGGGGCACGCCGCGGCGGGCATCTGCAGCCTGGCGCCGCGGCCCGATTCGACCGGACGCTGCCGCAACGCCGAAGAGCGTGTGCGCGCTGCGCGTGAGAAGGTCCGAAGCGCGTGCAAGCAATGCGCGGACGGCCCGGAGTTGGATCCGAACGCGCCGGTGCAGTGACGGCAGCACGCACGAAAGGGCGGGAGCGTGTTCGGGCGCCGCGGCCGGACTATTGCGTAACGGGCGCGGGCGAGACGGGCGGCGGCGTGGCGGGCGCCGGCGCGGGCGCAGCAGGTGGAGGCGGCTGGCGATCCGCGGCAGGCCGGTGAACCGAATCCAACGGCACGTCCACCGTCTCGAGCTGGACGGCGCGCCCGAAGGCCTCTCCGCACCAATGGCCATCCTTGTCGAGCCAACCGCGCGAGCGCGTGAGCAGGAACAGGTCCGCCTTGGGAACCTTGGCAATCGCGTCGTCGATGGCCGCAAGCTCGCCGACGCTCAGCGAGGCGACGTTCACGCCTGCGATCGCGGTATGGTAGGTGCTGCCAGGCGTCGAGCAGGCCTTGCCGTGCACGATGTCGCCCAATTGGAAGCGATAGGCCGTGGCAATCGGCACGTCGCCTTTGGGGGCCACGTCGCCGTGAACGGAGGCCGAGACGTTTTCCTCCACCGGGGTTGCAGGTGGCGGAATGTACGGGGGCTCACAACCGGCCGCACTCAGCAGCAGCGCTACGGACGCAAGATACAATACGCGCATGTGGTTTCCCTCCAGACCGCATCGATGAATTGCCAGCGTGGTC
This sequence comes from Myxococcales bacterium, assembly GCA_021847645.1. Taxonomy (GTDB): domain Bacteria; phylum Myxococcota_A; class Polyangia; order Polyangiales; family Polyangiaceae; genus JAJZQG01. Next base: position 7,628 of record JAJZQG010000200.1, read on the forward strand.
GACCCTCGGCCGCTTGCTGCTTGCGGCCCAGGGATTCGACTGTACGCGAAGCGGTCCCGACAATCAACGACGACGCTGGGCGCCGCAAGAGGTCTGCTGACGGCCCAGCTTGATGCCCGGCAGGCTGCCAGTGACGTGCAGCCATTCGACGAACGCCTGAGGTACGTCGCGCGGGTCGTGGGGCGGACTGCTCTGCGGGACGGCCGAGTCGCGACAGGCCACCCCGAACGCTTGCGCGTCGCGCATCTGTCGCACGATGCGAGCATTCTTGCCGAAGGCGGCCCGGCGGATGAACGCGAATGCCACCTTGCCGAATCCCGAGCAGACGACCGACATTGGGCTCGATGGCGGGGCTGCTGTGGCAAACGCTACGCGGGAACGGTTGGGACCGGACACGGCTGCCGATGCGCTCCATCTGGATCTTTTGCGCCGGAATACATCCGCGAATGCAGGCTGATTTGCGCTGGTGAAGAGCACTCTCGGACGATAGACTCCGGGCCCGTCGGTTGCGGCCAGCATACGATCTCGCGTTGCGCCGCACCGGCCGAATAAGGAGGTATCCATGGCGACGAGCAATGACGGATGCGACCTCGACATCTTCGACGCGCTCGCACCCAAGCATCCGGTTGCTCCCGTTGGTCTGCCCGAGGGCGGAGCACGCTCCGCAGCAGGACGGACCGAGAGCGGCGCGCGGCCGCCCATGCCGCAGAAAGCGCCTGTGTCGTTGTCCGCCGCCGCGCTCTTGCGCACGAGCGCGCCGCGCAGCGCGCCTCCGCCGCCTCCGTCGTTTCAAATCCCAGGCACCTCGGGTGGACCCTCTCAGCCGGTTGCCAGAGCGCTGCTGGCCGGTTCGGGCAAGGCCGCTGGCCCGGTTTCGCGCGCCGTTGCGCCGCCCCCTCCGTCGTCGCTGCCCGTGCCGCGCGCCGTGCCCACGCCTGCACCGCCCCCACCACCGGTCTGGTCCCTGGAGCCCGAGACGCGTGTGACCGTTCCGCTGGACATCGAGACCGAGACTCGCGTGACCGTGCCCGTCGATATCGAAGCCGATTCCCGCGAGACCCTGCCCCTGGACGTCGATGCCGACACCCGGCTGACACAGCCCGAACGGGCCGAAGTCGTGTCCCTGTCGGACGACGTTGCGGTGCTCGACGAAGAACCTCCGCGCACGGAGCGCGACCCGCTCCCACGCATGCATCTGGACTCGATCGTGGCGGAGCCCGAGCCCACGCTCGCGGTGAACGGCGTGCTCGCCACTCCCGTTGCACCCGTTGCGACAGGTCCCCTGCCGCCCATGCCCACGCCGCCGTCGTTCCGGCCGGCGTCAGTGCCTCCTGCGGCGCTGCGCGCTCCCACGCCCAGCCTCGCGCCGACGACCGTGTCGAGGGAAGCTGACTCGACGCTACGCCATCCGACGGTCTCCAAGCCCCGAAGCCGCGCAAAGCTCGTTGCGCTGCTTGCAGCCGCGGTTGCCACCGTGGGCATCGGCGCGGCAGCCGCGCTCATGATGCCCAGCAAGGGAACCTTGCGCGTCTACGTGGACGGCCCCCAGGGACAAGACGTCGGGTCGGTCGGCATCTACGTGGACGGCAACAAGGTCTGCTCGTCGTCGCCCTGCGCGGTCGACGGGTTGCATCCGGGCATCCACGACGTCTACGCGGAGGCGGCGGGCTATGCGCGGACAGCCACCCAGGGCGTTGAGGTCAGCAAGGGAAAGGTCGCGACGTTCACGCTCGCCCTGCAGGTGGCCAACAGCGGATTCAAGGTAGCGGGACGGCAGCAGGGCGTCATGCTCGAGGTCGACGGCTCCCAGGTGGGCCCGTTGCCGCAGACGCTCACGGCCATGGCGCCTGGCGAGCACAAGCTGCGGTTCGTGGGCTCGGATCGCTACGAGCCGCTCACCAAGACCGTCAACGTGCAGCCGAACCGGGTCGAGGATCTCGGTGAGGTGCAGCTCGACGTGGCGAAGGGCCGGGCAACGTTCGAGTTGGTGTCCAAGGATGTGCGGATGAGGCTGATCTCCTCGCAGGGCGACACCCGCGAGATGGCCCCGCAGATGTTCGACGACGGCCGTCTGGCGGTCGACCTGGACGCGGCGAAGGACTGGAAGCTGCAAGCGTGCTCGCCGGGCCACGACTTCCTCGAAGTTCCGCTCTCGTTCGCCGACGGCCAAGCGGAGAAGACCTTCCGGATCGAGCTGGTGAAGAATGCGTCGATGGATGGAGCGCACTTGGAGGCCTGGTGCAGCGATGAGCCGGGCATCGGCGCCGCGGCCCGAGCGGGGACCGCAGGCACGCCGACCATGGCCACGCACGGCAACGGAACGCTCAATATCAATTCCGTTCCCGCCTCCGCGGCGGTGCTGCTCGATGGCAGACCCATCGGCCGCACGCCCATGTCGGGCGTGACGGTCAGTGCGGGCACGCATTCGCTGGTCTTCATTCACCCGGAGAAGGGCCGAAAGGCGGCCAGCGTCACGGTGGGCGCCGGCCAGAGCAGAGGCATCGGCGTCCGGTTGTAGGTGCTGTTGGCGGGCGCGGTGACGCGAGCAGCGCCGGCCAAGCCGGACTACGCGCGATAGGGTCCGCCACGACGCGTGCGCGTTCCGCTCGACAGATGGGCGATGAGCTCTTGAACGTGGTCGCCCGCCCCCTCCCCTTCCCGGAACAGCTGCCAGAGCGCGCTTGCTGATCTCTCCTGCCGCTCCCAGACCGCTGTTCGGTCCAGGATCTCCTCGCGCGCACGAGCCTCGACGCAAAGCCATGCGCCGGGTGCGATGACCAGGCTTGCCAGCGTTCGAGCAGGCAGCGTCAGACTCCAATGGCTCAAGCGAAGGGCCGGCCCGTTCGACCAGGCGGCTCGCATGATCGTGTTCACGGCCCAGCCCCACGCCGGCGAGCGCGAGCCGTCCTGGGAGACGATCACGGGAAGACGAAGCCGCTCGACCACTCGCGCTCGGCCCACCGTGTCGAAGCCCGCGAGCAAGGCCGCTTTCCTGGCGTCTTTGAAAATCGCACTACCTTCGGCAGTCGCCAGCCGCGCCGCGGATGCCTCGGCCAGCTTGTTCGCCATCAGCGCACCGGCCTGCGCCACGGGAGGCGCGGCGCCTCCGCCGAGCGCCGCGACGACCGCCCCACCTACGAAGCCAGCCGCCGAAGCGCCCGCGCTCAAGGCTCGTTGCAGCCCCGACCGGCCAGTGGCCCAGCGGTCCATCGAGGATTGGGGATCGAGACACGGAACGATCCATGACGACGCCTGCTTGCCTCCCATCGCCTCCAGCAGCTGGTCGACTGTCTCGAGCAACTCCTGGAGGTCGAAGACGCCCAGCGCAGGAGCCTGGCTGCCCCCAGCGCTGCTCGGCAAGCCCAGCGCCCCGACGGTCGCGCCGTGCGGGCTCGCGGCCGCTACGAAAGAGCAGCTCGCGCTGGGCCCCCACCACCAGCGTGCGGACCGAGCGCGGTCCCGAGCGCTCCGCCAAACTGCCCAGCGTTGCGGCGCTCCCATCGCGCCCACCTCGGCGACCAGAGCCCGCGTTTCCCTTGCGACGGCTGAGACCGCTCCCACTGCCGTGAACGGGCTCATTGCCGTCAGCTGCAGGTCGGTCCCATGTCCGGTTGCCCGAAACACCACATCCGAGCCGCGAGCTGTTTCGCGCTCGAGGGTCCAACCCCAGCGAGGAACCAGCTCATAGATCCATTGGACGATATCGCTGCTCATGAGGCTCACCGACCGAAGGCTCGAGCGCGCATGTATACACGAAAGGAGAGCGGTTCGCGGCTACTGGGAGTGCCGCACCGAACGAACCGCCGCACCGGCTCCCCGGGTGGCGACTCGGACGGTGCGCCGGCAGGCGCTTGGCTGGGCTCACGGGCCACCGATCGGGTCCTCCAGACAAAGCCCGATGATGACCGGATCGACCGAAACCCGAGCGCACACTTCAGGGCGACCATCATGGTCCTGATCGCGAATTCCCGCGCTGAACCCGCCACCCACGCCGGCCGACAGGCCCAGCGTCAGGCTGTTGCCCGAATCGCTGACCGTGGCTTGGCCCGAGATGATATCGGCAGAGGCGCCGACGTTGACGCCGACGCTGCCGTCGACGTTGTGCGTGCCGACACCCGCCTCAGCCGCGAGCACCGTCACGTGCGCGCTATTGGACTCATCGTCGCTGGAGATGCCGAACCGTGCCATGCGCGCCACGGCCTCGTTCTGCGCCCCGGCGCTGACACCTCCAGAGAATGCCTCGATCTCGATACCGCTTCGTGCATCGCGGCCCGCTACGGCGGCCACGTCCAAATACACCGTATCTCCCGACGAGGCGACGCCCGCGTCCGCCGTGGGCGCGAAGCCCACGTAGGATGACACTCGCGCGTTGTGCTCTGCTGGCCGATCCGCACCGCCCTCATCGGCGGCTCCCGACGCGGACGACAGAATCGTCGCCGGGAAGCTGGGCGCCTGATAGCACGCGAGCTGCTCCAGGGGAATGCGCTCGAAAGCGTCGGCGGAAGACTGCCGGGCAGAGGGGCCGTCTCCGGATGCCGAGGCGCGCGTGGAGTTGTCGGGTGCGTGGCAGGTCGGGTCCCTGTTGTCATCTTCAAGACTGCACTGCCCATATTCGCGGGATCTGCTCGAGGAATCGATTGTGTTGCCCATGGTGTGAACCTCCGACGGCTGTTGGACTCAAACGGACCTCGGCCGGCCCCTTCGGGCTGTTGCGAACTTTCGATCGGAGGCTCTCCGATTTCCGGGAGCACGCGATGGGGCAAGGACCAAGCTCGGAGCTCGTCCACGCTCACGCTCGGAGTCGATGGGCAATCGACGAGATGCGAAGACTGACACAGCGGCCCCACGCAGCATACTCTTCCGGCGCGAGAGCGGAGCCGGAGAGCGCTGTCGGGCGAGATGACGGCCCTCTCTACCGTGCGGGTGGGGCGGGCGGCACGGCGACCGCGGGTGGCGTCGCACCCGGCGCGGGGGACGCCGGTGCCGTGAAGTCCAGGTTCTGCAGCAGATCCTCGAGCTCGATCTTCTTCTCCATGCGCTTGCTCTGCAGCTCGACGATGTCGCGGCCGACCTTGTCGCCGTCCTTGGTGAACTGCTCGAGGCGGTCGCTCAGCCGCTGACGCAGCGCACCGGCGGCCGGGTCCTTCTTGATCGCGTTCAGGTTGCGACGTGTCTCCTCGGCCCGCTGATCGAGCTCCTCGCGCTGCTTGGTCAGGCCCTCGATCTGCGTGTCGATGCGCCCGATTTCCTGGCGCAGCTTGACGATGGGCTCGAGCCGCGTGCGCGCCTCGGGCATCAGGTTGGTCGACAGCATCAGCTTCTCGAGCAGCGGAAGCGCCCTTCCCTCCCAGATGCTAATCGACATCTTGGACGGGGTCTGCTCGATGACCTTGATGCTCGCGTCCTGCTTTCCTGCCGGCACCTGAATCGGAATCAGGTACGCGTCGGCCAGGTCCTCGGTGCCTTGAGGGCGCGGCGCCAGCTGATAGTTGTATCCAGCCTTCGGGTGGCGAATCAACACCGTAAAAGCATCGCGCTTCGTCTGCGACTTGACGTCCCACTCCGTGGTCGTGCGCGAGAAGTTCTCGACCTCGAGCACGCCGCGCACAATCTTGAGCAGGTGCATCTCGTCGCCTTCCTGCCGGATCGTCGAGGTCACCATCAGGCCGGTTTCCACCGCAAACGGGATCGTGGCGCTCGTGTTGGTGCCCACCGTCTCGGAGATGCCCTCGCCCACGAAGCTGCCGCCCGCATAGATGCTAATCGGGCCCGACTCGAGCACGAACGGCGTCGTATTGCGGAATCGGACAACGCGATAGGGGTTTGCCTCGTAGCCCACACCCGCGCCGCCCGGCCGGAACAGGAACGTCTGCTCGCCGTCGACCTCCTGGTTGATCAACGCCACCATGGTCGAGGTGCCGTCGGGTACGGTGACCGCCGTGCCGACGTCGAAGCGCGTGAGGCCGGCGACGGCCGTGGCACGCGCCTGGGCGAGCGTGCTCTGGCGAAGGGACTCCACATCGAGCGTGGGCTGCGCTGGCTGCGCCGCGGGCGGAGGAGGAGCCGCGGGCGCGGGGCGCGGCCGAGGTGTCGTGCTCATGCGCGCTGGACCATAGCCGCCGCCCGCGCGGCCCACGGCGCCCAGCCCACCGGCAGCCGGCGCCTTCTCCGCCATCCCAGTAGCCTCTTCCGCAGGCATGTCCGCGCCCACCGGAGCCGGCTCGGCCGTTGCCGTCCCTTCCTTCTTGGTCGCGTCGGCCTCGGCGTACGTCGTCTCGCCCAGCGCCACGGCCGCCCGCTTGCGCAGGCTCGTCTCGGTCAGGTCCGGCCGCTCCACTTCTCGCGGCGTGTGCAGATCGTAGCGGAACGCGATCGGCGCGCCCGACGTCAGCGCCAGCTGTACCTGCTTCCAGTCCTCGCCGCTGGTGTTGTCCACCACCGCCCACGCCTGCAGCAATGCCTTGCCCTTGCCACCTTCGGGCAACACGACACGATACGTCGGCTTCCACATCGGCGCCGGCACCACGTAGCTCACCAGCAGATCGTGCGCATTGGCGTTCGCCAGCCGGATCGCCACGTCGACCTGCTGGAACATCCCCTCGCCTGCCGACGCATCCAGCGTGCGATTGAACTGCATCGCCAGGTCGCCGTCGAGCAGCGTGATCGTCTTGACCTTGGACAGCATCACGATGCGCAGATCGTTGCCGTCCATCAGCGTGACCTTGTGATCCGGCGTGGCGGGACCGGGCTTGTCGCCCGCGGCGGGGCCGGGCACCTCGAGCTCCTCCACCATCGCGATGCGCCCGCTGACCGAGCCGGACGTCGTCGCGAGCTCCACCTGCGTGCCACGCAGCGCATCGAGCACCTCGGCAAGGCTTCCATGTCCGGGCGCCAGCGTCGACAGCGCCGCGTTGGCCCACGTCTGGGGATCGAGCGGCATCGACACGCTCACAGCCTCGCCGCCTGCACGCCTGACCACCGTCAGCGACTTGAGCAGATCGTTGATCTGATCCTTGCGGACCTTGATGCGCAGCACGTCGCCGTCCACGTGCCCCTCGCGCTCGAAGTAGCCGATCCCGTTGCGGTACAGCACGACTCGGCTGAGGTTCAGGGCGTCAGTGGTTGGGTACTTCGCTCCGGCGCCGGAGCAGGACGCGGCCATCAGGCCCAGGGCAATCGCAACGATCGAGACGGCTTTTCGCATGGGTCCACCCTTCAGTAGGAGGCTACGGGCTTCAGACCGCGGTCGTGGACCAGGGCTTGGATCCAGTTGGTGCCGCCGCCTGTGCCGAGCCTGCAAATTCGACCGCGTAGCACACGCGGCCTTCCCGGGTAACGGGGAATCGCGGCGGACCTTTCACTCCGGCGGAGAGCTGCCAGACCAGTCCGAGCCAGACGGCCGAGTCCCACCAGGCAGGGCGATACAGAGCGGGAATGACGCGCTCGAGCGCGCGGGTTGCCAGCGCAGAGACCGCCAGGACGATCACGCCGATGCGCAGGGTCAGCAGGACGCCGTCGGACGGCTCGATCCAGGCGACCAGACGCGAGTAGACGTAGCCGTGCAGCAGGCCCGCGAGCGCGAGAACGATCGCGAGGAAGATCGACATCGAAAGCCAGCGTCGCATCGGGTTCGGCCGGGTCATAGGTCGACGGGTGCGGAGCGGCAAGCCCGCACGATCGACACGACATGGCCGTCGCGCACGAACCACGCCGCGGACAAGGCGAACGGCCCCTCGGCGCCGCCCATCCGCGCGGACCAGAACGTTGCCCGGCTTGACGTCGCGGTGGACGACACCGCCCTGGTGAAGCTCGGCGAGGGCCATGGCGATCTTGCGCGTGGCGTCGATGGCGTCGACCACCGTCAACGCGCCGCGCCGCTCGACTTCTTTCGCAAGCGAGCCCCGCGGCATGCACTCCATGACGACGAACGGCTTCGCGGCCTTGAGGTTCCACGTCACGATGCTCACGACGTGGTACCCCGCCTGTCTTGGCAAACCGGAACCAAACAGGAGAGCTTTGAGCCCTACGATTTCTTTGCAGATCAGCCAAACGGACGGTCTGGTTGGTTTCTGGCAAGCGGCGTAGTCCAGGGGCGACGTCGCAGCTCCAGGGGCGACGTCGCAGCTCCAGGGGCGACGTCGCAGCTCCAGGGGCGACGTCGCAGCTCCAGGGGCGACGTCGCAGCTCCAGGGGCGACGGTGGCGGTCGCTACGTGGGGGCTGGCGGCCGCCACCTCACGTGCGAACGTCTTCGATTGTCGAATCGAATGGCCTCGGTCGTACGCTACAGAGGTGTTGCGCAGTGGCCCGCCGCCTGTGCTGTTAGGCTGACGCCTTGAATCCAAACGTTTCACTGACGGCACGACGTTGGCTCATGGCACCAGGTCGTGGCCTCGTCCACTGCGCGGCCAGCTATCGTCCACGACTCGGACCGGTTGGACGCATCGACGCGCGCGGACGATCGCAGCAGGAGTTGTTCCCCGATCAGCAGCCACGCCCCGTGCAGCGGTGCAAGAGCCCGTTGACGGCCGAGGAGGACGGCTACTCGGTCGAAGCCGGCGTGCACTGCACTGCGGCCGCCTCCGGCGGTCCTCGTGGACCTCACTGTACTTCGCAGACTCGTACAGTTCGGTTCGGCGCGCTCGATCGCAAGGGGCGAGAGCAGCTGGTGCGCTACTGCTTGCGGCCCGCGATCGCCAACGACCGGCTGTCCATCTTGCGCGACGGGTCGGCAGCGTACCGCACCAAGAATCCCAGCCGGCGACGAACGCATCGGGGGATCGCTCGCTGAGCTGACCCACCCAAACACCGTGGCCGTCGACGTCACGGGCGAGCTTCTGCCATTGGGAGGTCGGCGTCGACCCAGAGCCGCCTGACGCTGTCGAGCGCGCCCCGCCGTGCGACCACGACTGCATCGAGCCTCCCG
>JAJZQG010000008.1 GCA_021847645.1 Myxococcales bacterium
CGACGGTTCTCCGTGCGCGGGGCCGACAACGCGGGCCACGAGTGGCACTTCGTCTGCGCCATGCACAATCTGCTCAAGCTCTTCCGAAGTGGACTCGGACTTGAGCAACCCGCGATGGCCGTCGCGTGACTCGCTCGGGTCGTGCCCTGTGCCCGGCTCTGAACTGGCGCGCCAGCCGTACGCGGCCGGGCGTTGTCACGCACGCCGCCTCCCCACACGCTCCCTCGGTCGCTTTCCCGGCCTTCGAGCCTCTGCGCCTCTGCGCCTCTGCGCCTCTGCGCCTCTGCGCCTCTGCGCCTCTGCGTTGACCTTTTCCCCGACACGCTCCTAGCCCCGCCGCGCGCTGCCCGTGACCCTCGCCTCGACCGGCAGCGACCCCGCGCCTCACTTGCCCACGGTCACCACGTCGCGCACGAACGTGTTCACCTCGATTCGCACGCGGTAGCCGCCGATCTCCTCCGGCATCTTCGCCGTCAAGGTGAAGCGCACCGGCGCGCCGATCTTCAAACCCACAAGGTCCACGTCCAGCGTCGCCGCCCCATCCATCGACTCCGACGACAACGTCGCGACCTTCGGGACCAGCAACACGAAGGACACCGCGTCGCGCTCTACGGCATGCTTGCCCTGCTTGATCGTCGAACCATCTGCCGAGAGCACGACGGACATGCGCGCTTCCGGAGCGATCATCGCGGGCGGCCACGCTGCCGTCGCCGTCTCACCGATGAGGATCTTCGTCCCTGTCGGCCCCTGCCGGACTGTCGCGGGTCCCGTGTCCTTCGACAAGTCGAACGTCATGGGCTTGCCCCCAGCGCCTGCATCCGCCGCGCCCGCCAGCGTCATCACCACGCGCGTCCCAAGCTCCGGCCCCTGCGCCGCGTCGCTCACCAGCCCGCCCCAGCGCGACACCAGACGCGCGCATCGCCGATCGCCCTCGCAAAGCTTGGTGTCGTGCGCCAGCACCGCTCGGCACGTCGCCCGGTCCTCGCGAGACACCGTCGTGCACAGCCTCGAGTCGCGCCGCGCAAGTGCCACGCACAGCGGGTCGTGGCCCTCGAGCTCCATCGGGCACATCCCTTCGTCCGCCGCCACGATCGCCACCGATGCAACACAGTGAGCCCGCAGCGACGACGACACGATGGGATCGCACGCCGCCGGGTTGCGGGCCTTGACCGCCTGCAACACGCGGCAGGCGTCGTGCAACAGCGAGTCGTAGCCGATGGCGTCGATCGCGTCTCCCACCACTGAGTCCAACGGCGCGCGCGACCCCACGCACGCTTCCAGCGTCGTGAACGCGTCCACCTCCGCTTTCAGGTCTCCCGGCGGGGCAGGGGGATCGGTGGGCGGCACGTCCGCGTCGATCCCGAGCAGCGCCGCCACGCCGGCGTCCAAATTCACCGGACGTCTCGGCGGCTTCGGTGGCTCGGTCGGCGGCTGGCTCGACGGGCCCCAGCTGCAGCCCTGGTCGCAGCCGAGCATCTCGCCCGCTGCTAGCATGAGCCCGAAAGCCACAACTCGTGCACGCGGTCCCACCCGCCCTTCATGCCACAGGTGCCGCCGGTTTCTACCCTTGTTCTGATCGTCGGGCGCGCGGCTGCGCCTCGCCGTGCCGCGAGGCTCCCTGCGTGTGCGCCGACTCCGATCGGACTCTTGTGAGCTGAACGGTTGTGCAGTATAAGCTCCGGTGCTCGACCTCGGAGCGCAGGACGTGTAGGCCCTACCGCCATCGTCCCGGCCCGGCCGCCTCGCGGAGAATGCCCCCCATGGAAGACAAGAATCGCCAGAAAGCTCTCGAACTCGCCATCGCCAGCGTCGAAAAGGAATACGGCAAGGGCGCCATCATGCGCCTCAAGGACGGCCAAGCCCTTGCCGACGGCGTGCGCGTCGTGCCCACCGGCTCCATCGGTCTCGATATCGCCCTGGGCATCGGCGGCTGGCCGCGCGGCAGGATCGTCGAGATCTACGGCCCGGAGTCCAGTGGCAAGACCTCCCTGGCTCTGCACGCAATTGCCAGCGTCCAGGCTGCTGGCGGCGTGGCGGCCTTCATCGACGCCGAGCATGCCCTCGACGTCAACTACGCCAAGCGATTGGGCGTGAAGGCCGATGAGCTGCTGATCAGCCAGCCCGACTACGGTGAGCAGGCCCTGGAAATCGCCGACACGCTCGTAAGTTCGGGCGCCGTGGATTGCGTGGTGGTCGACTCGGTGGCGGCCCTGGTTCCCAAGGCAGAGATCGAAGGCGACATGGGCGACCAGCACGTCGGCGTGCAGGCACGCCTGATGAGCCAGGCGCTGCGCAAGCTCACGGGCAATGTCGCCCGCTCGCAGACCTTGCTCATGTTCATCAACCAGATCCGCATGAAGATCGGCGTCATGTTCGGCAGCCCCGAGACCACCTCCGGAGGCAACGCGCTCAAGTTCTACTCGAGCGTGCGTGTCGACATCCGCCGCATCGGCTCCATCAAGGATCCGGGCGCGGGCGACCGACGCGAACCGTCCGTCGTCGGCAATCGAACCCGCGTCAAGGTGGTCAAGAACAAGCTCGCGCCGCCCTTCCGCGAGGTCGAGTTCGACATCTTGTACGGCCAGGGCATCAACCGCACCGGCGACCTCGTGGACCTCGCCGTGGAAGACGCCATCATCGAGAAGAGCGGCGCCTGGTACTCGTACGGCGGTGAACGGCTCGGCCAGGGGCGTGATGCCGCCATGCGATTCCTCGAGGAGCGGCCAGCCATTGCCGACAAGATTCGAACGCAGCTCCTGGTCAAGCACGGCCTGCAGCGCGACACGCCCGCTGCCCAACAAGCCGCCAACGACAAGCCCGAAGCCGACAAGCCCGAAGCCGACAAGCCCGCTCGCCGCGCCCCCGCCTCCGGAGCCCACAAGGCCTGATCACCCCGCCGCCACGCAAATGTCACAAGCCTGACCCGCCGTCGGGTGTATTTTCCCCCCCGATGAAGCTCTACGTCATGCGTCACAGCGCAGCCGAAGACGCCTCTGCGTCGCCCAACGACTTCGACCGCGCCCTCACCATGAAAGGCCGAAAGCGGTCCGTCGAGGTCGCCAAGTTCCTCGCGGCCCAGAAGGAGCTGCCCGACATCATCGTCTCCAGCCCCCTCGTGCGCGCCGTGCAAACCGCCGAGATTGTCGCCTCCGTGCTCCAGCCGGCCGACGGCGTCGTCGTTCGTCAGGATCTCGCCCCGGGGCAGACTGCCTTCGCCCTGTTTCAGGAGTTCGGGCAGCGCAGCGCCAAGGCGGTGATGCTCGTGGGCCACGAACCGGGCGTCTCCGAGCTCATGATCGCCCTGCTGGGCGAGGCCGCCTGGCCCAAGGGCTTCACCAAGTCCATGGTCGCCTCCCTCAAGCTCGACGAGGCCGGCGTGCCCAAGCTCCGCTGGGTTCTCGACCCCAAGAGCCTCCGATTGGGCTCCCACCGCTGATCCCTTCGCTGCACGCGACCCGACGCTCCGGTCAATCACGAACTGCCTTTTCTCATCCTCGCCCGGTGCAGGGGGGTGCGCTTCTGCCGCCACCAGTACTAGGCTCCGGGCTGGTGACGGCCCCCGGTCGGCCGTCAGCGAACCATGCACGCTCATCTCCAAAGGAGCCCGTCATGCTCGACGCGATGATGCTTCCTCCTCCACCGACCAACGAACCCGTATTGTCCTACAGTCCTGGATCCAAGGAGCGCGACCTGCTCAAGGCCGAGCTCGCGCGCATGTCGTCCACGCCCGCCGAGTTCGGGCACTTCATCGGCGGACGCGAACGGCGGGCCGGCAAGGTCGTCGAGGTGCGCGCTCCGCACAAGCGGTCGCTCGTTCTTGCGCGCCGCTTCCAGGGCGGGGCCGAAGAGGTCCAGGCGGCGATCGACGCCGCGCTCGCAGCCAAGAACGACTGGGCTCGCATGCCCTTCCAGGCCCGTGCGGCCATCTTCCTGAAGGCCGCCGATCTGCTCGCCGGCAAGTACCGCCACACGGCCAACGCCGCCACCATGCTCGGCCAGAGCAAGACCGCCTTCCAGGCCGAGATCGACGCCGCTTGCGAGCTCGTCGACTTCTACCGGTTCAACGTCCACTTCGCCGCCAAGCTCATGCAGGAGCAGCCCATCAGCTCTCCCGGCATGTGGAACATGCTCGAGCAGCGCCCGCTCGACGGCTTCGTCCTCGCCATCACGCCCTTCAACTTCACCTCGATCGCAGGCAACCTGCCCACGGCCCCCGCGATCATGGGCAACACCGTCGTCTGGAAGCCCGCCGAAACCGCCGTGCTGTCCGCGTGGGTCATCATGCAGATCCTGCACGAGGCCGGCCTGCCCGACGGCGTCATCAACCTCGTCATGGGTCCCGGCTCCGTCGTGGGCCCGTTGTGCCTGCGCCACCCCGAGCTGGCGGGCGTGCACTTCACAGGCTCCACGGCCGTGTTCCAGAACATCTGGAAGACCATCGGTGAGAACATCTCCAGCTACAGGGGCTACCCGCGCATCGTCGGCGAGACCGGAGGCAAGGACTTCATCTTCGCCCACGCATCGGCTGACCCCGACGCCGTCGCGACCGCCATCGTTCGCGGAGGCTACGAGTTCCAGGGGCAGAAGTGCTCCGCGGCCTCGCGCGTCTACGCGCCCAAGTCCCTGTGGCCCAAGATCCTCGAGCGCGCCGTCGCCCAGATCAAGGAGATCGGCGTCGGCGACATCACCGACTTCCGCAACTTCATGGGCGCGGTCATCGACGCCAACGCGTATCGGGATCACGTCTCGTACATCGAGCTCGGCAAGAAGGACCCGAGCTGCAAGGTGCTGGCCGGTGGCGACTACTCCGACAAGGAAGGCTTCTTCGTCCAGCCCACGCTCATCCAGGCCACCGATCCCAAGCACCGCCTGATGAGCGAGGAGATCTTCGGACCGGTCGTGACCGCTTTCGTCTACGACGACGACAAGCTCGAAGAGACGCTCAAGCTCTGCGACGAGACCAGCCCCTACGCGCTCACCGGCGCGTTCTTCGGCCGCGACCGCGCTGCGATCGAGCGCGCGATGTCCGTGCTGCGCTTCGCCGCCGGCAACTTCTACATCAATGACAAGCCCACCGGCGCGGTCGTCGGCCAGCAGCCGTTCGGCGGCGCACGCGCCTCCGGCACCAACGACAAGGCCGGCAGCCTGCTCAACATGCTGCGCTGGGCCTCGCCGCGCGCGATCAAGGAGACCTTCGTCCCGCCGACCGACTTCCGCTATCCCTTCATGGCGGACAAGTAGCGCCCCGATCTCCGCACCAGCTCCAGTCCGTCGCGTCGCGCCCTCGTGCCCGGCACCCAGCGCGCGAAGCTCGCTCGCGTTCCCATCACGCGCGCGCGGCCGAATGCGACTACTTGCCGTACCTCTTCTTCAACGCCGTGCACACCAGCGCGGGTGCGTACCTCGACACGTCCCCCCCGTGGCTCGCGATCTCGCGTACCAACGACGCCGACACGAACCCGTACATCGTGCGTGTCGGCAGGAACACCGTGTCCACTTGCGGCGCCATGTCCGCGTTCGCATGCGCGATCTGCAGCTCGTACTCGAAGTCCGTCACGGCGCGCAGACCGCGCACGATCGCGGTCGCGCCGATGGTCCGGCAGTAGTCCACGACCAACCCGTCGAACGCGGTGACGTCGACCCCCGGAATGTCCTTCGTCACGCCGCGCAGCAGCGCGAGCCGCTGGTTGACCGTGAAGCACGGGTTGCGCGTCGGGTGCTTGCCCACCGCCACGACCGTCCTGTCGAACAACGAGGCTGCCCGGTAGATCAAGTCGAGGTGCCCGTTGGTCACCGGGTCGAAGCTCCCGGCGTACACCACGACACGATGCCGCGGCACCGCACCTCGCGTGCGGTCGATGGTCTTGGAAGCTGATCGCTTGGGCTTCATCGCGACGATGACCAGAGGTTCACTTGGTTGGGGGCGGGGGAGGCACCGCGGGCGGCGCCACCGGGGGAGCGATGGGCGGCAGTGCCGATCCCAGAGGCGCGGTCGGACCTGCCGGCGCGGCTCCCTCGGGCGTCGTGTCTCCACCGCTCGGCGCCGACGGCGCTTCCTCCGGTACCACGTCTTCTTCTGCCCACAGGACGCGTCCGCCCTCTCCCAGCGTCACGCGGAACCCCGCGAGCAAGCCCGCTCCCACCACGCCGTCGATGTCCAGTCCGAGCGACGTCTCGAGGTTCGGGATGTCCTTGCCGAGCACGCCGGCGACCTGAGCCAGATCGAACTGCCCGATGCGTACCAGCGGCACGATCCCCTGCTTGAGCGACGGCTCCTCGGGGACGGGCGTCAGCGAGGACAACGCGACGCCGGCCTTGCTCCATCCTTCTTCATCGAGCGTGAGCGGCAGCAGCATCGACGAGTCGATCATCAGCGATACCGGAGGCGCATCGCTGCCGGACTTGAAAGCGCTGCGCATGATCATCGCGCCACCGCGGATGTAGAACAGCGGAACGTTCGTCGCGGCGGGGGGGCGCGGCGGAGCGAAGCGCCGCACCACGAACTGATGCGCTTCGAAGTCGAACGTCGGGTTCGAATGGCGCAGGAAGTTGACGCCGAGCAGCGCCTTGATGGGCGCTCCCAGCTGCCGCGACAGCCCTGAGAGATCCTGCGTCACCGCCGGCACGTCCTGGTACTCGACCGCTCCGCCGATCGTCACCGACACCCACGACGGCTCCTTGCGTTGCGCGCTGTCGAGCACCACTTCCGCCGTTCCCGTGGCGACCATCGCCAGACCTTGGTCCCCGTCGACCTCCACCGGAACGATGAGCGCCGCTCCCCGCACGTGCGGCATCTCCACCGCCGCAACGATGTTGCCCTCGGCGCGGTACGGCGTGCGCCCCGCGCCCTGGTTCGCCAGCTTCGAGACCGCCTTCGCCCACGGGTCGTGCACCTCCGGATCGCGCAGCAGCGCCTCCAGCACCAATCCCGCATCTTTCACGTCGCCGGCGTACCACAACGCACGCCCGCGCACCGCCAGCGCCTGCGGCTGCTGCAAGCCCTCGGTGAGACGCTTCGCTTCGCCGAAGTCCAGCCGCGCCAACGCCAGGTTCGCAGCCAACAGCCGCAGCTCCGGATCGTCCGGAGCCACCCGGAGCGCTTCGTTGATCGCGTCCTGCGCGTCCTCGATGTCCACCGCGCGATAGCTCGCCTGCGCACGGTCGAACCACTTCTGCGCCATCGGCGCCCGCGTGGGCTGCGGCGACGCCGCGGGCCCGCAGCCCATCGATCCGACCGCGAGGCCGAGGCAAGCGACGAGCGACGCAACAAGAAATGAGTTTGGACGGGTCACGTGATCTCGACCTGGGCTGTGCACGACCATGCGCCACCGGCAGCGCGCGAAGTCGCGCCCCGGCTGGTCGCGTCGTTGGTTGGTCGCACGAGATAGCCGATATTCGCGGTGAGGTCGAGGTCCGTCGCCTGGGAGAACGCGCCGCCTGTCCTACGATCCCTTCCGTCAGCTGCCTGGCCTAGGGAATCAGCCCTCCAAGCAGCCGTCCTGGTGCTCCATCGGCTCTATCCGTCCATTCGGGTCGCCTCTGCCCCAACCGCTTCGTCCTGGGCTCTCACCGGCCGAACCTTCAAGCACTGGGAGCCTTTCCTGCAAACCGGCTGATGCCGTGTCCTCGCGCTTCGATTCGCGCTACGCTGCGCCCATGCGTACCGCCTGGATCGTCCCCGCCTTGCTCGTCGCAGCCGCCTGCAACCAAAGCGTTCGGCCCGGTCCCGAAGCCGCCTCGACCGTCCCGCCGACCGCCACCCCGCCCGGCGAGTCGACCGGCACCGCGGCGGTGCAGGCAGCGCCAGCCGCGCCCAGTGCCGAGCCCGCCGCGCCCGCGGCCTCCGCCCAAGGCGACGTGGCCCTTCCGCCCGGCAGCGCCAAGCCTTGGAACAACGCCCAGAGCGACGGGAATGCGACGACCGGCGACCGCGGTATCGACGACTATCGCAAGATCATTCAGGACAACCGAGACAAGTTTCGGCGCTGCTACCAGGCAAGCCTCAAGGCCCACCCGGGCATCAAGGGCAACGTGACGCTCACGTTCGTGCTCGCCCCCAAAGGGGAGGTGAAGGAAGCCGCCATCGACAAGGGTGCCTCCGACATCACAGAGCCCGACCTCGAGACCTGCATGGTTTCCGTGCTCAAGACGCTCGCCTTCCCACCCTCGAAGCGCGGCATGGAGTCCACCGTGCGCTACCCCTTCAACTTCAACCCGCACTCATCCTCCGCGTCGAGCCGGTGAGCGGACCGCCTACCGCGCTCGTGCCGTCCGCTCACGCCGTGGGCCCGCTACGTTCCTTGTCGATGCGCCCGTCGCGCTGACTCAGAACGAGCCGCCGTAGGACATCCCCGCGTAACCCGGCCCCAACGCCGGCTGCAGCAGCGGGGACGTCGACGCCGCAGTCGACTGGCTCGGCTTGTCCAGCACGTAGTGCCAGACCAACCCGCCCGCCACGCCCACCAGGCCGATTCCTATCATGGCGCCGCCGACGTTCATCTGCGTGCGGCCGTCATTGCCCGACGCCTGCACGGACGGGTCGGTGCACTGGTGGTTCGGGCACGCGGCCTCGGCGTCTTTGACCTTCGTGTTGCCGCCCGCATAGACCAACGCCCCAACGACGGTGATGACGCCGCCTGCTCCCACGACGATCCAGGGGGTGATGGACTTGCCCGCGCGACTGGTCTCGACAGGAGGACTAGGCGGCGGTTTGGACGAGGAAGAAGGTGCAGAGGACGATGCCGCTGCTGCCGTCGCTGCCTTTGCGGACGCGGCCTGCGCAGCGGCGATTTGCTCCTCGAGGTTCTGCACCCGGCGTTCGAGGATCGAACGATCCTGGATGTCCTTCTGGCGCTCGAGATAGGTCTTGAGCGCAAAGACCGCTGCGCGTCGATCCCCCAACCGCTCGTAGGCGTTCGCCAGGTTCAGGAGCAACAGATGGGCGGTGCAGTCCCTCCGGTACGCATCGCGCCAGTATTCGATCGCCTTGGTGTAGTCACCCTCCTGGTACGAGCCCGAGCCCGCCTGGAACGCGCCCTGCGCGGCTTGGCGCTGTGCTGGCGAGGGTTCCTCGTGGCAGCTCGGATACGGTTCCATCGAATCGCCCGCAAGGACCGCCGCCACAGGTGCCACTATCAGGCCGCCACACATCAACCAGGTCCACCGTCGCATCGAGTCTCCTCCCGCTTGAACCCGCCTTCCCGGCAGCGCGAATTCAGCCTCGGGAATACCGGCCTACCACAACGGTCCCAGAAAGTAGCACAAACCTGTTCCCCGGGGTCTGCTTGTCGTCCGCTCCCATCCGGCTTGCTCCCGGAAGTCGTTCGGAGGAGGGTAGACGTGTGAAGCGAATCCTGCACCCTTGGCTTGCCCTTCTCGCTCTCGCTCTCGCGATCGCTCTGGTTGTCGGGCGAGTCTCGGCCCAGCCCTCTGCCGCCTCGCCCCCCGGCGCCGCCCTCGACGTTGCCAAGAAGCACATGGAGCGAGGCCAAGAGCTGTACGCCCAGAAGAAGTACGCGGAAGCCGCCGACGCGTTCGCTGCTGCCTATGCGGCCGAGCCCTACGCGGCCTTCCTCTACAACGAGGCGGTCTGCCACCAAAAGCTCGGTCACCTCGACCTGGCCTTGGAGTTCTTCCGAAAGTACCTCGACGCTGACCCCAACGCGCCCGACGCAGTACCGACGCGCGCGCGCATCGCCAGAATCGAAGCAGCCCTCGCCGCCGCCCCTCCCGCTTCTGCGGCTGCCGACGCTGCCGCTCCGCCGCCTGGAGATGCCGGCGCCGACCTCGCCCCGGATGCCGCTGCACCTTCGCCCGCTTCTCAGCCCTCCGTCGTCGATGAGCCCGCCGACATGAAGTCGCTCGTCATCATCGAAAGCGAGCCCCCCGGCGCACCCGTCTCGGTCTACCTCCGAGAATCGCCCACCGCTTCCCCGTTCGTTTCGGGCGAGACCAACCCCGGCTGGTCCCGCGTGGTCTCCGGTTCCACCCCGCTCAACACCACGCTCGACGTCGGCCACTACCACATCGTTATCGAAGCCTTCGCCGACTTCCATCGCAGCGAGACCGACATGGATGTGGCCGCCGGTCACGTCCACCAGTTCAAGGCCAACCTCCGCCAGGGCGAGTTCCTCGCGTTCTTGCGCGTCACCTCGCCCCAGAGCGGTGCTCGCATCTACCTCGACGACCCTCCGCCGCACAAGCGCCCCCCGTGGGGAACCACGCCGCACGAAGGTCTGGTCGGCCTCGGCGAGCATCGCGTTTGGGTGGCTCGCGCCGGCTTCCAGACCGCCTCCCGTACCTTCCGCCTGTCTCACGGCGAGCAGCGCGAGCTGATCGTCGAGCTCGCACGCGCCTCTCACGGCATCCTGCGCCTCAGCGGCAACGCTCCGACCATCGACATCGAGGTCGATGGCCATCCCGCGGGATCGTTCCACACCGGTGCCCCACTCGACGTCGACCTGCCCGCTGGCACGCATGAGCTCGTTGGTCGCGCTGACGGCCGCAAGACCGTGACCGGAACCGTACAGGTGCCGCGCGGCAGAGTCCTTCCCGTCGACCTCGTCATGACGCCCAAGACCCCGCGAGGCGGCGCGTGGACTCAGGCCGCCCTGTCCGCAGTGTTCCTGGGGGGCGGCGCTTTCCTCGGCCTTCGCTCCAACTCCATCTACGACGACCTGCGAGCTGATCGTCGCGCGGGTTCCCTCACCGGCGACGACGACAGGTACACGACCGGCAAGATCTACGCGATCGGAGCCGACGCCTGCTTCGGCATCGGCGCGCTGTTCGCTGCCTTCTCGACCTACAGCTTCATCAAGGACCCAACCCCGCCCTCCGAAATGCGCCCCGGGAACGCGTACGACTTCCCCGAACCAGATGGCTCTCCGGCCCCTCCTCGGTCCGACGCCTCTCCCGCACCGCCGCATCTCGATCGTCCCGCCGCAGTGCGCGATGACACCCCCGCTCGCGAGCGTCTCGAGCTGATGCCTCTCGCCCAGCCTTCCGCCGGCGGCTTCGCCATCCAGTGGAGGTTCTGATGCCCACCCGCTCATCGACCATCGCGGTGCTGTGCCTCTGCGCGTCGCTCCCCGCGTGCTCCTGGTCGCGCTTCGATGACATCCGCAACGAAAGCCCGGTCGTCCGTATCACCAACCCCGGCGCCATCCCGGGCTTCGGCGCGCGGCTCGCGTCCGCCCGCCTCGACGCCGGCTCCGTGCTGCTGGTCGGCGGCCAGCCCAACAGCGCCTCGTCCCTCGCCCAATACTCGATAGCTGACGACCGTCCTGCCTCCTCACCTGTCGACGTGGGCTTCTGCGGACAGGCCTGCGTCTCGGGCGCAAGCCTCACCCCGTTGCTCTCGGCTGCTCCCTCCGGCAGCACCCCGCCTTGCTTCCTATTCGGTGCCGGCGATCGCGCCGGCGCTCGCGGTCTGCTCGGACGCTGCCAGGATCGCGTCGACTTCGTCTATCCCGTTCCGGGCGCCGATCCCGCCCACCCGCAAGACGTGTCGCCCGCCGAGCTCGTCGACCAGGCGCTGGCCGGCGACCTCTCCCAGCCACTGATCCAACAAGCCGCTTCCGCCGACCAGCAGCCCTTGGTTGCTGCCGTCAGCAGCGTGTCGCGCCGCGCATGGTTCTATCCGCCCGCATCCTCCGCCTTCCAGCTGTTGCCGTCGCCCGACGCGGTCGCCACCGATCAGGGCGAGGACTTCGGCGCCGCGGTGGCCGTTCTGGCCTTGGCCGGAGGGGACCACCTGGTGGCCGTCTCCGCCCCGCGAATCGACGATCCCAGCCGCAACGGTCACGTCTGGTTCTATCGGATCGAGCGTGCGACCAACCAGGTGTCTTCGTGGGGGTGCCTGCCCGGCGATCGTTCTGGCTTCGGCCTGTACCTGTCTGCCGGCCAGCTCGTGGGCGACGCGAGCGACGAGTTGTTGGTCACGAGCATCGACAGCATCCAGATCTATGACGGAAGCGTGCTCGCCGCGCAGCCGCTGTCGGACCAGTGCGATGCACCGCTCGCGTCTGCCGATCCGCACGTCGCCTCCCTGAGCTGCGTCGACAGTGCGGCTGTCGTCGGCTGCAACCGCAGCCCCTTGTCGTTCGGCCGCTCCACGGCGATCGGGGATCTCGACGGTGACGGTGTCAACGAGTTGGTGGTGGGGATGCCCGAGCTGGACGTTGACGGAGTCCACGGCGCCGGAGCCGTGCTGGTGTACCATGTGGATGCCGACCCGACCCGCTCCTCCATCGTCGAGACCGATCGCCTCGCATCGCCCTCGAATGGCGATGCCCTCGGATCCGCGGTCGCCACGGTCCGCGTGGGCGATCGCGACGTGGTGGCCGCGGGTGCCCCTGGCGCGGCTACCGTCTTCCTGTTTTATTGTTCCTCGCTAGGCGGTGCGGGGCGAAACTCGTTCCGCTGTCCATGACCCAGGGCGATCCGAAGGCAGGCGACCCATGATGCTCCCCTCACGAGAGCAGATCCTCGTCGTCGATGACGAAGCGAATATCCGTCGTGTGCTCTCCGCGCAGCTCGCGCGCGAAGGCTACGAAGTCCACCAGGCAGAGGACGGCGAGCAGGCCCTCGGCCTGTTGCGCGAGCACCACATCGACTTGGTGATCACCGACCTGCGCATGCCCAAGGTCGACGGCATGGAGGTGCTGCGCAACGCGCTGCTGATGGATCCCGACCTGCCTGTCGTCATCCTCACCGCGCACGGCACCGTCGACAACGCCGTCGAGGCGCTCAAGACCGGCGCGTTCGATTACATCACCAAGCCCTTCGATCAGGCCGAGCTCAAGGCGATCGTTCACAAGGCGCTGCGCACGCGCAATCTCGCCGAGGCCGAGTTCACCGCCGATGCCGCCGCACGCGCCGACTCCGGCGCACGCTTCGGTATCATCGGTGAGAGCAAGCCTATCCAGGAGATGTACGCGGTCATCCAGCGCGTCGCCGACACGCCGACCACCGTGCTCATCACCGGCGAGAGCGGCACCGGCAAAGAGCTCGTCGCCCGCGCGCTCCACGAAAACTCCTCTCGCCACGACAAGCCCTTCATCAAGGTCAACTGCGCGGCCATCCCCAAGGACCTGATGGAGTCCGAGCTGTTCGGCTACGAACGCGGCGCCTTCACCGGCGCCGTCAGCTCCAAGCCCGGACGCTTCGAGCTCGCCAGCAGCGGCACCCTGTTCCTCGACGAGATCGGCGAGATCCCCGTCGAGATGCAGGTCAAGCTCCTGCGCGTCCTGCAGGAAAGCGAGTTCGAGCGCGTCGGCGGCATCAAGACCATCAGCGTCGACGTGCGACTCGTCGCATCCACCAACCGCGACCTCAAGAAGGAGATCGCCAACGGCGGCTTCCGCGAGGACCTGTACTACCGCCTCAACGTCGTCCCCATCGTCCTTCCCTCCCTGCGCGACAGGCGCGAGGACATCCCGCTGCTCGTGCAGCACTTCATCACCAAGTTCAACGGGCGCCTGCGCAAGGCCGTCGAGTCCATCGACAAGGAGGCCATCGACCGGCTCTGCGCCTACTCCTGGCCCGGCAACATCCGCGAGCTCGAGAATGTCATCGAACGCGCCGTGCTCTTCTGCGACGGCCCGCGCATCCTGCTCAACGACCTCTCCCCCGAAGTCCGCGTCAGCCAAACCTCCACGCCGCTGCCTTCGGTCGCCGTCGTCGATGACGGCATGCCGGGCGACGGGCTCAAGGAGCAGGTCCGTGCCGCTCGTGCACGCATCGAACGCGATCTGATCGTTCGCGCCCTCGAGCAGACCGCCTACAACGTCACGCACGCCGCCCGCATGCTCAAGATCTCCAGGAAGGGGCTCCAGCTCAAGATGAAGGAGCTCGGGCTGCGTGACCGCGAAGACAAAGCAGAGGGATGAACCAGTCCAGCCGCTTCCTCCTTCTGCTGCTCGCCGCCGCCCCGCTCGGTTGCCGCCGCTCCTCCCACGCCACTCCCGGTCCTCCAGACGTCGTCGTGGTGGCCCTTCCCGAGCCGGAGCCGCCGCCCCAGCCCCGCAAGAACATGGTGTGGATCCCTGCCGGAACCTTCTTCGCCGGCACCCCCAAGCAGCTGTTGCCTCGCGCCGCCGATGAAGAGATGCCTGGCGTGCAGGTCGTGCTCGAAGGCTTCTACATCGACCAGTATCCGTGGCCCAACGAGCCCGGCGCCATCCAAACCACCAACGTCACCCGCGACGAGGCCCGCACCCGTTGCGAACAGGTCGGCAAGCGCCTCTGCACCGAGCTGGAATGGGAACGAGCCTGCAAGGGCCCCAAGAGCACCGTCTACGAGTACGGCGACGCATACCGCAAGGACGACTGCGGCGTCACAGCCTCCGTCGCGTTGACCCCCACCGGCACACGTGTCCCTTGTCGTAGCGCCTTCGACGTGTTCGACATGCACGGCGGTGCCTTCGAATGGACCTCCAGCCCCTGGGCACGTGGCACATCCGATCCGGACCTCGTCGCGGTTCGCGGTGGCTCGGGCGACCCCGGTGACGTCTTCGCTCGGTGCGCCAACGCCTTCGCCCGCCGCGCCTCGGCACGCCTCGCCAACGTCGGCTTCCGGTGCTGCGCAGGAGAGCGCAACGACGCCGAGGTTTCTCTCGAAGTCGTTCGCGCCCCCGAGCCTCTCGCGGTCGTGCCCCGCACGCCCGAGCTCGCAGCGCAGATCGAAGCCGCGCTCCCCGCCGACCTGGCTGCCATGGCCCCCGCCTCCGGCAACGGCGCCTGGCAGGTCGACAAGATCTGGACCTGGTCTCCCATCGGCAACGAGACGCTCACCGTCAGCAGCGGCTGCGCTCATCCCTCCGTTCACGCCTTGTGCGGGATCGTCGTCTCTCGGTTGGGTGCCTCCGGAGCCGAGCCACTCGCGTTCGTGCCCAGCGGTTGGTGGATCCCCAGCGTGCAGATCGATCAGGACCCGCGCATCCTGTGGGTCTACGGCGGCGACGGTCAGGGCAAGTACCGCGTGCGCGTCGCGTACCTGTGGGGACGCATCGGCATGGCCGCCCCCGAGCGTGGCGCCATCAGCATGCCACGACACAAGAAGCACAAGCGCTGAGCGAGCGGCCAGCGTTGCACCCGATCGCCGCCTCAGCGCTTCGTCTTGGTCGCGCCGGGCTTGCTCGCCTTCGACGGTTTGGGCGGCGGCGCGTCGGCCTCGCGGCCCGTGCGATGCCGCTCGATCTCGGCGAGCACCGACGTCACGTGGCCCGGCACCTTCACTCCGATCCACTCCTTGATCACCTCGCCGTCGGGGCCGATCAGGAACGTGCTGCGCTTCACCCCCTCGACGACCTTGCCGTACATGTTCTTGGTGCCGAACGCGCCGTACCTGCGCGTCACCGCAAGGTCCGTGTCACTCAGGAGCGTGAAGCCCAGCTGGTGCTTCGCATCGAACTTCCCGTGCGACGTCACCGTGTCCTTGCTCACGCCCACGACGACCGCGCCCAGCTCGCGCAACGCCCCTGCTGCGTCCCGGAAGTCGCACGCTTCCGTGGTGCACCCCGACGTGAAGTCCTTCGGGTAGAAGTACAGCACCACGTACTTGCCGGCGAACTCCGGAAGGGTTCGCACGTTGCCGTTCTGGTCGGGCAGGGACAGCGGCTTGGCCTTCATCGCGTTGGCTCCGTTCGATAGACGCTAGCGCAGCGCCAGCATGATGCCCACCACGCCCACCACCACCACGAGCAACGCCACCACGCCAGCGGCGATCAGCCCAATCGGTGGGCCCTTCGGAATGATCTTGGCCTCGAGCCCATCGACGCTCGCCCGCGGTGCAAACGCGCCGTCTGCCCGAGCGGGAGGCTCCGGTTGGCGAACCGTCCGATCCTCGGCACGAGTCGCACCCTGCGGCGTCGGTGCTGCGAATGGATCGGACTCCGCCAGCGCCCTCGACGGCTTCGGGGGCCCGAGCAGCGACGGCAGCTTCGCGTGGACTTGCTCGCCCAGCGTCTGCTGCTGCGTGTACGCCCAGTCCCGGTGCGAGCCTTCCAGTCCGTACGCTTGACCAACCTTGTCGGCCAACGCACCGACCGATCCGATCCGTCGGCCCGGGTCCTTCTCGAACGCCTCGTCCAGCACACGGTCCAGCCCCGCCGGGATCGGGAACGTCGCGTTCGCCGCTGCCGCCACGTCCGACGCCAGCTTGGGCGTTTGCGTGAGGATCGCGAGCAGAATCGACGGCCCGTTGTTGCCCTGGAACGGCACCTGGCCGGTCAACGCCTCGTAGGTGATCGCGGCAAGGGCCCACACGTCCGCTCGAGCGTCGAGCGACTCGAGCCCCTGGGCCTGCTCCGGAGACATGTAGAAGGGCGAGCCGATCGTCGTGCCCATCACCGTGAGCTTCTTGGCCCCTTCCGACTTGTCTTTCACCGAGCCGAAGTCCAACAGCTTGATCAGGTCGCCTTCGTGCTTGCCGCACAAGAAGATGTTGTCGGGCTTCAGATCCCGGTGAATCAGCTGCCTGCGATGCGCCTCGTCCAGCCCGATCGCCAGCTGCGCCAACATCCTCACCACCCGCTCCGGCGCGATCGTCTTCTCGCGCTTGAGCACCGCACGCAGTTCCTCGCCCTCGAGGTAGTCCATCACCAGCATGTAGCCGCCGTCGGGCAGCTTGGCGAAATCGAACACCTCCACGATGTGCTCGTGCGGCAGCAGTTTCGAGATCTCGAACTCCCGCTTGAACCGCTCGAGCGCCACCTTGTCGCGCGCCACCTCGGTGTGCAGGATCTTCAGCGCGACCCGCCGGTTCTCCACCAGATCGAGCGACTCGTACACACGCCCCATCCCGCCGTCGGCCACCACACGGCGCACCTGGTAGCGCGACGAGAGTACCGTGCCGATTCGGCTGTCCTCCGCGCTCGGCTCCGGAGGAACGTCCGTGGCGCCTCGCAGCTCCACACCGTCAATTGGGCAGAACCCAGCGTCGTCCTCGTACAACCGGCGGCATGTCGGGCAGCTCTTCACGGAGCGCCTCCAGTGCTTCAGGCCTCTTCAGGCTTGGGCGGTGGCTTGTAGTACAGAATCCGCTGGCAGCTCGGGCACAGCTCGAGCGCTTCGTTGCGCAGGATCTTCTGGAACAACTGCGGAGGCACCTGCATGTGGCAAGCCAGACACGTCCCGTCGTGCGTCAGCGCGATCGCCGTGCCCCTGCGCTGCTTGATGATCTCGTACCGGCTCAACACGTTGCGAGGCAACGTCTTGGTCAGCTGCTTGCGCGCTTCCAGCTTCGAGGTGCGTTGCGCGTCGATCTCGTCGATCTTCACCGTGGTCTCGCCCTCGCTCGAGCTGAGCTTGCCCAGCAGCTCGTTGCGAGCGGCCTCCGCGTCTTCCTTGCTCTTGGCAGCCTGCGCCTCGAGCACCTGCAGCTTGCCCACCTCTTCCTCGCGGTCCTTCTGAATCCGACGCAGCTCCTCGAGCTCGCGCGTCGCCGCGTTCTGCTCGCGCTCGTTGCGCGATCGCGCGAGCTTCTCACGGCTCCGTTCCACCTGCGTCGCCAGCTGACGCACTTCCTGGCTCAGCTCGCCCCTTGCTTTCGCCATCTCCGCGATGCTCGCGGAGTCCGCCGCGATCGACGACTCCAGCCGCTCGAGCTCCTTCTTCAGATCGGCGAGCGACGTGCGCTCCTGCGCTAGCGATTCTTCGATGAGACGAATCTCCTGGTCGAGCGCCGACAGCTCCTCCAGGCAAGCAATGTGTTCTCGGATGCTCACTTTGGATTGGTGCTCCTGTGCGAGATGGACCAATGTGCTGACCGTGGGCCCACCTGGGTTCGAACCAGGAACGGCCCGGTTATGAGCCGGGGGCTCTGACCGATTGAGCTATGGGCCCGGTACGGCGATTGCCACCCCGTCACTCGCACGCCTGGGTTCGCGCGACACGCATCGACGAGGCCGGAAAAAGCCGTGGTGCAAACCACGAACTGGACCGTAGTCGAACCCACGGTGCAGGGGAAGGGGGCGTTCCACTTCCTCGCGCGTTCTGTCCGCCCCGCCACCTGCCCACATCCTGCGCGTCCGAGCAGCGCCCCATCCCGCGCCCCTGCCCCGTCCCGCTCCCCGCCACACTTGCGCGACCCTTCGGTGCCCGCTGCCCTTGTGCTACCACGCATGGTCCCATCCACCCTCAGCAGGAAGTCCATGAACCGTCTCGTCGTGCGGGGCGCTCGCCAGCACAACCTCAAGAACATCAGCTGCGAACTCCCGCGCGACCGCCTGTCCGTCATCACCGGCCCAAGTGGCTCCGGCAAGTCCTCCCTCGCCTTCGACACCATCTATGCCGAGGGTCAGCGCCGCTACGTCGAATCCCTCTCCGCCTACGCCCGCCAGTTCCTCGAACAACTCGCCAAGCCCGACGTCGACGCCATCGAAGGCCTGTCCCCCGCCATCGCCATCGAACAACGTGCCCTCGCGCGCAACCCGCGCTCCACGGTCGGAACCGTCACCGAGATCGCCGACTACCTCCGCCTGCTCTTCGCTCGCGTCGGCGTGCCCCACTGCCCCAAGTGCGGACGAAGAATCGAAGCCCAGACCGTCCAGCAGATCGTCGATGGCATCCTCGCCGGGGCCGACGGCGACCGCGCCACCATCCTCGCACCCATCTGCAGGGGCCGCCGCGGCGAGCTCAAAAACGAGCTCGACAGGCTTCGTCGCGACGGATTCGTTCGCGCGCGGCTCGATCGCGAGATGATCGACCTTGGCGACGAACTCCACGTCGACCGCTCCGCTGCGCACGACCTCGACGTGGTGGTCGATCGAATCGTGCTGCGCCAGGGCATCAAGGCTCGCGTGACGGACTCCGTCGAGCTGGCCCTCAAGCTCGGTGATGGCCGCATGCTCATCGACGACATGACCGGCGCAGAGCCCCGGTGGCTCAGCGAGCGCTTCGCCTGCATCGATTGCGGCGTGTCGTTGCCGGCCATCGAGCCCAGGATGTTCTCGTTCAACGGGCCCCACGGCGCTTGCCCTTCGTGCGGCGGCCTCGGCTCGCGCAGCCGCATCGACCCCGCCCGCGTCGTCGCCGACCAACGCCGCACCCTTCGCGAAGGCGCCATCGCCGCCTGGGGCGAGCGCGGCAGCCTGTCACTCGTCACCGAGGTCGCCAGGGCCGTCAAGACCCTCGGCATCGACCCCGACATCCCCTTCGCCCAGCTCCCGGAAACCGCCCGGCAGGCCCTGCTGTTCGGCGCTCCCCGATCCGGTCGACGCAGGGAAGCCTATGAGGGGATCGTGCCGCGTCTCGAGAGACTGCTCGAGGGCGGCGAGACACAGCGCGAGGATGCCGAGATAGAAGCCGAGGACCTCGATGAGGCCGGCAGCGTCGAGGACGATCTCGCGCGCTTCGTGGTCACCACGACCTGCGACCAGTGCGGCGGACGGCGGCTTCGCCCCGAGGCGTTGGCCGTGCGCTTCGCCGGAAAGAACATCGCCGAGCTCGCGGAGTTGCCCCTCGGACGCCTCCGCGATCAGCTCGAGGCGGTCCTCGGCCCGGACCCGGCGCTCAGCGCCCGCGACCGCGCCATCGCCGAGCCGCTGCTGCGCGCCGTCATCACGCGCCTCGGCTTCCTGCTCGATGTCGGCCTCGACTACCTCTCCCTCGATCGCTCCACCCAGAGCCTCTCGGGCGGCGAAGGCCAGCGCATCCGCCTCGCCACCCAGATCGGCGCCGCCCTCGTTGGCGTGCTCTACGTGCTCGACGAGCCCTCCGTGGGTCTGCACGCCCGCGACAACGCCCGCCTGCTCCAAGCCCTCCGCCGCCTCGTCGACATCGGCAACACCGTGATCGTCGTCGAGCACGACCGCGACTCGATCCTCGCCGCCGATCACGTTGTCGACATGGGACCCGGCGCCGGCGTCCACGGCGGCCACATCGTGGCCCAGGGCCCGCCCGCCGACATCCAGTCCAACCCGGCCTCCGTGACCGGCCCCTACCTGTCCGGCGCCAAGCGGCTCGCCCTGCCCGGACGGCGACGCAAACCCTCCAAGACCACCCTGCGCGTCGTCGGTGCCAAGGCCCACAACCTTCGCAATGTCACGGTCGACATCCCGATCGGCTCGATCACATCGGTCACCGGCGTGAGCGGCTCCGGCAAGTCCACGCTCATCATCGACACCCTGCTTCAGGCCGCACGCGCCAGCCTCTACGGCGCTTCCGGTCCTGTCGGTCTGTGCGACCGCATCGACGGCCTCTCGCACATCGACAAGGTCGTCTCCATCGATCAGGCCCCCATCGGCCGAAGTCCCCGCTCCAACCCGGCAACCTACGCCGGCGTCTTCACCCTGCTCCGGGAGCTGTTCGCCGCCTTGCCCGACGCCCGCGCCCGTGGCTACAAGCCCGGACGATTCTCCTTCAATGTCAAAGGAGGACGCTGCGAGTCGTGCAAGGGAGATGGCGTCCTTCGCGTCGAGATGCACTTCCTGCCCGACCTGTTCGTCACCTGCGAAGCTTGCGGCGGACGAAGGTACAACCGCGAGACACTCGAAATCCTGTACCGCGGCATGTCGGTGGCCGATGTCCTCGACCTGACCGTCACCCAAGCCGCCGAGATCTTCGACGTCGTCCCGCGCATCAGCGAGCGCCTCAACGCCCTGATGCGCGTGGGCCTCGGCTACATCCGACTCGGCCAGTCCGCCACCACGCTGTCGGGCGGCGAAGCCCAGCGCGTCAAGCTCGCCCGAGAGCTCGCGCGCCGCGCGACCGGGCGCACCCTGTACATCCTCGATGAGCCCACCACCGGACTTCACTTCACCGACATCGAGATTCTGGTCGATGCACTCGTCGCACTGCGTGACGCGGGAAACACTGTCGTCATCATCGAGCACAACCTCGACGTGGTTGCGTGCTCCGATTGGGTGATCGATCTCGGACCGGAAGGCGGCGAGCGCGGCGGCAGCGTCGTGGTCGCCGGCACACCCGACGACGTCGCGGCGTGCGCTGCATCCGTCACCGGCCAGTACCTGCTGCCGCTACTGAAAAGCCACGGCCCGCGAGCCGGTACCCACCGTGGTGCACGCAAACCCGCGGCCGGTTCTTCGGAGTGAGGCGTTAAGCGGTCGGTGGCAGGACCGAGACCCCGCCACCGGGGCGTGCGCAACCGAGCGAGCAACAGCTCCTGTCAGCCGTAGTCTTTCTCGACGCGCTCCTGGTCTTCCTTGCACCGGATGCACAGCGTCGTCTCCGGGCGCGCTTCGAGCCGCTTGAGCGAGATCTCCTCGCCGCACTCCTCGCACACCCCAAAGGTGCCGTCGTCGATCTTCGCCAGCGCCTTGTTGATCTTGTCCAGAAACGACTTCTCCCTGCCTCGCAGCCGGAAGGTGAACGATTGCAGGTACTCGCTCGACGCCAGATCCATTTCGTCGGGCAAGTCGTTGACGTCCAGCGTCATGTCTTCGTCGAGCGTTTGCTTCGCCTTCTTGACCAGCTCCTCGCGCTTCGACTCGAGAAGGGCGCGGAACTTCTTCATCTGCGTCTTGTTCATGCCGGAAAACCCCTACCTCGACGGCTCGTGTGTCGCTCGGTTCTCACCCCGAAAGGGCCGAGTACTATAGGCATGCACAGTCGTTCCGTCAACGCCGCCCTGTCTGCGCTCTCCCCGCGACCCGGACCCGACCGGCCACGCGATCGCCGCCCGGCCCATCTCCACGTCCGCAACCCAACGCTCCCTTCGCGAGTCGCCAGGACAGGAAAAAAGGTGAAGCCGTTCAGGGCGCAACCGATGGGCCGCTCTTTCCTTCTTTGCCCTTGCCACTGTCCAGTTCGTGGACCATACCAACTCAAGACAATCCGACTTGTCACTCCCTCGCGGGGCCGCACCATGGGGGCTGGTGAGGATGATTGGCCTTGTGGCCGATGAATCTCCCCTTGTTCATCCGGCCTTCTGCGCGCTTGGTGATAGTTTTGTGCTTGCTACCGATCCGGAATTCGCCGGATCCGGCAACTGCGGTCCGTTCGGATGTCGAGCACGCGCCATGGACCCCAAGGAACCTCAGACCAATCCCGAGCTGTTCACCGCCAGCGATGTCGCCCGCTTCTGCCAGGTGGATCTCAAGACCATCCACAACTGGGCCGACAAGGGCGAAATCAGGCACTTCCGTACGCCCGGACGCCACCTGCGCTTCCGACGACTGGACGTCCTCGACTTCCTGCGCAAGTACGGGTACCCCATCCCTGAAGTGCTGCGCATGGGCAAGCCCAAGGTCGTCGCGGTCGACGACGACCCGAACGTGCTGGCAGCATTGCGCCGCGTGCTGTCCCGTCGCTTCGACCTCACCACGTTCCAGGACCCGTTCGACGCCTTGGTGGCGGTTGGGTCGCTGCAACCCGATGCGATCATCCTCGACATCAAGATGCCGGGGCTCGACGGGATCCGGTTGCTCGAACGTCTGAAGACGATCGAGAGCACGGGCCACATCCGAGCGGTGGTCTACTCGAGTCATGAAGACCTCCACAAACCCGCTCTCGAAGCGGGCGCCTATGATTTCATTCTCAAAGGCGAGATCTCCGAGCTTCGCGACTCGCTCGAACGCTTGATGGGCCTCGACCGCACCTAGCCCCGCGTTTCCTCCTCGATCCCCCGTTGTCTCATCGCCCGTCGCGGTACGCTCGTACCGCGTTGGCAATCCCGTCCGCCAACTTCTGACGGTAGTCCGCCGTCGCCAGCCTCGACTCCTCCACCGGGTTCGAGATGAACGACGTCTCGAAGAGCGTTGCCGTCATCTGCGCCCCCAGCAGCACGAAGAACGCTGCCGACCGGACTCCGCCATCGCCCTCATCCGTAAAGCGCCCGTGCAGCGATGCCAACGTCGCTTGCTGCAACAGCGACGCGAAGCGCCGGGAGCTGTTGCTCAGCGCGTCCACCCGCAAGTTCGCCAGCACCGCACCTAGCTGCGTTCCCGCCGCCGCACTCGTCGCGTTCTCGCGAGCTGCCACCCGCGACGCGATCTCGTCCCGGCTCAGGTCCAGCACGTAGCTCTGCACCCCGCGTCCTTCTCCGTTTTCCGACGCGTTGCAGTGGATCGACACGAATAGATCCGCGTGGAACGCATTGGCACGTGCGGTGCGCTCCTCCAGCGAAACGAATCGGTCGTCGTCCCGCGTCAACATCGTCACGATCCCAAGCTCCCTCGACAAGACCGGCGCCGCGCGGTGCGCGATGTCCAACACGACGTCCTTTTCCTTCAGTCCCCCGGGTCCGATCGCCCCGGGATCCGATCCCCCGTGCCCCGGGTCCAACACCACCCTCTCCACAGTCCGACGTCCCCCGCTCTTCGGCTCCGAGGCCGCCTGCATCGATGGCGTGCTCACATCGATGATCACGCGGAACGGCTCCGGTAGATAGAACACCTTGCGCTGCACTGCCCGCCCCAGGTCCAGTACGACCCTGGTCTTGTTTCCGTGATTGCCGACACGGACCTTCTCCAACAGCCCGCCTACGTCCGTGCTTCGCGCTGTCTTGCCGCGCTTGGTCTCCATCAGATCCACGAACAACCGCGGATGCTCATCGCCGCCGCGCTCACCGATGAATCCGACCTCGTAGGTCACCGGCCCGCTCAGTTGGATCACCACCCGCGCCGCGTCCCGCGCCCCGAACGTCTGAAGACTCGTGAGCGTCGCTGGACCCGTCCGCGTCTCCGGACCGGGAACCACCACCGGCCCGTCCGGTGCCTTGCCCAGCGCCGCTTCTGCCTCCCGCGATGCCGTCCGGTCGATCTCCAACTGCCGGACCGGATCGAGCCGGTACGCCGCCAGATCGTCCAGCACCGCTTGTTCCAGCACCGCGCACGGCCCCCCAGGCGTCCTCTTGAGCTGCGTGTACACACCCTCGTACGCCTTCGCCGCGTCCCCCCCGATCTCCGCTTCCAGCATCACCGCGCCCAGCTTCGCCCGGCACGACGCCTCCGCGTCCGACGACTTCGAAGCGATCCGGTACTGCTCCATCGCCTCCCTCGCATCGGTCTTCACGTGAAACGTACGGTACGCGCGCCATCGTACGTCCCCGGCGAGCAGCGATAGCTCCGGCCTGCGATCGGCCGGCAGTTGCGTGCCCGCGATGGCCAGCTGGTCCGAAAGCGCGACCG
Source organism: Myxococcales bacterium (assembly GCA_021847645.1). GTDB lineage: Bacteria > Myxococcota_A > Polyangia > Polyangiales > Polyangiaceae > JAJZQG01. The sequence continues at coordinate 24,090 of JAJZQG010000008.1, forward strand.
CTTCTGCCCGCGATGCGAATCCCGTTGAGGAGTCGAACACGCTTCGCGCGTGCTCCAGCTCCGGTATGGCTGCGCTCGACGCGCTCGAGCTCGCGCTCGATGCCGAGGCGGTGACTGCCGTCGCCAAGGGCGACGGCGTCGGGCGGCGGCACCCCGCAGCCACGGCGATCACGCACATGACGAGAAGCGCCATCCTGGTGATGCTGGACCGCTCGACAACGCGCATGACGCCCACAGCATGGCACGCCACGAGCCGGAATGCCGCATCCTCTGTGGCGAGGTCGTCCCCCGCGGTCTTGTGCCCAGCCTTGCCCCGGACGCTCTGGCGTGGAATGAACCCGGTGTCTCAGGCAGGACGCCGATATCTTTTGCCGAGGGCCCCCGGACCCTTCCGAGGGCTTTCGTTGCTGCGAACCAGCTGGCTCGGTGGTACCTTTCGCCATTGTCAATCCTCCTGTGCATGAGACGGGGCGGACCATGTCGATTCCCACGACGAAACACGACTCGGCCCAACAAGCGGGTAGCGCTGTCAACCCACCGGCTGACACCAAGTCGAACGGTACGAGCGTGTCCGTCGAAGACGTCGAGCGCGCCGCCTCGCAGTTCAAGCCCGCCTGGGAGGCCGAGTCGTTCGATGCCTTCGACGAGGCGGCGCTCGCCGGATCAGCGCCCGCGCAAGACCTGCCGGCGCAGCCAGCGCACCGGGCGCCCTCCGCCACGACGACCCGCTCCCAGCCCGAGCCACCTGCCCCCGCGCACGCGGCCCCCGCGCCCGTCGCCCAGGATGTCCCGCCGTCGTCGCAGTCTCGCACGCTCGAGCTCGTCGACGCCGCCGCAGACCTTGGCAATGACCAGGGCCCGGTCGACATCGTTGCCGACATCCCCAAGCGCGCTGACGTGCAGCTCAAGGACGAGCCCAGCGTTGTTGTCGCAGATGACCAGGAACGCAAGCGCCCCACTGTCCCGCCGCCTGCACGCGCTCGCGCTTCCAAACCCGCCCCCGCGGTTGCCCTGCCAGACGACGACGAGGCGCCTGTGGGACGTCAGTCTCGCAACCGCAAGATCGTGATTGGCGTTGTGGCGGTCGCCGGGCTGCTCGTGCTTGCCGCGGGCGTGCGCCTGGCCTTCCGAAGGGACGACACACCCAAGCCGCCGGATGCGCCACCTGCAGTGGTGACGCCGGTCGTAACACAGGCGACTGCCACGCCGACGATGGAACCAACTCCCACGCCGACGCCCGAGCCACAGGCACCCACTCCGCCGGAGAAGGCGGCCGCAACGATCAAGCAGCCGCCTGCTGCAACAGCTCCGGAGCCCGAGCCAACCAAGCCGCCCTCGGTCGCCGCCGCTGAAGAACCGCCGCCCCAGAACACCGGGCACACCAAGCCTTCGACGCACTCGACGACCACCACGGCAGCAGAGTCTCCACCGCCCGCCCCGACGAAGCCGCCCGCGCCACCGACCAAGGCGGAGCCGCCGCCCAAGCCGCCGGCCGGAGGCATCGTTCGGGAGACCCCATTCTGAACCCGATCTAGGTCGCGTACGAATCGCCGAGAGGAAGCTCATGAGGATTCGAGCCATTGTTGCAGCTTCGCTCCTTGCCCTGACTCCCGCCGTCTTCCATACAGAGCCCGCCGACGCTCAACCCGCGAGGGACGACCCGTTCACCGACATGGCGCGACAGCGGTTTCAGGAGGGCGTCAAGCTCTACGATCAAGGCAAGTACGAGGAAGCCCGCGCCGCATTCCTGCAAGCCTACGCCCTCAAGAAACACCCCGCCGTCCTGCTCAACCTCGCCCAAAGCGAGCTGCGGTCCAACCACCCTGTCGAGGCTGCACGCCATTTCTCCCAGTTCTTGAGGGAAAACTCCAACGCCGAAGCCGCCGAACGAAAGACCGCACAGGAAGGTCTCGCATCGGCACGAGCCCGCACCGCACGTCTCGACATCCGCGTCAACATCCCCGGCGCCGATGTGTTCGTCGATGACGAGTTGCTCGGACGTTCCCCCCTGCCGGAACCGGTCGACGCGCCCGCGGGCACGCGCAGGATCGAAGTCAAGATGCCTGGCTACCCCACCGCTTCGCTCACCGTCAACGGCGTCGTGGGCAAGACCGAGACCGTCAACGTGACCCTGCAATCCGCAGAGAGCGTCGCGCCCGCCCCTGCCGCCGGAACCGAGCCGGCCTCCACCACTCCAGAGCCGGCCTCCGAGCCCGGCAAGGACGAGGGCGTGTCCGTGACGACCGAGGGCCGCAAGCCCTTCATCCAATGGATGAAGGACGACCAGGTCGCTTGGGCCACCGGCGGTGCGACCGTCGTGGGCTTGGGCTTCGGCTTGGCTTTCGCCCTCCTCTCCAAGACCGCGTCCAACAACGCGGATAACATCGCCAGTCAGATCCGCGCTCGTGCCGACGCCGATCCCGGGCTCGACAACTACCTCAGCTACAACCGCCACTCCAACCCCTGTGCCGATCCCGTTCCCATCACGCCGGCGCCCTACGGCGCCAACTACGCACCCGCCTGCAAGCAACTCCACGACAACCTCAATACGTTCGACACCGATCGCACGCTCTCGTACGTCGGCTGGGGCCTCGCGGGCGCAGGCGCAGTCGCCACCGGCGTTCTGTACTTCGTGAGAACCAACCCGGACAACGCCTCCCATGGCTCCGATTCACCCAGCACCGCCGTAGCGCCTGTCCTCGGCCCAGGTGTGCAGGGCTTGGTCGTGGGCGGCACCTTCTGACCCCGATCCCTACGCTTCCTCCAGCCAGCCCCGGAACGTCGAGCGCGGCACGCCGCACCTCCTCGCCGCCAAGGCGATCTTGCCGTCGCACGCCGCCACCAGCGCCCGCGCGGCCGGCCCCGACATGCGCGTCCGATTCGTCGGCACGTCCCGAAGCGCACGCGACACGTCGCTCGAGCCGATCATCTCCCCCTCGCTCACCACCGCCGCTCGCGTCACCACGTTTCGCAGTTGTCTGACGTTGCCCGACCAGCCCTCGCCTAGCAGGCAAGCCAGCGCGCTCGGCGAGAGCGTCTTGTGGCCCACATCCGCCTCACGCTCCCGCAGGAAGCGCTCGGCCAGGCGAGGAATGTCCGCTCGGCGCTCCCTCAGGGGCGGCACGCACACGGTTGCCACGGCGAGACGATGATACAAGTCCTCCCTGAATCGTCCCTCCTGCACCATCCTTTCCAGCGGCGCCCACGTCGCTGCCACGACCCTCACGTCGATAGCAATGTTCATGCTGCTTCCCAGCGGCCTGACCTCGCGCTGCTCGAGCACACGAAGCAGCTTGACCTGGACCTCGTGGCTCAGCTCCCCGACCTCGTCGAGAAACAGCGTGCCCCCTTGCGCATCCAGGAACGCCCCGGCGCGACGCACGTGAGCTCCCGTAAACGCTCCGCGCTCGTGGCCGAACAGCTCCGCTTCGGCCAGCTCGCGGGGCAGAGCTGCCGCGTTCACCGCAACGAACGGCTGCTGAGCTCGCGGGCCGAGATCGTGCAGCGCCCGGGCGACAAGCTCCTTGCCGCTCCCCGTCTCGCCCCGCACCACGACCGGAAAACTCAGCTGCGCCATTCGTCGGACTTCCTTCGCCAGTCGCAACATGCACGGAGCGCTGCCGATCAGCCCAGGGATCGGTTCCTCGACGTCCGACGCATCCGGTGTGCTCTCGTCACGACGAACCACCACGCTGACTCGTCCCAACACGAAGAACGATCCAGGCTCCAGCTCGGCTTGCCGTACTCGCGCGCTACCTACGAACAGCCCGTTGCGCGACCCAAGATCCTCGACGAACAGTCGCCCGTCCGTGCACCTCACCGCGCAGTGCATCGAGCTGACCGTCGGATCGTTCAAAATAACGTGACTTGGCGGGCGGCTTCCGAATACCAGCCGGCTGCCCTCCGCGATCGTCACCGCGCGCAACTGCCGCTCCTCGTTGACGTCCAGCCAGTACATCGAAGCCCGCGGCTCGCGCGGTATCTCCACTGTCCCCGTCGATGGTTCATGTCTCGCTAGTCCTCTCATCATCGCCGATCCTCCTGTCCGCATTCCCTTCGGCCAATCCCCCCAGAAGTTTCGTCCTTTTCTCCACGCCCGATCTCCTGCGGGCCCTTTCGCGCTAGGATGGCCCTGCTCATGAAGACCGTGCTGCTCGATCTGACGTCGCTCAACACGAGTCAGCGACACCGCGGCGTTGGTCGCCACGTGCGCGAGCTGGCAGCAGGGTTGTCCCGCCTCTCCGACGCCGACCGCGGTCCCGTTCGTTTCCTCGGCGTGGCCTACGCCAGCGTGCTCGGCGACTTCAACGTCACCTCCGACATCGCTGGATTCGAAGGCCTCCCCGACGTGCGCGACGCGACCCTCGTGGACGACCACCGCACGCGCTGGCAGCGTCGCCTCGCCCTGTGGCGCGTGGTTCGACAGGTCGGCGCCGACCTCGTGCACGTCCCGGATCCGGACGCCACGCCGCTCGGATTGTCGTTGCTCCGAACCCCGCGAGTCATCACCTGCCATGACCTGGCCGGCTTGCGTTCCGCTGTCGGCCAGCCGGTCCGACTTCGTGCAGTGGCCTCGGGACGACGTCGTGTTGCCAGCCGCCGATTCCGCCAAGCCGCGCACATCATCGCGATCAGCAGCTACACGGCCGACGACCTGCGCGCCCAACTCGGCATCGACGCCTCGCGTGTCTCCGTCGTCTACAACGGCGTGGACCTGTCCCGCTGGGTCGCCTACGGCGACCTCCAGAGCGATGGCGCCATCCTCTCTTCCTTCGGGCTCCGACGTTCTGCGTACGTGCTGTACGTCGGCGCCGCCGCTTGGCGAAAAAACCGCGACGGTATGCTCCGAGGTCTTCGTCATGCCCGCGAGCTGCGGCCAGACCTCGGCCTTCAGCTCGCCTGGGCCGGACGCCTCTCCGCCCAGGAATCGTCAGCGATCGACAAGGCCGCCAGAGACCTCGGCATCCGTCACGCCGTTCACCTGCTGGGGTTCGTCCCCGACCGCGACCTCGCTGCGCTCTACCGCAACGCCGCTGCCCACGTCCTGGTCTCCCGCTACGAGGGCTTCGGCCTGACCATCGTCGAAGCGATGGCCTGCGGGTGCCCGGTCATCACCACGCGCCGCACCGCGCTTGCTGAGGTCGCCGGCGATGCCGCCGTCGACGTCGACCCCGAAGACCATGACGCCATCGGCGAGGCGTTCGTGCGAGTCACGACCGATCCCTCCTTGCGAGCCGACCTGAGCCACCGCGGTCTCGCTCGCGCTGCGCAGTTCTCCAACGATCGCCAGGCCCGCGAAACCGCCGCGATCTACCGACGCCTCCTCCGAGTCTGAACCCGACCGAAGCGCGCTCGCACCGCGCCTCGTCACCTGCGACGACGCACCACGGCTGCCATCACCACTCGCATGAACTTGCGCCCGACCACGTCCCAGTCCAGCTGCTCGGCCGCCCGCCGCGCCGCCAATGCCATCGTGTCCAGCTCATCCCGTCTCGTCAGCGCTCGCTCCACTGCCTCGAGCGTGCTCTCGAGATCCTCCGCCGCGAGGTAGTGCTCCGCCTCCACCAGCGGCAGCCCTGCCACGGCCCCGCGCGGCGCAATCAACGGAAGACCGCACGCCAGCGGCTCCAACACCTTCAGGTTCATCGTCCGCTCCGCCACAGGAGGTATGACGAACGTTGCATGCCGCTCGTACAGCGGCGCGAGCGCCGACACCGTGCCCGTCACCCGAACGTCATCGGACTCCAACGCTCGCACCGCCCGCGACGGCGAACGGCCCGCGATCGTCAACGACGCATCGGGGACACGCTCCCGCACGCGCGGCAGAACTTCCCTGGCCAGCATCCTGGCCGCCGCCTCGTTCGAGTGGCTGGCCATGTGCCCCACGAACAAGATCCCGTTGCCCAGCCGGCGAGACGGAGGCTTGTACGCGAACGTTTCCACAGAGACGCCGTTGGGAATGTGGATCCCCGTGTCCGGCCGCACGCGACGAATCTCACGCGCGGTCTCCTCGCTCGCCGTCGTTACTACGTCAGCCCGGATCCACAGTTGCTCCTCGAAACGTCGCCACCGCCGCAGCTCGATCCGACCCGCCAGCCAAGGACGCGACCGCCCGCTGAGCCGACGTTCCAGAACACTCGACTCGAGCTCGGGCTCGTCCACGATGATCGTCGTTCCCTGCAACCGACTGGCGGCAGCCCCGGCCCTGCTGTGCGCGATCAGCACCGCATCGAAGCGCTTGGCATCGTTTGCCGCCACCAGTTCGTCGATCAATGCGGTCGGGAATGCCGAGCAACGGACCGGATCCGCGCTCCACGCAGGGTGACGCCCCGGGTCGGCTCCGTGCGTCACCACCCGCGCGTAGGGCTCGAGCCCTTGCCCGCATCGGGCTGCCTCCGCGGTAGCGTCCTCCTTCTCCAACGCGGCGAACAGATGCACCTCGCCCGACGATGCTAGGGCCTTGGCCAGTCTGTAGACGCGGATTCTGCCGCCCGTGTTCTGCGGGTGCGGGAGGTACGGAGTCACCAGCGCGATATGCATCCGGGGTGTTCCGCGGCCAGCGCCAAGGCATGCCGCTCGATCCGATGCTCCCGCATCGACACTCGTTCGCCTAGCCCTTTCTCGCGACCACGCCGCCGACTCGGCCGGGCCCGTCCCGCCTGGCCTTGCGTTTGCCCTAGGCTTCGTGCTCCCAGCCGGCTACCCTCGTCGTGCTCGAGGTCGCACTCGGATGCCGAGACCACCCAGCCTCGCCCTGCGCCTGCCCGCGATCATCGCGCTCGCCCTCCCCCCGGCCGTCGCGAACGCCCAGACCCCTTCGGCTCCCCCCGATGAGCAGCCGCCCTCGCCGCTTCAGTCCGCTCATTTCCGCGCCGAGTTGACCGGCGGCTTCGGATTGGGATCCAACCGTGTCGCGTCCGGCCAGTCCCTCAACACCTACGGCGCTGCCGCGGGCGCCCGGCTCGGGTACACCTTCGCGTTCCCACTCTACCTCGGCCTGCGTTACGACCACTTCTTCGGGTCTTCCGAGCAGTACCCCCTGCCGTTGGTCGCTCTGACCACCTACCACGTGGGCGCGACCTTCCTCGGCTTTGCCTTGGGCGCCGAGCTCCGCCTCGGCCCGGCCTACCTCAGACCCGAACTCGGCGTCGGCTTCCTTGCCGTCAGCTCCGGCGCATCTTGCTCCCCTGTCGCAGGCTCGTTCGCTGACCTCGCTTCCCAGATCTGCGCCGCCAACACCTCTTCCTCCACGTCGTGGGCGCTCTCCGCCGTGCCGGGACTGCCCATCGGCCTGCACGTCGGACGCTTCTACGGCTTCGTCGAGCCTGAGTACTACCTGCGAAAGTCCGCTGACGGATACGCCGTCGTGGCCGCCATCGGTGCGGCGCTCTGACGTGGCCCCATTGCCCTGTCCTGCGTCGCGCGCCGAGCACTGCCCCGTCGTCGGCGCTGGCTGAACCGAATCGGCGCGTCCAAACCACCCATGCATTGCACCCGCACCGCTTCTTGCGTACACGAGTGTCCCCGATGAACCAGCGCACCCGACTCCCGGGCCCCTGTTTGGCCGCCTGTGCCCTTCTCCTGGTTGCGATCCCCGCCTCCGCCGAAGAGCCCTACGCCGACGAGATCCCCACCCCGCCTTCCGACGTGCCCGACGAGCTGAGCGGTCACCTTCTGCTCGCTCCTCATCTGCAGTGGCTCCTGCCCGCCGGAAGCGCGGAAGACGGCCTGTCGCAGCGCTCCTACGTCGGTTCGGGACCCGGCTTCGGCTTCGACCTGTCCTTCGGAGTCAGCGAGTATGTGGCCATCCAAGCGCGATTCGACCGAGCATCGTTGCCCGACGGCTCCCAGTGCCCCTCATCAGGGCGGTGCTCCGCGCAGTCCACTGCCGCTGGCTTGGGTGTCGAATACCACCTCGTCAACGGCGCTGCCTTCGACCCTTGGCTCGCTGCCGGAATGGCCTGGCGTTGGACCTCCTTCGACTTGTCCTGGCCAGGCTACCAACCCGGCAAGCTCGACTATAGCGGCATGGATTGGCTTCACCTCGCCGTCGGCGGTGAGTGGTATCCCCATCGTTTGCTCGGCTTCGGTCCCTTCCTCGCCTTCGACCTCGGCTCCTATTCGAACCGACCCGGCTCCGCCATCCCCCGCCCGACCGCGGTCCCCGATAGCTCCGCCATCCACTCGTTCTTTACGATCGGCATTCGGGGCGTCTTCGCTCCCATGCGCTAGCTCTCCCTCTCGTCGATTCTCCCGGCTCCCGCCGAGCGGCACTCCCACGTAGGGCTGCCCGCGCCCCGGCGTCGGGAGCATCGTCCCATGCTCACGGTGCATGAGGACCATGCCCCAAGCCCAGGGAACCGGCCGAGCACGCAGTCCTCCGCTCGACGCGCTCTCGCCCGCCGAACGGATCAACATGCACGGAGAAGGGAAGGGGAGGGGACTCAGGCGATCGACAGGCCCAGAGCCTTGCGCAACGCGAAGTACTCGCTCGAGACCGAGAACACGATGAGCTCGGTGATCTTGTCCTGCGCCGTCAGGTCGCCCGGAACTTGCGGCTCGATCAGCAGGATCTTCTTGGCGACCTCCAGATCCCCGCAGACCACCAGGCCCGCGCGGCACGCCGTGATCTCGGTCGCCTGCAACCACTGCTTGATGTTGATGGCCGCCTTGGTCTCCATGAACTTGCGGACCACGTGGCGCAGCCCTTCCTGGTGCTGGGCCAGCATGAACGGAGCCAGCGCCTTGGCCGTCACGTCGATGTTCTGCGCCATCTCCGGCGGCACCGGCGCGTCCGGCAGCACCATCCGCAGCCCGGCGAAGAACAGCTGGGTCAGCTCGCTCTGCGTCGGGAAGATGTTCTTGATGTAGTGCTCGCCCCGGTAGTTGGACAGGTGCTTGGCACACACGAACGACAGCTCGTGCGGCGAAAAACCGGACAGCACGCTCTGGCCCGCCACCGACGCGAACGGAATCACCGGTGCGGCCGTCAGGCCTCCCTGAATGTTCGTGTGCACGTATAGCTCGGGCGGCGTGATGCCCAAAACCTTCGCCACGTGGAAGAACGTCTTCGCGAACGTCACCGTCGTGGTGTGCGGTTCCTGCTTGTAGCGCTTGTCCGGCACGAACAGCTGCTTGCTGGCCTGCAGCTGCCGTATCTTGGCCGTCAGCGCCGCGTTGGTCAGCATCTCGAAGATCTGACCGACGTACACGTCCTCGTTTCGGTGGAAGACGTACTTGCGCCACGCCTCGTTGTCGATGCGGTTGCGGGCTGGCGGAATGCCCTTCGGACGATAGTCATCGAAGAACTTCTGCTGGTCTTCGTCGGCCCTTCGCAGGAACGACAGCGCCGCGCACATGCACCACGCCTCGTCGAAGGCCTGCTTGCGGTAGTACAGCTGGTAGAGCGCGCGGTACGGCGCCACCTGGGTCGGGTCCTGCCGCAAGATCTCCTGCTGCTCTTCGATCGCCAGGTCGAGCTGATCCGCACTCTCGTATAGCTCCGCGAGGATCTGGCGCTGCGTGACGTCCTCGGGCTTGAGCCGGGCAGCCATCTTGAAGGCTTCGATGGCCTTGTCCACCTCGCCCAATCGATCGCGATACACCACGCCCAGGTTGTGCCAGAGGTTGTACTCGAGGTCGCCCTTCCCCTTGCCCGCGATGCGGTGAATCATCTTGCGGTACGAGCGCTCGAGCAGCTTCCAGTCCTTTTGCGAGGTCAGGATCTTGTTGATGCGCTCGAACGCCTCGAGGAAGTCGGGGTTCAGGTCCAACGCCTCGTTGAACAGCTCGACCGCGCGCCCCAGATCCTGCTGGTCGCGGTGCAGCTGCGCCATGGTGTACAGGTAGCGCGCCTTGCGCTCCGGGCTCGTCTCCAGATCCGACACGGCCTGGATCGTGTCGATCATCTTCTCGTAGTTCTTCACCGCCTGGTACAGGCCCAGCAGCTTGTGCAGAAGCACATGGTTGTCGGGCTTCAGATCGAGAGCCTCCTCGAGCGTCTCGATCGCCTTCGGCGCGTTCTTCTCCTTGTCCGCCCAGATGTCGCCGATCTCGTTGAGCAGAAGGAAACGCTCGTCCGCGTCGAAGATGTTGTCGAGGATCTGACGCTTGTACGCGCACACCTGCTTCCAGTCGTTCAGCTCCGAAAAGATCTCCACCATCGCCTGCAGCGTCGGACGATGCGCGTCGTCGATCGCCAGCGCCTTCTCGAAGTTGTTGACCGCCTGCTTGAGCTGACCCTGGCTGCGCTTGATGCACCCCAGCTTGTAGTAGACCGTCGCGCGCTGCTCCCGGTCGTCTTCCTCCAGGCTCGTCAGCACCTTCTGGTAGTTCGACAGCGCGTTGGCCCAGTCTCCCAGCTTGAAGCTCACCTCCGCCAGACCCCGGATCGTCTCCTGATCCGTCAGGTCCAGATGGTGGGCCTCCTTGTAGGCCTTCAGCGCCTTCTCGTCGTTGCCCAGCTCGGCCGCGATGCGACCCTGCATCTTGTACAGCTGGTGCAACTCGAAGCGCTCGGCCTTCGCCGACTTCTTCAGAAGCATGTCGGCCAGCGGCTCGGCTTCCGCCCAGCGCCCAACCTTCACGTACTCCTCGAGCAACGGCTTGGCCGCTTCCTCGTTCTCCGGGTCGGCCTGCAGCGCGAACTCGTACGCTTGGACCGCAGGCTCGTGCTCCTCCAGATGCTGCTCGCGCAACGCCCCGAGTTCCACCAGCAGCTTGGCCCGCTGACGTGGTGCCTGGGTGTGCGTCTGCTCCTGATCGAGGTACCGCGCCGCCTGGTCGTACTCGCCAGCGTCCAGCGCGATCTCCTTGAGCGCCCCCAATGTGGCCAGGTGCGTCGGATCCAGATCGAGCGCAATCTCGAACTTCTCCCGGGCCGCTATCCGATCGCCTAGCTGCGTGTCCAGCGATCGTCCGATCCGATAGTACATCTCCACGCGCTGCGCGCCGTCCGCCGTCAGCTCGGCCACCCGCGTCATGAAGTCGATCGCATCCGAGGCGCTGCCCTTCTTCTCGTAGAGCTTCGCCAGTTGCTCGAGCGCCCCTACGTTCGCCTCGTCCAGATCCACGATGTTCTGGTACGCATCGATCGCCCTGTCTACATCGTCGACCTCGGTCGCAAAGACCTGCGCAATGTAGCCGTACAGCTCGATCTTCAGGTTGCGATCCAGCGTCACCGAGATGTGCCGCTCGTAGGTGTTCACCAGGTCCAGCCACTGGCGCATCTTGCTGTAGCAGCGCTCCAGCCCCACCAACGCCACTTCCTGGTTCGGATCGATCTCGAGCACCTGCTCGAACTTCGCCGCGGCCTCCTCCGGCTTGAGGAACTGCTCCTCGTGGATCGTCGCCAGCTTCAGCAGCACTTCGATGCGCTCGCGCTCCGTCGGAACCACGTCCAGCTGCTGATCCAACACCTGAACCAGCGACGGCCAGTTCGATTGCAGGTTGTAGATGCGCTCCAGCCCGCGCATCGCCAGCAGGTTCGCAGGCTCCGCCTCGAGCGCCGCCTTGTAGGCGTCCGCCGCCGCATTCGCGTCGCCCAGCGTCGTCTCCCACAACCCGCCGATCCGAACCTTCAACGCCGCGACCTGCTCCGCATCCTCCTTCAAGGCCACAACCTTGTTCTCCAGGATGCCAACCAGATCCCTGAACTGCTGCCGGTCCGTATAGATGCGCTCCAGCGCCGTCAGTGCCGGCAGGTAATACGCATCCACGTCCAGCGCGTTCTTGTAGAAGACCAGGCCCTTGTCCACGTCGCTCAGCTGCTTCTCGAGCAGCTCGCCGAGCTCGGTCTGGATCTCCTTGCGGTCCGTCTCCGAGGTCGCGTGGTTCAAGGCCTCCGTCAACGTGCGGCCCAACTCCTGCCACTGCTGGTTCTTGCGGAACAGGCTCGCCATCTGACGCAGCACAGCCACATTGCCGCGGTCGAACTGCATCACCTTCTGGAAGTACGCGTGCGCGTACTGCACCTGCCCCAGATCCTCGCCGTACCACTTGGCCAGCCGCAGCGACAACTGGATGATCTTCGGCGGCTCCGTCTCCGCTAGCAGCCACTGGTTAGCTGTCTGGATCAGCTCCGTCCAACGCCCCGTGGCTTGCGCCATCTTCTCCAGGTAGCGCGCCGTCTCGTTGTCCGAGTAGTCCAGCTCGAAGGCCTTGAGCAACGCATCGAACGCCTGGTTCTTGTCGTCGACGTGCTCCTCGAACACCTTCGCGATCTTGCGCAGCAGCTCGGTCTGATCCTCGAGCTGCTCGCGCGTGTCCAGACGAGCCAGGTACAGCTCGATCAGCGGCTCCCAGCGCTGCGCTGCCGTGTGCAGCTCCTCCAACGCCAGGAACGCCCGATCGTGTGTCGGCTCGATGCCCAGAACCTTCTCGAACGCCAGCGTGCCCGAGTCGCGGTCACCGACGTTGCGCTCCCACAGCTCCGTGACCTCCAGCAGCTCCCTGATGCGCTCCGACGCCTCCGGCAGCGCCTCCGCACGACGCATCTTGACGTCGATGACGTCCGTCCAGCGCTCGTCCGCGCGGTAGATCGCTTCGAGCGCGTCGAGCGCCTCGAAGTCGCCCGGGTCCACGTCGAGCAGCTTCGTCCACGCGTCCGCGGCGTCGAACGGTTGCTGCAACGTGGTTCCGTAGGTGATACCAAGCTCGCGGAAGACGGCCTTGAGCTCCGCTGCGTCGATCATGGCCGACGCCCGATCCACCAGCGCATGCAGGGCGTTGACCAGCTCGTAGGCCTCGTTGCGCGACCGCCAGATGTTCGCGATCGAACGCAGCGCGTCGACGTTCGCGTAGTCGATGTCCAGCACGCGCTGGAAGTCCTCCAGCGCCTCCTCGTCACGCCCCAGCCGCTCCAGGAACACGTGCGCCCGGCGCAGCCGGATCGCGACCCGGTCCTCGTCGCTGTCCGCGATGTCGAACTGCCGCTCGAGCACCTCGCACAGCTCCGCCCACTGCTGCTGACTCTCGTACAGGTTCGCCAGCGCCCCGAGCGCCTCGACATCCTCTCCCCGCAGATCCAACACCCGCTTCCAGGTGTCCACCGCGCGCGGTACGTCGCCGAGCTTGTCCGACGCCAGCCGCGCCATCTTGGCCCGGATTTCGGCCTCCTCCACGTCCCCCATCGCGTTGCTCAGCTGGCGCTCGTACACCATGTTGAGCTCGGGCCACGCCTGCCTGTACTCGTAAAGCCGCTCGAGCGCCGCGATCGCTGCCTCGTGCGCCGGCTCGAGCTCGTCGAAGATCTTGCGGTAGGCCCGAATCGCGTCGTCGTAGTGCGACAGTCGCTCCTCGTAGGTCGAGCCCATGCGCGAGTACAATTCCACCAGCTCGCCCGTGTCCTGCGTCGCCAGGACACGCTGCTCCAGGATCTGCGCCAGCTCCGGCCACTGCTCCATCGCGTCGTAAATCCGATCCAGGTTCGCCAATGCGTCCCCGTCCGTCGGATCCACGCCCAACACGTAGCGATACGTCGCTATCGCGTTGTCCACCTGCTGCAGCTCCTCCTCGAACACCCGCGCGTGACGCTTGCCGATCGTCTTCTGCACCTGCGTGTCGCGCTGTACATCCAGCACGTCCGCGTACGCATTGCCAAGCCGATCCCAACCACCGTCAATCGTCGACGCCAGCCGCTCGAGCTCCTCGCCCACGCGCTCGTCCAGCGGGAATTCCTTGACCGCCCGGACATAGACGTCCATCGCGCGCACCGGGTCGAGCAGGCTGCTCTCGAACAGCTCCGCCAGCCGGTAGTACATCGCCAGCCGCTCGCTGGTCTCCCCCTGGTGCGCAAGCTGGGCTTCGTAGACGCCGGCCAGCTTCTCCCAGTCGCCGTTGTCCGTGTACAGCGGCTCGAGAATCTCGCCGATCTCCACCTGCTTGATGCCCGACGCGAACAGTTGCTCCAACGCCTGCAGCGTCAATGTGTGATCCGGCGTTGCCGTGATCACCTCGCGGTAGGCCTGCACCGCCGAGTCCAGGTCGTTGAGCTGAAGCTGGTAGACTTGGCCGAGCCGGAACTTGTACTCCAGCGCCGCTTCCGGATCCTCGGCCGTCTCCGCCTCGCGCACCAGCACCTGCGCCAGATCGCCCCAGCGCTCCGCTTGCTTGAAGAGCCGATCGAGCGAGCTCAGTGCCCTCTGGTTCTCGGGATCCGCAGTCAGCACCCGGCGATAACGCGCCACCGAGTTGTCCAGATCCTCCAAGTGCAGCTCGTAGACTCCTGCCGTGCGCAGCCCGAACTCCACCAACCACTCCGGGTTGTCCTCCAGCTTGCCCAGCTCCGCGTCGTACAACGCGGCCGTCTGCGCCCAGCGATCCGTCACGCTCGCCAAGCTCTCCAACGCCGCCAACGTGTCCTGGTTGGTGTTGTCGAGCGACAACGCCCGCGCGTAGGTGTCGAACGCCGCATGGTGGTTCTGCAGGTTGTCCTGGTACAGCGCCGCAATGCGGTGCAGCAGATCCACCTTCTGGAACGGATCTTCCTGGAATCGAACCTGCACCTCCAACACACTGATCAGCTTCTCCCACGCCCCTGACCCCTCGTAGAACGGCTCCAGAACACTCGCCGCCGAGAGCGGATCCGCCTCGCCGTTCTTCAGACGCTCCAGCGCTTCGAGCGTCGGTGCGTGGTCCGACTGCTGCGTCAGGATGTCCCGGTACAGCTCGATCGCCCGCGGAGCGTCGTTCAGATGCTTCTCGTACAGCTCCGCGATGCGGTACTGGTACGAGATCGCCTCGGCCGGATCCATCGTCAGCTCCGACTCGTGCTGCAGCACCGACAACAGATCCTGCCACGACTCCGACGTCTGGTAGAGAACGTCCAGCCGGCCCAGCGCGGTCAGATCGTCAGGATCGAGCTCCAGCACGCGCTGGTACGTGTCGATCGCGCGCGCCACATCGTTGATCTCGCGCTCGTAGACCGCACCCATCTGGTAGTAGATGAGCTTCTTCTCCTCGGGATCGAGCACCAGGTCGACCTTCTTGGTGTAGGCCGCCAGCAGCTCCTCCCACCGGCTCAAGCCCAGGTAGCGCCCAATCAGCGCGTCGACTGCCTGCAGATCGTCCGGATCGATGTCCAGGATCTTCAGGTACACGCCGATGGCCGCCTCGGGCCGCTCGAGCATCTCGTCTTCGATCGCTGCCGCCTGGAACAGAGCCTCCTTCTTGCTCTGAGGCTCGTCCAGAATCTCCGCCTTGCGCTGCAAGACCAGCGATAGGTCGGCGTAGCGCTCCGAGCCCCGGAACAAGCCCTCGAGCGCCTCGGCCGCCGGAAGATTCGTCGGATCGATCGTCAATACCTTGCGGTACAGCCGGACCGAGTTCTCCACGTCGCGCAGGTCCTGCTCGAATACCCGCGCCGCCATCGAGTACAGCTGGCTCGTGAGCACCGGGTCGTCCTGACGACCGGCCAGGTTCTCGAACACACCCGCCAGATCGGCGAAACGCGAGGTCGCCCTCGCCAGACGCTCAATACCCGTCTGCGTCTCCTCGTGCGCCGGATCCTCCGCGAGCGCACGCGCCAACGTGTCGAACGCCGAGTCCAGATCTCCCGCGGCATCCTCGTGCAGCTGGGCAATGGCGTGCAGCAACTCCACCCGACGAAGCGGGTCGTCCGAGCGGCGTACCTGCACCTCGTGCACACCAATGAGCTTCTTGAAGTCCCCCGACTGCCGGTACAACGGCTCCAGGATCTCGGCGATCGTCAGCTCGAAGTCCGGCAGCTTGCCCAGCCGCTCCAGCGCCTGAAGTGCCGTGTCGTTGCTCGGCTCCCGGTCGAGTACCTGACGGTAGATCTCGATGGCCTGATCGATCTGGTTCATCTCCGACTCGCGCAGACCCGCCAGCCGCAACATCAGCGTGAGCTGCGCGTCCTCCGTCTCCGCCAGCCGAAGCTGCGCCTCGAGATTCTCGGCCAGCTCGACCCACATCTTCTGACGGGTGAACAGCGCGTCGAGCGCCACCAGGGCCACTTGGCTCGTCTCGTCGATGCCCAACACCTCGCGGTACGCCGCGATCGCGTCCTCAGGCTTGCCCAGCCGCTCCTCGTAGACCTGGGCCATCTGCGCATACAGCTCCACCCGCGCCGCCAGGTCCTCCTCCAGCTCGATGCGCTTTCGGTACACTCCGATCAGATCGTCCCACCGCTCGGTGCGACGATACAGCGCGTCGAGGGCCGAGAGCGCCTCGACATCCGCCGGGTCGATACCCAGAACACGCCCGTAGCCGGCCGCCGCTTCGTCGACCTTGCCCAGCTTCTCCTCGATGGCTGCCAACCGCATCCAGTAGTCGCGCGCCAGCATCACGTCCGTCAGCCCCTCGGCCACCTCCGCAAAGATGGCCTCGAGCTTGCCCCACGCCGACGACTCCGACGCATAGGCCTCCAGTTCGCCCCGGGCCTCCACGTTGGCCGGATCCTGCTTGAGCGCACGCGCCTGCGCGTCGAACGCCCGCGCCAGGTCGTTCAGCTGTCCGGCCGCCGTGCGCGCCACGCGCCGCAACAGCTCCACGCGCTGAGCCACTTCTTCCTGACAGCTCGCGAGCACTTCGAGCACGCCCACCAGCTTCTCCCAGTCACCGCGTGCCTCGTAGATCGGATCCAGAATCTCCGCCGCTTGTGCCATCAGGTCGGCATTGCCCAGCATGTGCTCGAGCGCCGCTCTCGCGCCTTCATGGCCTTGCTCCAGGAATAGGATCTCCCGGTAGTTCTCCAGCGCTCCCTGCGGGTCCGCCAGGTGCTGCTCGAGCGTCGAGCCCAGCCGGTACTTGAGGTCCACCAGCTCGGCTTCGCTCACGTCCAGCTCGATCAGGCGACGCAACACCTCGACGTAGCTCGGATAGTCCTCCAGCTGACGATACAAGGAGTCGAGCGCCCGAAGCGCCGTCACGTCCGAGGCGTCTTCGTCGAGCACCGACCGGTACGTCGCGATCGCCTGGTCCGGACGCTTCATCTCGTTCACGTACAGCGCGGCGATGCGGTTGAGCACTTCGCGCTTCTCGTCGAAGCTCCCCGCTAGATCGCGACGGCGCTCGTAGATCTGCAGCAAATCGTCGAAGCGTCCGGTCTGGCGGTAGAGCGTCTCGAGCGCCGAGATCGCGGCGCCGTTCGCGTCGTCCGCGTCGTACACCGCCTTGTACTCGACGATCCCTTCGTCCACGTTCGCTACTTCTTCGACCAGCACCCGGCCCAGCGTCAGATGGAGCGCGATCGCCAGGTCTCGCTCGCCGTTCATCTCCGCCGTGGAGATGGCTCGACGATACGACGCGATCACGTCGCTCCAGCGACCTGTCGCCTTCGCCAGACGCTCGACGTCTTCGCGGCAGGCGTCGTCGCCGGGCGAGATCTCGAAGGCAGCCAGGAACCGCTCGAACGCCTTGTCGGTGTCCTTGACCTTCGTCTCGTAGAGCACCGCGACCTCGCGCAACAGCTCGAGGCGCGTGAAGTCGTCTTCCTCGTGGCTCAGCTTGACCTCGATGGCCGTCGCCAGTCCCTTCGAGTTGCCCGCATCCTGGTAGATCGGAATCAGCGCCTCCGCGGCCGCCAGATGCTGCGGATCCAACGCAAGCACCTTCTCGAGCGCCTTCGACGCCCGATCGGGCTTGGACTTCTTATCCGCCCACAGCTGGGCCACCTTCATCAGCAGCGAGATCTTGCCCTTCGCCTCGGGCTCCTTGTCCTCTTGCGACTCGAGCACCCGGATGAACTCGTCCCACTTGCCCGACTCGGCGTAGAACACCTCCAGGTCGTCCCAGCGCCCAAGCGCAATGTACTTCTTGCGCAGCTGCTCCTGCGCCCGACGGTCGTCCGGCGTCAGTGCCAACAGCTGGCGCCATGCATTGACCGCTCCTTCGTCGTCGTTGAGACGATCGCCGTACAACATGCCCAGCTTGGTCAGCAGCGCCTGCTTGGTCTTGAGGTCTGCCGTGGTCTCGACCTGCTTGTCGATGACCTTCGCCAGTTGGTCGTACTGCTTGGTGTGCTCGTACAGCGGCCCAAGAGCGGTCAGCGCTGCCTCGTTCTCCGGGTCCGCATTCAAGACCTCGACCCACAGGTCGATGCTGATCTCCGGCTTGCGCAGACGCTTGGTGGCCAGGTCCGCGATCTCGACGTACTCAGCGGTGCGCGCCGACGGTGACGGGGCCCGGTCAGCCTGTGCGCGACGCAGACGGATGAGATTCTCCCAATCGCGTCGCTTCTCGTACATCTGCAGCAGGTAGTCGATCGCCTTGGTGTTCTGCGGGTCGTACTCGAGGACCTTCTCGTACGCTTTGATGGCCTCGGCTTGGTTGGCGAACTTCGTCACGAACAGGTCCGCCGCCCGCTGGTACAGATCGACCTTCTCGTCCGGGTTCGGAACCGCGTCCGCCAACGTCACCAACGTCTTGACCAGCTCGTTGAACCGCTTCGCCGCCTCCTGCTTGATCGCCAGATCGCGCAGCTCGGCAACCTTGTCCATGTCCACCGCCGGCGGCGCTTCGACCGCGGGCTCCGCGCTCACCGCTTGCGGCTCCTCGACACCGACCGGCTCCCGCGCGGCCGCCTCGGGTTGCGCGAGCGACGTCTCGGGCTCCGGCGCCGGCGCAACGCCCGTCGCCTTCGACGAGGGCGCTGGCGCAGGCACAACGGAGGGCACAACCGGCGCCGGCTGCGCCTCGGCACCGGACGGCGTGAGCTTCTGCCCGATTTGCAGCTCGAAGGCCTTGACGCTCGGATGCTCGGGAGCGCGGGCGGCCAGACGCTCGAACAGCTTCTGCGCCTTGAGCAGATCGCCCATCTTCTGCCAGGTCAGCACGGCCGCCTGGGTCTGGTAGAACGTGATCGTGGCCGGGTCGGTCGTGCGCGCTTGCGCCGCCTCGGCGGCCTGAACGACTCGATCCCACGCTCCGTCTCGGGTCCCCCACACCTCTCGCAGGTACAGGAACGCAGCCTCCATGTGCGCGTCGAGCGCGAGCGCCTCTTCGGCCAGCTGCGCTCCCACGTCGAGGTTCTGGTGCCGCGTGGCCCAACGCACCGCGAAGCCGAACGCGAGAGCGGCACGCGCCGTGGCGCCGGTCGCCTGCTCCAGCGCAGCCTTCTGCGCCGCCAGCAAGTCCGAGACGCGGCTCGGATCGCTGAGCATGCCCTCGTAGAGCGCAACCACCTGGCTGTTCGTCGGGTCGGCCTCGAACGCCTTGGCGAGCATGCCCTCGGTCTCCTCCGGGGCGAAGCGACGGGTGATGCGGGCCGCGCGGAGAAACAGACGAGCTCGGGCGCTGCCGTCCTGCTCCTGGTGCGCTGTGCGCAGGAGGAAAGCCACGCGGTCCTGCCAACCGCCGGACTCGATTTGAGCGTCTTCCAGACACGAGCTCGCTTCCGTGCTCGCCCCCTTCGAGGCGCCGAGCGCTCGCGCGTACGTCGCCATCGCTCGCTCGTTGTCGCCTTCGTCGGTCAACACGTCTGCCAGCTCCAGCAGCAACGAGCTGGTCCGAGACTCGTCCGATTCGACCTTGAGCTCGAGGTCGATCAGCTTCTGAACCATGTTGAGCTTGCCCAGTCGCCAGTAGATGCGGCGCGCTCCCGCCAAGGCCGCCACCAGGCTTGGCTGGAACTTGAAGGCGTCTTGGAAGTGCTTCAGAGCCTTGACGCTTTGAAGGAACTTGTCGTCGAGCAACCGGCCCAACAGCAGGTGCAACTGGGCCTTGGCCGACGGCTGCGACTCGGTCGCGAGCGCTTTCTCGAGCTCCTCGAGAGTCGCCTGCCAATCATGCACTTCCTCAAGCTGCTTCAGACGCTGCTGCAGATCCATGAATCCCTCGGTCAATACGCGAAGAAGGCCACGATGAAATGAAGCGTGTCCCGTGACGCCGCTGGGCGACCCGGGACACGCGCGGTTCGGGATGCGGCTCGATTCAAACGCCGCCCAGCTTTCCGATGAGCGCCATTGCCTGCTCGCACTGCTCCTTGTACTTGTCGGACTTGCCGCCCTTGCAGCCGCGGGCCTGGAACTGCTTGAGCATCTGAATGGCCTGGGCCTTCTTGGGCGGATTCATGACCGCGTAGGTGCTGCCGAGATTGAAGAGAATCTCCGGGTGCTCATCGGCCGGTCCCAGCTTGTTCGCGGTCTCCAGCGCCTCGACCATGCCGTTGAGATCGCCCTTCATCTGACGCACCTGCGCGAGCAGCATGTACATGTTGAACTTCGACTTGCTCGAGTCGGACTCGAAGGAGATGCCCTCCTTCAAGACGCCTTCGGCCTGATCGGGATAGCCGAGGCGGATGTACAGGTCGGCCAGGGGCGCGTAGAACGACCCCTCGTTGGGCAAGTGCTGGATCGCCTTCGTGTAGTCCTCGAGCGCGTCCTGCTCCTTGTCGAGCCACATCATCACCGTGCCCAACTCGAAGTAGCAGTGCGCGAAGTTCGGGTCGGCCTGCACGCACTTCTCGAGAGGCTCGCGGGCTTCCTCCCACGCACTCTGCGCTTTCGACTTGTCCGCGACCTGCACCAGCGCGTAGCCACGCTCGTACCAGTACGTCGCGAACGTCGGCGCGATCTGCGTGGCGCGCGCCAGCGTCGACGCGACCTTCTCCCACTCCTCCTTCTTCCGGTAGGTGGTCGCGAGCTTGTACATGATCCTGTGATTGGTCGGATCGAGCTGCACCGCTTGCTCGTACTTGTCGATGGCCGCGTCGAACGCGCCCTGCTTCTTCAACAAGTCCCCGTCGTTCGCCAGGTTGACCGCGTCGATCTTCGCCCGGCTGCAGCCCATGGAAAGAACCAGGAAACCCAGGGCCGATGCGACACACAACGTGCCAAGCTTCATCTGTCTAGCCACCTTTCAGCATCGGAACGTCGTTCCACGTCCCCGCACGAACGAGTTGTCCTCCCGCCCGTTGGGCGGTCGCTCTGTGAAGCGCCGCGCTGTTCGACACCGTGCGATGTCGGCGCGGAAAAGCATTCGAGGATGCCGAGCACACCCTCGCGGGCACCTCGGCAAGAACAGCAAGAAGCGCCGGAAGTCTACGCGGACGCGCCCGGAAAAGTCCAGGGCGATCCGGTCCAATGCTGAGGCTGTCGCGAGGGTTGGAAAGGGCAGAAGCCCACGGATTGGCTTGTAGCGGAGGCGGACAACTGCGGTGGGCTTAGTCGCCCGGCGAGAACATGATCGGGTAGACCACGGTGACGATGCCACCTTCAGGCTGCGGGAACGACAAGCCGTAGTAGGCCCTCGTCACGCACGACACCACACCCGGATCCGGCAGGTCGGAGCCAGCGTTGCCCACGTTCGATACCGAACCGTCCCGGCCGATGATGAAACGAACCGACACGCGGCCTTGCAGGTTCGGATTGTTGCGTAGACCGTTCTCGTAGCAGAGGCGGAACCGACCGTAGTTCTGGCGCACGATGCGCTGGATGACCTCCGGCGGCAGACGGCCGTTGACGGTCGTTGCGCCCATGCGGACCTTCGGCGGACTCGTGCGGTGCGAGCCTCCCAGGCGGCCGTGCCCAGAACCAAAGCCTTGCCCTGTTCCCGTGCCGGCACCGTGTCCGATCGTGCCGATGGACCCCAGGCCGATGCCCTCGCCTCGCCCGCCACCGCCTTCGCCGATGCCCGAAAGGCCCAGGCCGCCAGCCCCAAACGCATCGCCGATCGAGTCGCCCCACATGTTGCCCCGGGCACTGATGGGGTCGCTGCCCAGCGAGTCGTCCCGCCCCCACGGCGCCGTCGGCGCGTTCGGGTCGCCTCCGGCTCCCGTGTTCAACAGACCGATCATGCCGAACTCGGCCGCCTCGCGAAGCGCCGCAGAGCGCGCGATGTGAGGATCCGGGTTGTCCTTGGGGCCTGCCACGCCATAGCGACGATTCGTGTCGCGCGAATTGGGGTTACCCATCGAGCCCTCTTCGCCTTTGGCTCGCGTACCGGTGCCGCCTTCCTTGTTGTCCGGGTTGTCTTCGGACACCTGGTCCGTGTCCTTCTGCTCCATCTCGCGCTCGGCCGACGCATTCAGATACTGCTGGAGCAAATAGAGCTGATCCTTGTTCATCTCCTCCTCCTCGGTCAGGCCGAGAGGGGGCATGAAGAAAGCCATGGCCGCCAACAGTCCCAGGTGCACGGCGGACGACAAGCCGACATACAATGCCGTCGACCAGTCGCGGCTGGACGTGAAGATCCCCGCGGGAGCGCGTCGGCCGGCATTCACCGCACCGACCTGAAAGACCAGTGCGGAACCCGGCACTTCGGACGGAATCTCCATGCGCGCCTTCGCGCCGGGGGGGAAGGCGATCTGATGCGCACCGGACAACTCGGCGCACGGCTGCGCCTGGCCACCGGATATCAAGTCCTCGATCTTGAGCTTGCCCTGGCCCGGAATCTCGATGAAGCCCTTGGCCCTCGGCAGCAAGACCAGATAGGCCGGTCCGCCGCGCTCGGCCAGGACGACCGGAGCGCGCGTCGTGCCGAGCTTCTCGGCCGGGATGAAGTAGTCGCACGACAGGTTCTTGCCCTGCTCCTCCCCAACATAGAAGCTGCGAGGAGGCGTCATGTGCTGCACGTGCAGCACCATCTCGCCCCACAGAATCATCACCTCCAGGGCCGGCACGTTCACCAGCTCGACCTCGTCGGGATTCACGTCGGGGCCGCTCTTGGTCATGACGTAGCGTACCGGACCGCCCTCCTCAGGCGCCTGCTCGGCCGGCGACGCGAACGGGTCGGCCGCAGCCGCAAACGGGTTCGCCGCAGAAAAGGCAAACGGGTCCGCGCCCGCGCCGGCGAACGGGTTGGCTGCCGGCGCAGCCGCAAAGGGATTGGCCGCAGGTGCCGGCGCAAAGGGGTCGGCGGCCCGCGCCGGGGCCGCAAAGGGATTGGCCGCGGGCGCTGGCGGCGCCTCGGGCACCGGCGCTGCCGCCACCGGCGCCGCAGCCGGAGCCGCCACCGCGTCTGATGCCACCTCAGCGTTCTCCAGCACGATCAGCGTGCCGCCCACCTGGATCTGGTCCCCCGCGTGAATCTTGCACTTGTTCACCCGGGCGCCGTTGACCACAGTCCCGGGCTCGTTTCCCAGGTCGATCAGCGTGATGTCGTCCACCGACGCCACCTCGATGACCGCATGCATGCGCGACGCGAGATCATCGTCGACCCGCAAGTGGCTCTTGGGATCCTTGCCGACCTTGACGATGTCCTGCGTCACCGCCTCCCGCCGAACAAGTTGATCACCCCGATATAGCGCGAACGTGAGCGTGACCTTCATCCTGCCCTGACCTTCCATCGGACACCTTCCCAGTCACCCGGCGTCCTGATCTCCGGGTGCCTCGCGTTGCGTTGATTCGCCCCGCCGCCGAGCTTCACAGGTTCTCGACAGACTTGAGCATGTTGTCCACGAACGAAATGCGCGGGCGGATCAGCGTCGTGCGCACCGGTCCGGGGCGAACCCGAATCGTCGCATCGTTGGGACCAAAGCCTCCGGCAGCCAGCGGATCGTCGTCGAACTCGTAGCCGTATCCCTGGTCCGCGCCCTTCTTCTCGCCGCCCTCCACCGTCTTGACACCCTGGGCAAGGGCCGCGGACGCCACCAGGAACACCCCCACTCCTGCGAGAACGGCAAACAGCTTTCGGAGTCTCATTTTACTCTCCTCACAACAATCCGCTGGAGTTACAGCTATATTGTAATCTGAACCAGCCTTGTCGTCAACCTCGAAATCCAGGGGGCGCTGAGCAGTCCCGCAACCCCTCCTACGACAGCAGCTCCGGCCGAGAGTTCCTGGGACCAAAAAAAAGAAACGCCGCCCGCAAGGACGGCGTCCCTCTTTTCATGCGCTCAGCGACTCCCCGCGGGTGCCGCCGAACCGGCAGGCGCCGCCGATGACGAAGCGGCAGGGTGCGCCGAAGCGGCCGCTGCTGCCGCCTTGGCCGCCTTCTCCTCCTCCTGCCCCTGCTTGATGAAGGTGACCATCTTGTCGATGTCCTCCTGCCGATCCTTGGCGTTCTTGACCGCATCGGCGAACTCCGGCGCGGCTCCGGCCTTCTGGATGAAGGTGTCGAACATGCCGCGCGCTTGGGTCAGCACCCGGATCGTCTCCTCGTCGGACTTGGCGTTCTTGGCCTTGTACTCTTGCGTGAGAATCGCGTCGTTGAAGTACGCCTCCGGCCGGTTGGGCTGCAGTTGCTTGCAGCGATCCAACGCCGCCTGGGCTTCCTTCAAGTTCTTGTCCCAGTTCGAGTCGTTGATCTGACCGCGAATCGCCAACGCGAGGCCCAGCTCGGCCTCGTAGTTGTCGGGACGCAGCTTGAGGGCTTGGCGATACGCCGCCTCGGCCTGATCGAAGCCGCGGAACGACAGGTTGACCGCCGCGTAGTTCATCTGCGCCGCGAAGAAGTTCGGGTCGAGCGTCCGTGCGGTGTTGAATGCCTGCACCGCGTTGTTGATGTTCTTCTGCTCGACCTGGATGAGACCGAGGGTGTTGTAGATCGGAGCGTACTTCGCGTTCTTGCGGATCGCTTGCGAGCAGACCAGAGCCGCCAGGTCCAGCATCTGTCCGCTGAGCTCTTCGGTCTCACCACCCGCCGCCACCAGACCGCGACGGCCCTTGCGCCCCTTGTCGTTCTTCTCGGCCTTCGCATGGGCCTCGTTCAAATAGTACAGCGCGAGCTGGTTGAACGCGGGCATGTAGCCGTCGTCGATGGCAAGAGCGCGCTGGATGTTGAGCTTGGCGCACTCCATGTCGTTCGAGCAGCCCTGCTGCCCGGTGGGGCCGTTGCGCTTCATCTGCAGCATCGCCAAGTTGACCAGCGCGTCGACGTTCTGGAACTTGGCCTCCACCACGGCGTCCTGCAGCTTCTGGATCGTCGCGTCGAGCGCCGCGTCGCCCTTGTCCTTGTAGTCGTAGAGCGCCAGCTGGACCTTGGCGCGGTGGAACCCCGGCGCCTGGACGATCGCCGCCTGGAACTGCGCCTTGGCGTCCGCGTCCATGCCGCAACGCTGATAGGCGAGCCCCGCGTCGTAGTATCCCTCCGGCAACGGCTTGTTGGCTTTCTTCTGCTCGTCGACGGCAGCCAGGAACTGCTGAGCGACGTCCTTGCAGGATGCGGCGGTCCAGTCGGCCTTGTTGTCGTGTCCGACCATCGCCTGCAGGGCGCTGTCGAACTTCTCCTTGGCCTCGGGGACGACTTCATGGGGTTTGGTTCCGGTGCCGTTGCCGGCGACTTTCGGCTCCGGTCCGCCCTTGCCTCCGCACGCGGCGGCAAGGATCATCACAGCTGCCAGTCCGAGGATTCTGTGCGTCTTCATCGGCATTCTCCTGCGATTCGGTGGGTCCTCTAGGACAGGCTCACTTGCCGCCTTCCTTCTTGTCGGGCTTCGTCTCGTCCTTCTTGGGCGCGTCGGGCGGAGGGGCGGGCGCCACGACGTACGGCTCGCCGCCGATCTGCACCGGGTAAGGCCAGTCGTTCAATCCGGACCCGACTTGATCGGGCGCGCCGCGGAACTCGTCGACCTTGTGGAACTCGGCCTTGTAGTTGTCCGCCAGCCACACCTCGCACTCTCGCGAGTACTTGTCGAAGTACTGGTGCTTGACCGACAGATTCAGGCACGTCACGAACGCCGCCTTGGCCTTCTGCTTGATCGGCTCGCTCGCAGCGTCCAGGTTCTGGTAGTACACCCCGCGAAGCTCGTCGTCCTTCTTCATCCACTCGGGGATCGGAGCGCGTCGGAAGTCGCGCACGAACTCAGCCCACATCTTGCCGACGGCCGAGCCGGCGGCGATGACCCAGCGGGGCGGCGGCGTCGGCTTGAGGTTGAGGATCTTCTGGTACTCGACGTCAGCGGCTTCGATCGCCTTCTGCTTCTTGTCGACCCAATCCTTGACCTTCGTGTCGATGTACTTCTTGACGGCCTCGCTCTCCTTCTTGCGCTTGGCCATCTCAGCCTCGAACTCCTCCTGCGACATGTCCTCGAGCTTCCGGGTCGGGGGCGTGTAGCCGGACGCCTTGTACTCGGGGAACTTGATCGGATCGACCGTCTTGATCCTCTTCTGCTCCGCAAAGTAGAAGTAGGCCTCGCCGACTGCCGTCAGCGCCTTGCCGAGCCGGCGGACCTTGGACGCTTCGTCCTCGTCGATTTCGTTGATCTTGGCGACGGCCTTGTTGGGGTCGCGCCACAGGTCGACGACCTTGCGGTACTCGCCCTCGGCGGCCGAGGCGCGATTGAGCTCCATGTAGACGTGCCCCAGCATCGCGTGCGCTTGGACCTGCACGTCGTAGGTCGCGCTCTTGTCGAGCGCCGCCATGCTGCCGGACAGTTGCGACCGAGCATCGTCCCACTTGCCCGTTTCGACGTAGTGCGCGGCGATGCCGAATGCGATCTGCGCGTACTGCGCAGGATTACGGTTGCCGAAGTGCTGCTTGTACAGCTTGGCGTCCTCGATCGCCTTGTCGTCCTGGCCGAGACCGAGCCGAAGAACCACGGCGTCGGACAGCGCGACGTCAGCCTTGTCTTCCTTGGGGTTCTCGCGCGCAAAGCGCTCGTACCAATCGGCTGCCTTGTCGTAGACCGCGATCGCCTGGTAGTTGCCGCCGATTTCGTAGACGGCCTTGCGGGCCAGCGGGCTCTTGTCGAGTTGGTTGTCGGAGTTGAGCAGGATCTGGCGGCACTGGATCGCCTTGGCAATCAGGCGGCCTGCCTGGAAGGCCTTGCAGCCGTTGTAGACGACCTCGTCCATCTTGTCGCACTGCATCGGCTGCTTGTTGCGCAGCGGCTCCTCGCCGTACTTGCGCCACAGGCCGATGTAGGCGTTGGCCGCGTCCTCGTAGGTGCGAAGAGCGTTGGGCCCGCCCTTGTCGGCCAGCTTGACCATGTTCTCCGCCTTGAGGCGGTCGATGTCGCACTGGATCTTGGTCAGCTGCGTGCACTGCTCCTCGTTGGTCTTGGCCTTGGCGCCCGTGCAGTACAAGCCGATGATCTTCGGGACGTCCTCGCCCATCTGGTCGAAGCAGCTGGGGCGCGGCGGATCCATCTTGGCGCCGAGCACGTTGAGCGACTCGAGGTACAGCTGCGCGGCGAAGATGCCCGCCTCATGGTCCGAGTAGTTCATCGCCACGTCGCGGAACGCGATGGCGGCTTCCTCCCAGTGCTGCGCCTCGAAGTAGGTGCGCGCGCGGGCGTACTTGACCTCGACGTACTGGTCCTTGGCGTCCTTGTCGTTGTCGGCGGGCTTGATGTAGCAGACGTAGCGGTTGAAGGCCGTGATCATGCCCTTCTGGCGCTCGTCGAAGTCCTTGGGCTTGTACTTCTCGGCTTCGCTCTTTGCCGAGGCCTTCTTCTCTTTCTCTTCCTGGCCGGGCATCATCCCGGTGCCCTTGCGGTCCTTGCCGCCCTTGTGCTGCTCCTCGTAGATGTTCTGGTAGCAGAGCACCGCGGCGAAGGCGGCCTCGGGGGCTTCAGGACCCTTGGGGTTCTCCGCGACGACCGCGTCGAACGCGGGGCCGCACTGGTCCCACTTCTTCTGCGCGTAGAGCAGGTCGGCCCGGTGGTACTTGATCTTGAACAGGTTGGGCCAGTCTTCCTTGGCGATGCGCGGGAACTCGAACTTGGCGAAGTCCTCGTTGGTGAAGTTGTCGACCACCTGCCCGTAGAGGTAGTCGGCCAGCGACATCGTCTTGGGGTCGTTGGTGCCGCGCACGCCGCCGGAGCCGACGGCCTCGAGGTGCCACGCCATGGCGGTCTCCGAGGTGAGCGCCGCGGTGGCGTTGCCGCACTTGAGTTTGGACTCGGCGCTGTGGTTGCCGGCCTTGAACTCCTTGTAGACGGACATCTGCTGGTCGAGGGCCTGCTTGATCAGGTCCTTGTTGCCCGACTTCATGGCGAGCGTGGCCTCGACGATGTGTGACTCGTACAGGCAGTACTTGTCGCCCCTGTCGCGCTTCATCAGGTCCTGATACAGCGCAATCGCTTCGGCATAGTGGCCGGTGTCCAGGTAGTTCTGGCCGAGCGAGTCGAGCATCTCGAAGGTCTTGGTGTCCTCGCCGGACTTGTCGCCGGACAATCCCTTGAAGAAGCCATAGGCGGCGTCGGGACGGCCGGTGAGCGCGTAGACGGGGATCATGTCGCGGCGCGCGGCCTTGGCCAGGGGAGCGGCGTTGGGCAGGTTGGGGTACTGGGTGCCGAACTCGATGGTCTTCTTGAAGTGAGCGAGGGCTTGCGGGTAGTCCTCCTGGTTCCAGAAGACGTACGCGAGCTTGTATTGGGCGTAGCCCCACATTTTGTTTTCGGGTGGCGGATGCTTGATGACCTCCATGTAGGCCTGCTTCGCCAGCTCGAACTTGGAGTTGTCCCCCTGCGCCTCGGCGAAGAACAACTCGCCGAACGCCAGGTAGGCGCTCGGGATGTACTTGGAGTTCGGGGTCTTCTGGATGAGCTCGTAATAGATCTTGCGGGCGTTGGTGAAGTCCTCCGCCTGCTCGTACTCGTAGGCCAGGTAATACAGGACCTCGTCCAGGTCCTTGTACGACGGGTACTGGTTGCGAATGAGGTCGTAGTACTTGATCGCGTTCTTGCGCGCGAGCAGCAGCACGGCCTGGGCCTTGGCGGCGTCGGCCTTGTTCTTCTTGATCTCGGCCTGGGTCTTGTCACGTCGAGCAGCGGACTCGAGCTCGACGTAGGTCTCGGCCATGCGCCGGGCGATGCGAACGCGGTCCGGAGCGTTGCGGGGAGTCGTCCGGAAGAGACTCTCCAAACCCGTGATCTCGGTGATGAGCAGGGCGCGGGCTTTCTTCGTGGCCTTGGCAGCACGCTCGTCGCGAACGGCGAACGACTGCATCTCCTCGGTCGGCCCACCGGGCTTAATCTTATCTTCGGCCTTCTTGGTCGCCCCCGGCAGGGGAGCGCTCTTGAAGCGCACGTGAGGCTGCGTGCCGCGTTGGCCGCTGCTCAACGTCTGCGGCCCACTGCCCGGACAGCTGGCCAACGCCTGCTCCGACTGCTTCGACCAGCAAGCGTCCCCCTTCGCGTCGTCGCCGGCGTGGGCAGTTGCCACGTTCCAGGTCAGCGTGACGGCGGCTCCAGCAAACAGCACGCGGATGATCCGCAACGGCTTCATGATGCCTACCTCCCGCAATTCGAGATGACCACCTGACGATAGAACCCGAGCTCGTCACGCCAGTACTCCCCGTCGAAGGGCCACAACACGTGCTCCTCATCGGGTTTGACCACGCCCATGATCTTGGATTCCGCCTTGGAGACCTGGCCGATCTGCACGGCCTGCTCCAGCTTGTTTCGCTGCGCGGCCGTGACGTCGATGAGGATCTTCGCCGAGTCGCGCAAGTGCTCGTTGATTTCGTCGATGGTGCGCTGGAAGCGCGCCTTGGCGAGCGTTCCGGCATTGCGCACCGCCACGTCCTTCGCCAAGTCGAGCGCGTCCTGCACGTCGCCGCCGAGCGGAGAGTTGCGGAACGAGGCGGGAGCCGACTTGAACGTGTTCTCCTCTTCCTCGAGCACGCGCACGTACTCGATGTTGCGCAGCAGCTGACGGTCGCCGAGCGCCGTCTCGACGATGGGCCTGATGTTGTCGGGCAGGTCGGCCTTGCCGTCACGCACGTCGCGCAGGAACTTGTACAGCTCGGCCTCCTTGCCCTCGCCCTTGTAGCGCGCGAGCACGCTCTCGAGCTCCTTCTTGACCGGCTCGTACTTGAGCTTGAAGCGCGCCACGACCGTAGTGGCCTCGTCGTACTGGCAGTTGGAGAAGTAGATGACCGCCTTGAGGATGTCGGCCTCGGGGTAGACCGCGTTCGGGAAGAACGGAGACTGGATCGTGTGGATGTTGCCCAGGGCGCGCGGATAGTCGCCCGCCATGAAGTAGGCCCACGACTCCTCGAACAGACCGTCGAGCCAGTACTCGCTGCCCACGTCGATCTTGTTCCAGTACTTGACCGCCGCGCTGAGCTTGGTCGCGTCGACCGTCGGCACGTTGTTGTCGTCGAGCTTGATCGACGCCGTGTAGTACGTGCGTGCCATGGACAAGAACGCCAGGTCGCGCATGCGGCCTTCGTTCTCGACGCCTTCGACGCCCTCATCGAGGGCGGCCACGATCTTGTTGAAGGACTTGACCGCGGGGACCGAACGGCGCAGCTGCACGTAGGAAATGCCCATGAAGAACTGGGACTTGATATAGTACTTGCTCTGCTTGTCGACGTTCTGGAAGAGCCGGATGGCCTCTTCGTACTGGCGATTGCGGTACTTGTATCGACCGAGCAGGTAGTTGAGCTGCCAGTACAGTTCGTGCTGGTTCGGGTTGTTGAACCGCTCGATGGCGTCGCTCTTGTACTTGCCGACGCGCTCGATGATGTCGGCCGGTTCGGGCAGCTGGGTGGCGAGCTTCGAGAGCCACAGCAGCGTCTCGTTGAACTTCAGGTGGTTCGGATTGTCCGCCACCAAGCTGAAGATGTTGTAGCTCGCCTGGTACAGCTTCAGACGGTACAGAGCGATCGCCAGGTTGTATTGGGCGATCTGCTTGTTGCCTTCGTCGTCGCCGGTGTCGCCCTTCTGAACGCGATCGAGCGCGAGGGCTGCCTCCGCCCAGCGCTCGTTGTCGAACAGACGCTTGGCCTGAGCGGCTTCTTCCGTCATCTGACCGGCCACGACCGGGCCGGTGGGCTCCTTGGCCTGACCCGGCTCGTCCAACTCGATGTCGACCGGTCCGGCGTCACCCGCCTTCTTGCCTTCTTTCTTGCCCTGATCCTTCTTGCCCTGATCCTTCTTGTTCTTGCCCTGGTCTTTCTTGTCGTGCGCCGCGGTTGTCGTGGCACCCGCTTTCTTCCCGCCCTGTGCATAGGCGGGTCCAGTCGCCAGACCTAGGGCGCTGATCACCAGGCAGATTCGCGCAAACCGATTCAGCATCGTCGTTCCTCGCTTTCGGCGACGTTGGCGTCGGCTTCCGCCGCGTTGCTTCGGGCATCGCTGCGGAATCCCGAAAAACTCAATGATGACATGAAGATGGGGCTCGCAAGGGCCGGGATGTTAGTGGCCCGCAAAACACCTTGTCAAGCATCACCTTCCACGTAGCTGTGCCCCGGAAATCCCCTGCGACTGCAAAACTCCGTCAATGTGCCCATTCCGTCCCGAACTCGGTGTCGCCGCGTCCGTATCCCGTCGACGAATTTTCCCGGCGATTGCCAGGCCGAACCTCGCGGCGGCACCGTTCGCCGAACCGTGCACGGGAGGGCGCTCGCAGTCCGCGAGGCGACGAGTCGAATCCGTCTGGGCGCGGTTTCCATGGGGCCGCAGCCAGTTCGCGGTTGACGCCTCCCGAGCGCGTGGTCTAGGTTGCGGGTCCGCCGGCGTTTCTGGTTCCTGGGCTGGGTCCGGGCAAACCAGCGCAATCACGGCCGGCCCGACGTGACGATCCCCTGAAGACTGTTCCTCGAGGGAGCCATTGACGATGATCCGGCAGACTGTGGTTTCAGCACTCGCGGTTCTCGTACTGGGCGGCTTGGCGGCCGCTTGCAAGGCGGGCGGCGTGGGAGATCCATGCATCCCGAATGACGAGTTCAGCCCGACGTACCCCGGTGCCACCGAGACCGGCGCGCAAATCGAGGACCGATCGTTCCAGTGCGAGACGCGCGTGTGCCTGGTCGCGCACTTCCGCGGGCGCGTGACCTGTCCCTTCGGCAACAAGGCCGGCCGCGGTGGCGTGGATGTCTTCAACTACCAGAATGCGGACGCCAACGACTGCGTGGTGCCAGGCACCAACGAGATCGTAAGCGCTACTGTCAAGCCCCAATGCAGGGATCGCAAGGACGACGTTTACTGCTCCTGCCGATGCGCGGGCGACGACACGGCGGCCAAGTACTGCCAGTGCCCCGGCGGCTACAAGTGCGAAGAGGTGACCAAGTCCCTCGACCCCACGCTGGTGCGTCCCGGCGACAAGTACTGCATCAAGCAGCAGGACAACTTCAAGGACGGCCAGAACTGCGTCGACGATACGTGTGACCAGGCCAGCGACCACTGCGGGTACACGTCGAATTCCTGGCAGCTCTGACCGCGCTCCGAATCCCGCCTTCATGGTGACTGGCGCGGCTCGCTCCGGAAATGCTCGGCCCGCCGTCGGCAAGCGTGCGGAAGACGCCACCGCGCAGCATCTCTCTCTCGACGGCTGGGAGATCGTTGGCCGTAACATCCGCGTCGGACCCCTGGAGCTCGATGTCCTGGCGCGCAAAGGCGACGTGCTCGCCGTCGTGGAAGTCCGCTTCCGCGGGCCGGGCTCTTGGCTCGGCGCCCTCGATAGCGTGGATGGCCGCAAACGAGAGCGCCTGCGCACCGCAGCGCGAAGGATCTGGGACGAACGGTTCGCGCGCGACGAATCGCTTCGCGTCCTGCGATTCGACGTGGCCGTCGTGGACTTCGACCCGATGGGGCGCGCCCACGTCGAGCATGTCGAGGGGGCGTTCCAGTAGGGCCTTGCACGGCCCATCGGTGCTGGTCGGCGCTGCGGGCTAGCGCTGCAGGCCCGCTTGGAGATCGGCGCGAAGGGCCTTGAGCGGCTCGAGCCTGGCCGCATCCACTCCGCCATCGAGCGACGCAATCGCCTTGTCCAGGGACGCGATCTCGTCCATCCGATGCTTGCGCAGCGACTCGACCATGTTGACGAACGTGTCGAAGAACGACTGCAGTTCGTCGCCCTTGCGCAGGCCCGAGGGCGTGGAGAGCTTGCCCTCGCCCACCTGGCGCAGCAGGCCGGTCATCTTGAAAACCGGGCCGGCTATCTTGTGCGTGAACACGATGCCCGTCAGCCCGATGGCGATCACCAGCACCGCCAGCCCGCCGAACAGGATGTACAGCGTCTTGCGCTGCTGCGTTTCCAGATAGCGGGCTTGCTGCTGCAGGGCCTCGGCGTCCTTGACCAGCCGGCCCTGTTCCTCGCTCAGTTTCTGCTCGCGCGCCTTGTTGTCCGTGCTGAACAACGTCGCCAGTTCCGGGTTGTCCGCGTATTCGCGAGCGATGTTCATCGACACCACTTCGGAGACCTTTCGGCTCTCCTCGACCATCTTCTTGCCGCGCTCGACGGTTTCCTGACCGGCGCTCACGGCTTGCTGGCTCTGAACGATCACCTCCTTGCTCGTGATCCACAGCTGCGAGCCGAGGATGACCGACAGCAGGACGGCGACGAGCACGAGAAGGCCCGTGTACTTGAGCTGAAACCGCGGATCGAGCAGGTAGTTGCGGGCACGTCGGTGGTAGCGGCCCGTCGTATTCGCGGAACCCTTGGGCGGTGTCGTTGAGCTCATGGCTGGCCTCTCGGATGCGCGAGACGATGACATGGGACGTGGCGCTCGCCGGTCCAAGCGTAGATGGATGGGCCAGCGCCGTACAACAAATGACTCAAGGGGACTGGGACTCGAGCACGCTGATGAACTTGGCGACGGCACGTTCGACGGCCATGCGGATGAGGTCGTCTTCGGAGGCCTTGTCTTTGGTCGGCGTGCCGGACTGGGTGAGCCTGGGGGCAAACTCGCCCTGCAGCGCCTTGTTCGGGTAGGTGAACATCGTCACCCGCACCGTGACGGTGAGCTTCGAGTCTTCGTAGCGCGGCGCCTCGACCGTCGTCTGCAGGAAGTAGCCCGCCAAGTGGTGCTTGCGGATGACGCCGCCTGCTTGCGCTGCCGTCTCGGTCGGTGGCGCGACGGCCACTCCGTCCTTGGCAGCGAGGCCCTTGCGCAGGGCGGTCTGGACGATGGTGTCGATCTCGGCGTTGTCGCGATCGCTCTTGTTCTTGGTGGTGCCTACGGCCACGTACCACTTGCTCGACGCATCCGGCGGCTTGGAGGCGGCGGCGCCCGACGATCCGCCGCCCGATTCGATCTTGGTGATGGCTTGCTGGATCTGCGTCTTGACGGAGCTGTTGGCTTCCGAGCCCGCCTTCTTCTTCAAGCAGGGCAAGCCGCTGGTCAACGCCAAGCGCCCCAACGCCGCAGCCGCCGCGCTGCGAACCGTGGCGTTGGTGTCGTCGAGCCCGTCGCACAACGGTTGGACCGCGTCGGACGACTTCGATGCGCCCAGCGCGAGTGCGGCTTGAACGCGCACGCGGAAGTCCGAGGCGTTGCGCAGACGATCTGCCAGCTCGGCGGTCGTCTTCTGAGCGAGTGTCGGAGCCGCGAGCAGGGTCACGGCGCATGCCACGAGCACGGCGAGAGCGACCGTGCGGGACCAGCGGGAGAGAGACCGAAGGAACGCCATGCAACCACCAAAGATATCACGGGTGCGGCCCGGGTTGACGACCAGGATCGGTTTCGGCGCGGAATGTAGGAGCTACACTTGTCCCGGACGCGAACAGATTGACGAGGCGCCCACGCTGCATGTTCAACTGCGACCAGGAGTTTCTGCCTTGTTCCGGCATTTCTTGAGCGAGCGACGGGCCGTCGTCCGGGCGATGGTGTGGGGAGCCATGGGCTGGACGCTCGCGAGCGGTGCCCAGGCGGCGCCTCGCGTACAGGTCCGAGGTTCGTCGAGGGTGGAGCTGCGCGCCGTGGGCCCGTCCCAGCAGGTGCGGGTCTCCGGCTCCATGCACGACGAGGTCGGCGCGCCCATTGCCGATGCGTCGATCATGTTGTCTGCGGTGGTCGGAGCAGACACGCCGTTGGACTGGCAGCACGTGCGATCGTGCAACGGCCGTGCGATGCCGACCGGCGCTCCGCACGCCGAGCACCCTGTGCAGACGGACGACTACGGAGCGTTCTGCATCGAAGGGGAGCTTGCGGGGCGGGCAGCGACGATCCGGGCGGTGTTTGGGGGCGACGCACTGCACGAGGGCACGCATGCGACGGCTCGTTGGGACGCGGACCTGCAGTCCGCGGCGCTGGCTTTTGCTCCGCGTCCCGAGCGCATCGATCTCGACGCGCCTCGTGTGGTGGTCTTCGGTCAGCTGACGGCGCCTGCGGGTGTTTCGGTCGCGCAGCGCGAGGTGACGCTGAGCGACGACCACGCGCGGGTGCTTGGGTCGGGGCGAACGGACGACGCCGGCATGCTGCACATCGACGTGGCTTCGTCCACATTCGACGGGCCCGGGATCGGCGGGCTGAAGTTGCGATTCGACGGCGGCGGCGACCTGACCCCGGCGGAGGACTCGGTCAGCGTGGTGAGGGTCGGTCGTGTGCAACTTCGCGTGGACACGCCCGAGTTGCGAGGCGATCCGGCCGCCGGGATCGGGTTGTTGGTACGTGCCACGACGACGCGAGGGGCGGTGGACGGTGGCACCGTCGAGGTAACCTGGGGCAGTGCCTCGGTGGGCGCGGCGCGTGTCGTCGACGGACAGGCGCATGTGGTGGCGATGTTCGCGCCGTCGCGCGACACGCGAAGGACCGAGCTGTTGGTGCGCTACTCACCCGAGGCGCCGTACTACGAATCTGGACCGTCCGTGCCGATCATGCTCACCGTGGCATATCCGCGGATGTGGTGGCGTGTTCTGCCGGTGCTGGGGGGGCTGGCAGTCGCAGCCTGGCTGCTGCGGGGCTGGCGACGCCCGCTGCGGCGTGCCGAGCCGCCCACGGCACTCGCACGGCGCGCGGGCGAAGCGTCGCTGGCCGTAGTCGGCAGCGCGAAGGATAGGGGGACGTGGTCGGGCAAGGTGGTGGACGCTCACGACGGCGAACCGATCGCCGGAGCCGTCGTGCGGGTCATCGCTCCGTCCTTCGGCGAGGTCGACGTTGTCGCGCAAGCACGCGCGTCGGCGCAAGGACGCTTCGAGTTTCGGATCGACAGTGGGGAACGGGACTTGCGATTGCGGGTCGAGGACGCTTTGCACACGCAGATCGAGCGCGCGCTGCCGCCGGCCAGCGACATGGTCATCGCGATGGTCAGCCGCCGCCGCGCGCTGCTCGAACGGCTCGTGTCGTGGGCCCGTCGCGCGGGCCGTCCGTGGGACAGACCGCCCGAGCCCACGCCTGGGCACGTTGCAAGCGTCGCCGCGGGGCAGCGTCAGCCACGCGAGGACATCGGTAGGTGGGCACGTCGGGTCGAGCAGCGTGCCTACGGACCGGAGGCCGTAGACGCGGCGGCGGAGCGGGAAGTCATGGACATCGAACCGGGCGGGCCACCTGTGCGTTGACGGGTCGGGATCGGTCTTCTTATAGTGCGCCACCCGCTAGCCCGAATGCCGGAGAGTTCGCCCCATGGATATCGTTCTCTACATCGTCATCGGCGCCGTGTTTCTCGGCGCGCTCTACTGGTTCTTCCTGCGCAAGCCAGCTCCCGAGCAGTTGCCCGCGGCGCCGGAGGCGAAGCCACTGGAGGCGAAGCCCGCCCCGAAGGCCCAAGCCGCGGCCGAGCCGAAGAAGGCGTCCCCGGAGCCCAAGAAGGAGCAGGCAGAGAAGCCTGCGCGCAAGGCGGAGCCGGTTCCGCAAGAGGTGTCGAAGAAAGAGCAGGCTCCGAACGAGGCTGTCGAGATCGAAGCGGCTTCGGCGAAGACGGCGCGAACGGCGCACGAGGAGGCGCAGGGCGCAGCCGCGGTCGAGCCCGCGCCAGTGGCCCAGCAGGTCGAGAAGTCACAGCCGCAACAGGTGGCTGAAGAGAAGGCGGAGCCTGCGCCGCTGGTGGGCGAGCAAGTCGCTGCGACACCAGTTGCCCAGCGCCCGCGGGACGTCGAAGGGCTTCGCAAGGGATTGGGCAAGTCGCGCGAGAGGGAGGGCTTTTTCGGGAGGCTCGCCAAGCTCATCACGGGGCACAAGGAAATCGACGCGAACATCGTCGACGAGCTCGAGGAAGTGTTGATCACGTCGGACGTGGGCGTGGCGACGACGGGCGCGATCCTGGACCGCTTGCGCGATGGGTTGAAGAAGAAGGAGCTTGACGATCAGGAGAAAGTGTGGGCCGCGTTGCGTTCGGAAGCGCGTCGCATCTTGACCGTGGGAGAAGGCGGGTTGACGCTTCGGACGCGTCCGACGGTCGTGTTGATGGTCGGCGTGAACGGGTCGGGCAAGACGACGACGATCGGCAAGCTGGCGACGCAGTTGAAGGCGGACGGGCGCACGGTGATTCTTGCGGCGGGAGATACGTTCCGGGCAGCCGCGGTGCAGCAGTTGGAAGTGTGGGCACGTCGAGTCGGCTGCGAGATTGTGAAAGGCAAGGACGGTGCGGATCCGGGGGCGGTGATCTTCGAAGCGATCCAGAAGGCCGTGCAGACGGGCGCAGACGTGGTGCTTGCGGACACGGCGGGTCGTCTGCACACGAAGGCGCCGTTGATGGACGAGTTGAAGAAGGTGGCGCGCACGATGGGCAAGGCGATGCAGGGTGCGCCGCACGAGACGTTGTTGGTGATCGACTCGACGAACGGGCAGAACGCGCTGGCGCAGTCGCGGCAGTTTGCGGAGGCGTTGCCGCTGAGCGGGGTCGTGTTGACCAAGCTGGACGGCACGGCCAAGGGCGGGGTGATTCTGGGAATTTGTGACGAGCTCAAGCTGCCGGTGCGATACATCGGAGTTGGCGAACGCGCCGATGATCTTCGGAAATTCGACGCTGAGGAGTTTGTCGAGGCGTTGCTCGGCTCGGCCGAGGGGCGTGACGAGGCGGCGGCGTAGGAGCGGAAAATTGTGCGCGCGACGAAGCGTGGTGGATTTTCAATTCGGAGTTGATCGGGCGAAAAGGCCCATGATATAGTGCCGCGCGCTTTGGATTTTTGCTGTTTTTCTCAATGGTTCTGACGAGTTAGGCCTGTCAACTTCGCGACCGTAAGATGCGGAAGGGGTCACAATGAAGCAGGCTCGCACGGGGCTCCTCGTAGCGATGGCTCTCTTGCTGGTGCCAACGATGGCAGTTGCACAGGGAGGGGCCAAGCCCGGGGGAGACAAAGAAAAGCCTGGGGCTGCGGCCAAACCTGGGGACAAGAAGCCCGACGCAGGGAAGGCCGGAGCAGGTTCGGAGACCGAGTTCGACGCAGACGCACCTGAGGAGGGTGCGGCAGGCGAGGGAACGCCGGGCGCGGAAGCGCAGCCGAGCGAGACGCCCGCCGAGGCTGAAGGCGGAAGCCTCGAAGACATCTGCAAGCTCGATCCCGACGCTTGCCCGAAGATCAGCATGGAGGAAGCTGCAAAGCGGGATCTGAACCCGCAGATGTACGCGGTGCAGCAGATCTACGCTTTGCGTCGGCAGCGCTTCGAGATGCAGCCGTATTGGTCGTTGACGATGAACGACCAGTTCGTGTCTCACCCGGCGCCGGGCATCGCTCTGAACTACTGGATCACGAACGTGATGGCGGTGGGAGCGAACTTCAACTGGTACCAGGGGTTGAACAAGGACTCGGCGTTCAACGCAGAGACGCGGCGCGCGGTGCGCGTGGGCGTGCCGCTCAACGAGTACCAGTGGGCGGCGGCCGCGAACTTCTCGTATGTCCCCATGTACGGCAAGTTCGCCGGCTTCGGCGACTTCATCTTCCACTGGGACGCATACGTCGTGGGCGGCGTCGGAGCGATCTCGACTCGTCCGATCGTGGTGTTCGATCCGCGCTACCGGAACTTCAGCTTCCAGCCGAAGCTCTCGTTCAACGCGGGGCTGGGCCTGCGGGTCTTCTTCAACCGCTGGTTCGCCGGCATCTTCGAGGTGCGCGACTACATCTACAGCGAGAAGCTCGAGAA
Organism: Myxococcales bacterium; assembly: GCA_021847645.1. Lineage (GTDB taxonomy): Bacteria > Myxococcota_A > Polyangia > Polyangiales > Polyangiaceae > JAJZQG01. The sequence continues at coordinate 62,679 of JAJZQG010000008.1, forward strand.
CACTGCGAACTACGACGCCCTCTACCCGTCGGACACCCAGCAGGACGCGCAGATCGCGTGGCGTCAGAACAAGGACAACTGGTTCGGCGACACGAAGCTGACAAACAATGTGCAGGCCCAGGTCGGCGTGTCGATCTTCTTGCCGTTCTCCTGGGAGTACCGCTTGCCCAAGTGACGGGTGACTCGGAACAGAGGACCGATGATGGCACAGCGAAAGACGAGGGCAGCGATCATGCGACGATTCATCGCCACGGGACTGCTGGCGCTGGGAGGACTGCTCGCGATCGAGTCCACGGCGCAGGCGCAGGAGATCCAGCTGACCGGACCGCTCGCCGGGGCTCCCGCAGTTCGGCAGCTGCGTTGGCACCGCAAGGGGCGCATCGAGCTTGCGCCGACCGTCTCGTTCACCTTGCTCGACGAGTACTCACGCACGATCCTCGCGGGTGCGCGAATCCAGTATCACCTGGCCGACTGGCTAGGAATCGGTGCGTGGGGCGCGTACGGCGTCGTGCACATGAACACCGGTCTCACCGACCAGATTGACAAGGTCAACAAGGATCGGTGGGACGCGTCGCGGGACAACGATCCACGCACCGCAGTCGATCGGAACGCATCGCTGCTGAGCGTTGGGTATAACTTCCCGAGCCAACTGGGGCAGCTACAGTGGGTGTTCGCGCCCCAGGTGATGGCCGTGCCGTTCCGCGGCAAGCTCGCCGTCTTCCAGAAGATCTTTGTCGATACCGACGTGTACGTCTTCGGCGGGCCGGCCTTCGTTGGATTGCAGGAGCGCGCGGACTACTCGCCCACGGACTTCAACGACCCCGGCAAGTCCGTGCTCGCGAACCCCGGGCAACCCGTCGGTGCCAATAACAAGCCGGTCAAGGCCTATCCCACGCAGTCGCGGATGACGATCGCGCCGACCTTCGGGTTGGGGTTGACGTTCTTCCCGGGGCGCTGGACCGGGTTCGGCATCGAGTATCGCGCACTGCCCTTTGCGTGGAATCCGTCGGGGTTCGACACACACGGTGGGCCGCCGGACAACAACGGTCCCGACTTCAAGATCGACAGCAAGGACCGGTCCTACCAGTTCAACCAGATGATCACGGTCAGCTTCAGCTTCTTCCTGCCGCAGGGCATCAAGAGCAGCCCCTGAACCGCACCGCTCAGCCTTCGGCTGCAGCCTGTCCCCCTTCTCCCAAGTCCAAAGCAGCACGCCGCGTACGCTTCCGAGCATCGCATGCGTTCGCCTTGTGGATGCGAAGCGCACAAGCACGCCGCCCCGCGCGCCGGTGCTGTCCGCTCGTCTCCGTTCGTGGAGTCGCTTCAAGACAGACGACGGATTGATGGGCGTTGGGGAGCTCGGGTTAGCGCGCGCGTTTGATGGTCGAACCCTCGAGGCGGAAGCCTTGGGGAAGGGCACGCTGCACGTCGTGCGCGAGTTCGTCGGGCACGGGCCAACCACGCGACGTCAAGCCCTCGCACAGGCGGTTCTTGACGCGAACGGACTCCTCATCGACCAGCGCTCGACACAAGGATGAGACCGTTCGCGGATCCTCGAGTGCGAACACCGTGTTGACGGTGTGGAACCGCACGGGCTCGTTGACGTCCTCGAGGAAAGGTTCGACCGCGTCGCGGACCGCGTCGCCCTTCTTGCCTTGGAGCGCCGAGATGATCTGGAGCTTGGGTTCGACGTTCTTGGTGTACTCGGTGTCGAAGCGCCCCAAGAGCGCGAGGAGTTCCTCGACGTACCCGTCGTCGTCGAGGATCGATTCGAGGAGCTTCATGGGCCAGGTCAGGCTCTCGGCGCGGACGCAGAACTCGCGGATCGGCTCGATGGCGTTGTCGCCCGATGCGAGGATTCCTTGAAACGCGGTGTCCTTCTCCTCCTGATCGGTGATCGACGGCTCGATGTAGAAGGTGAAGCGTTTGAGAAGGGCGGCGGCCGAGTCGGCGGTGCCAACAGCGCCGAGAGACTGGATAGCCTCGAGACGGTCGTAGTTCTGAGCGTGCTTGTCTGCGGCAACGCGACCCAGACGAGCGATGTTCTTGTCGGGTCCGGGTGCGTCGTCGTCGCTGGCTCCAGACGTAGATTTGGTTTTCTTGAAGAAGTCGAACAGCCCCATGGTTGCAGCCTCGGGAAGGAACCTGGTGGACGCGCCGCGCCGACGGCGGCGAGCAGCTCATAGCACGGCGCGTGGAGGGTCGGGGCGACAGAGGAAGGTTCGGGGCGCAAGTCGTTGGTTGGGGGCGGTTGCGTCGCGAACGCAGGGCCTGGCGCGAGCGAGCGCGGTCGGCGTGACGTTGGGCTAGCCGAGTTGGACTGCGATCAGGACCACTTCCTTGCCTCGGAGTTGGACCTGGTAGCGAACGGAGCGGCCAGTCCGGGAGGCCATTTCCTGTTCACGTTGCTGGATGCGCTCGACGAAGCTCTGTTCGGTGATGTGGTCGGTCGGGTCGCCGATGCTGCGCTTGGCTTGGATGTACTCCTGGAAGATGCGACGGTAGTAGGCATCCGCGGGCTCGGCGGCCAAGGCGGCAGCCACGCTGGCGTCGACCTGCTCGGTGCCTGCGGACGACTTCTCGTCGACTTCGAGGGCGCCGCCGAAAGCCTTGGCAGACGGAGCCAGGGAGGGCCGACCATCGTCGTCGGTATCGTCTTCCTGCACGCCCATGAGTTGGTTGAGCAGGGTATTGATGCGGAAGACGAGTCCACCGAGCACGGCGTGCTCGAGCTCGAACCTCAGGTCGGTACGTCCGTTGAGGATTTGCAGGAGGCCTTCTTCGAGTTCCTCGACGGGCTTGGAGATGTAGTTGCCGAGCAGGACGCCTGCGATGCTGACGAGCACGATGCCGAGGGCGACCATGCCAGCGATGGAGGCGGTGATGCCGCTCAGGTCGGCGGTCTTGGCCGGCGCCACAGCGAGCAGGACGGCTTGGCGCCCGTCTCCGTATCCGCCGAGGGGGCTGGCGACGATGACCCAATCGGGCAGGCCGCCGGAGATGCGCGAGGTGTTGTCGAGCTTGAGAGCTGTGAGGACGTTGGCAGCGAGGGGGTCCTGCGCGAGTGCGGCAGAGACTTCGGCGGGCACGCTCTTGGACTTGGCTACAGTCTCCAGGCCACGGGCAGAGGGCACGCCGACGACGATGGCGCCGCCGCTGGTCTTGTCCGTGGTGCGGGTAAGGCGCTCATCGTTGAGAGGTGTTCCATAGACGATGCCGCCGAGGATCTTGCCTGATGCGTCGCGAACGGCGGCATAGGAGACGAACCACTGTTGGGCCTGTTGGGGGTTGTACCAGACCGCCGAGCCGCTTGCGCCGGCCGCGATGGTTTCTTTCAGGCGCGGGTGTGCCTTGCCCAGGTCTTCTCCGCGCATGAGGTTGCTGCCGTTTCGTCCGAGGGTGATGCCGTTGGCGTCGACGAAGGCGACGATGGCGGGGGGCGTACCGGCGAGAGCGGGGGACTGTGCGGCGGCTGCCAGGAGCCGGTTGCACTGCTCGGTGGCGCCTTCCGCGCGAGCGTTTTGGATGCTGGCGAGGAACGGCTCGCGGACCGGCCCGGTCAGGGCTTGTTCGGCAAGCCAACGCTCGACGCGGAGGGCGTCGAGTTGGAGTTGGGCGTTAGCGGCCGCGACGACGCGTGTGGCGTCGGCCTGGATGCGGGGCTCGTTGCCCACCAAGTCGGACAGTTGCGTTCGCAGCAGGGCGTAGAGGAACAATCCGAGCAGGATGACGACGCCACTGTTTATCGTGATGATCTTCCAGCGCATCTGGCTAATTCCCCGTTGCTATTGAAGCCCCTGAGCGTGGCGGATTGCCGACGGCCACCGAACGCGCAGCGGCATGTGCGCGCGGGCGACCGACGGCACGACGGTACCACTGGGGCTTGCCGGGAGACAAGCCAGGGATCTCGTTGTGGGGCTGGTCGGGGCTCAGGACAGGAGCCGAGTTGTCTCGACCGTGCCGGACCTTCCCCCGGGCACGGCGCAACCTGCTGAAGGCAGGGCGTAGTGGAGCGGGAGACCCTGGAAAGACCCTGGTGCTGGGCGAGCCCGACAACTACCTCGGCTTGCAGCAAGTCCAGCCGTGGCTCTCCGAGGCGGTGGACGAGTCGCTTCGAGCCGACAGCCCGCAGGTGGTCCTGCCCAGCCACCATCCCGACGCGCTGAACCTCGTCGCGGTCGACAGAGGCTGGTCGATGGTCCGGGAGGACGCCGGGCGGACGCGGATCAAGTGCTTCGAAGTGTCCGAGGGAGCGCGCCGGAGATGATGCTTCGCGGTCAGGCGGACGAATCATGAGGCGGCGGAACGAGGTCCTTTGCGGGGGCCTCCAGAGCTGAACCTTCATCTCCCAGGCGCTCAAGAACATACCCGGAGTCGATCGGCGACGCATCATCCGCTCGCGGCATACCCGGCGCCCCGAGCTACGTGCCTGTTGGGCGCTACCGGCAGCGATGGCTCCACACGGGTGCGCGATCGGCTACCTGCACTCAGCATCGGAGAAGGCTCCTAGTACACCCGCTCCTCGCCGGCGCGCGTGGGAGGCGTCGACTCTCGGCGCGCGATCGCCCATACGGCGACCAAAGCCGCGGCGAATCCGGCGGCCGCCCCGACACCGAGCGACCAAC
>JAJZQG010000201.1 GCA_021847645.1 Myxococcales bacterium
GCCAGCCCATCCGTGCTCGGCTAGGTGAATTGCGGGCAAATCCGCCGCCGCCGACCGCCGTGCGGCCACCAAGGCCCGGCAGACTCGGAGAGCCGGACTCGCCCGCGGGACAATGGAGCGAACCTGCCCTGCGACACCAGATCCTTGACCACGGACCGTGCGCACACATACTCTGGCCGCATGTTTGTCGAGGCGCTTCGCGAAGTCGTCGAGAACACCGACGGTGCATTGGCCGGGTTGCTCATGGACTTTGAGGGGATTCCCCTCGAGAGCTACGTCAAGCCGGGCGCGAGCTTCGACATCGAGGTCCTGGGCGCAGAGTTCAGCGTCATCGTCAAGTCCGTGCAGCGGACGGTCAACTCGCTCGACGCGGGCGGAGCCAAGGAAGTCGCTGTGCAGGCCGACAAGGTCACCGCGCTCATCCGTGTGTTGACGTCGGACTACTTCGTAGCGGTGGCGCTCACGCCGAACGCGAACCTGGGCAAAGGGCGGTACATGCTGCGTGTGGCCGCGCCCAAGCTCATCGAAGAGCTCACCTGACCGCGGGCGTCGTCGACGCCTGCTCATGACGAAGCGATGACGGGGTGGAAACGCAGGCTGCCTGCCCGGCGGCCATGGTGCGGGCTGCGTTCTGGGCCGGTGCTGCGTTCCCGAAGTTCGTGTCGGGGTCTACTGGCGCCGACCGGGGACCGGCAGGGGATGTTGGCTACGGGCGCCACCCCGCTCGCATCGTTCGATGGTGTCGGTCGTGGTGACGGCGAGGCGCCCCGCGGGGTCAGAACTTGGCGACGAGCTCGGCGAGGTCGGGCTTGGTGAGCTCCTCGAGCTCATAGGTGGCGCGCACCATCGGCTTGGAGACCTTGACGAGCTTGGCCAGGTCGATGGGCGTGGCCGAGAGCACGTAGTCGACGTTCTCGGCGTCGATCGTCTTCTGGATGGTGGCCTGCAGGTCGGCGAGTTGCTTGGCCGAGTAGCCCATGGCGGGCAGCACCTTCTCGGTCTGGCCGTACTTCTCGTAGGTGAACTTGATGGTGTCCACCGCGTACTTGCGCGGCGAAACGACCGTGGCGCCCAAGTCCTGCGCCGCAACCCAGCCGGCACCGATGGCCATGCCGCCGTGGGTCAGCGTGGGGCCGTCCTCCACGACGATCACGCGCTTGCCGCGGACCTTGTCGGCGTCGGCCACGGTGATGGGCGAGGCGGCCTGGATGACGGTCGCCTTGGGGTTCACGCGGGCGATGTTGGCGAGCACCGTGTCGATGTCTTGCTTCTTGGCCTGCTTGACCTTGTTGACGACCACCACATGGGCGCGACGAAGCACGGTCTCGCCGGGGTGGTAGCTGACCTCGTGGCCCGGACGCAGCGGGTCGACCACGGCGATCTCGAGGTCGGCCTTGTAGAACGAGAAGTCGTTGTTGCCGCCGTCCCACAGGATGACGTCGGCTTCCTTCTCGGCCTGCTCGAGGATGCGCTTGTAGTCCACGCCGGCGTAGATGACGGCGCCGGCGGCGACGTGCGGTTCGTACTCCTCGCGCTCCTCGATGGTGCACTTGTAGCGGTCCATGTCGGCCATGGTGGCGTAGCGCTGGACGGCCTGCTCCTCGAGGTTGCCGTAGGGCATGGGGTGACGGATGGCGACGACGCGGCGGCCGCGCGCGCGCAAGGCGCGGACCACGCGACGGGACGTCTGGCTCTTGCCGCAGCCGGTGCGCACGGCGCAGACGCTGATCACGGGCACGTTGGCCTTGATCATGGTATCGTTGGGGCCCTGCAGCTTGAAGGACGCGCCGGCTGCCATCACGCGGCTGGCGAGGTGCATGACGTACTCGTGGGGCACGTCGCTGTAGGCGAAGGAGCACTCGTCGACCTTCAGGTCGTGGATGAGCTTCTCGAGGTTCTCTTCGGGCTCGATGGGGATCCCTTCGGGGTAGCGGGATCCGGCAAGGGCAGCCGGGAACTTGCGCCCGGCGATGTCGGGGATCTGCGTGGCGGTGAACGCAACCACGCGGGTGTTCGGATCGTCGCGATACGCCACCAGGAAGTTGTGGAAGTCGCGACCAGCCGCACCCAGGATGACTACACGCTTCTCGCTCATGACCAAGACTCCTCCGCTATGCACGCGCCCGGTCAGGGGCCGTTGCTTCGCGAGCAGTCGGTCAACGCTGCCCGCCGCGACATCGCGACGCGCGGACCGTGCTACTCGGTGCCCAATGGCACTGTCCGTAATGCGAACTTCGTGGAGCGGGCCCGCTTCCTTTCCACCGACTGGATGAGCTCGTGCGGCCTGTGATTGGCGTGGTCCACGTACCAGCGCAGGCCGCACACGTTGGGGGATGGGGAAACGAGCTGCTGCACGAAGCGGTACGGCGATCGGAAGACGCCGCGCCGCGGCCACGCTTCTACCACGTATACGCTTTGGGTCCACCAGAACCCGCCGTCGCGTCGATCGCTGCGGTTCCGAGCGATCCCGGTCGTTTCGAAGAGCCCGGCACGGCCAAGGGCCCAGGGCAGAACAATCCGCCGGGATTGGCCGAACGGGGAGCGGCCGGGCGGACCCGAGAGGCTGCGCTCACGGTGACTACGCGGTAGGGGCCGGGGCGGGGAGGCGGACGTGGAAGCGGCTGCCTCGAGGGACAGCGGGCAGGCAGCTGATCGAACCGCCGTGGGCCTCGACGACCATGCGGCAGAACGGCAGGCCCAATCCGGTCTGCGGGCCGCCGGCCGCGCGCATCTTGACGATCTCGTACTTCTCGAAGATGCGGGCTCGCGCCTCGTCGGGTACGCCAGGGCCCTCGTCGATGACCTCGAGGATCACGCTGTCCTGCTCGGTGCGAATGCCCACTTCGACACGGGTACCCGCGGGGCTGAACTTGATCGCGTTGGTCACCAGGTTGTCGACCACGCGCCGGAGCAACGCAGCGTCGCCCGCGACCAGAATCGGCTGCGTGGTCCAGCTCTCCATCAGCTCGACTCGTCGGGCGGCAGCGACCGGCTGCAACGCGCGCAGCGTGTCGCGCGCGACCTTGGTCAGGTCCACGGGCTCGAACGACAAGCTGAGCTTGCCCTCTTCCTGGCGCGCCAGCAGCAGCATCTCCTCGAGGTAGCGGCCGACCCGACGGGCTTCTTGCCGGATGAGCTTCAGATCCCGACGCTGGCCGTCGGTGAACTTGTTCTCCTGGGCCAGGAGCTCGGAGGAGGCCAACTGGATGGCCGTGACGGGCGATCGCAGGTCGTGCACGACCATGCGCACGAGGTCCTCGCGCTGCTTGTTGACTGCCTCGATGCGTTGGGCCTGGTCGACGAGCTCGAGTTGCTGTCGACGGATGCGCAGCAGGGATCGGACGCGAGCGCGCAGCTCGACGCGGGGCACCGGCTTGGAGATGAAGTCGTCGGCCCCGGCGTTGAGCCCGCGCGCCAGGTCCTGCGGGCTGTCGAGCGCGGTGACCATCACGACCGGCAGGTACGCCCTGGTCTTGAGCTTGCGGATGCGCTTGCAGACTTCGAAGCCGTCGAGGCCCGGCATCATGACGTCCAGCAGCACCAGGTCCGGCTCGTGTTCGACGATCTCCTCGAGCGCCTGCTGCCCGCCCGAAGCATGGCGGAAGGCGTACACATCGGTTGACAGGATCGCTTGCGCGACCTGCCGCGCGGTCGGATCGTCGTCGACAATCAGCAGCGTGGAGGTGTCCGGGTCTTTGGCCATCAGCCGGTTTCCTCAGAGGGAAGGGAGTCTGGCTCAGGCGGCTCGACGCGTGGCAGCACGAGGGTGAAGCGGCTGCCCTCGCCCGGCTTGGAGTCGACGTCGACATGCCCGCCGTGCAGCTCGGCGAGGCGGCGAACCAGGGCCAGGCCCAGGCCAGTGCCCTCGTGCTGTCGCGACAACGAGCTGTCGATTTGGGTGAACGGCTCGAAGATGCGACGCAGGTCAGGCGGTGCGATACCGATGCCGGTATCGGTCACCGAGAAGTAGACCCAGTCGTCGCGCGTCCAGGCCTCGATGCCGACCTGGCCGCCGGACGGGGTGAACTTGACGGCGTTCGAGAGCAGGTTGACCAGCATCTGCTTGAGGCGGCGCTCGTCGGCCACCAGCACGGACAGCTTCGGGTCCGTGCGCATCCAGGTGCCAATGCGCTTGGCGATAGCCATGGTGCGCACCAGCCGAAGGCTCGCCTGACACACCTCGCTGACCGAGATCGATCGCAGATCGAGCTCCAGGCGGCCCGCTTCGATCTTGGACAGGTCCAGGATGTCGTTGATGAGCTCGAGCAGGTGGCGGCCGCTGTCGCGCATGGTCACCAGGATCTGCTGTTGCTGGTCGTCGAGATTGCCGTAGACGCCGTCGAGCAGGGCTTCGGCGAGGCCGAGCACGGAGTTGAGCGGGGTCCGGAGCTCGTGGCTCATGTTCGCCAGGAACTGGTCCTTCATGCGATTGGCGCGGGCTAGTGCCTCGTTGGCTTCCTGCAGCTCGCGGGTGCGCGCGGTGACCTTCTGCTCGAGCATGTCGTTGAGCGCGATGAGCTTGGCCTCCGCTTCGAGCCTGGCACCGATGTCGCGCACGAGCACCTGCCACAGCTCCTTGCCCAACGTGGTGCCGTGCAGCTCGGTCTGCACGTCGGCGCCCGAGGAGGTGACGAACTGCAGGTGGGGACGGTAGACCGAGCCGCCTTCGACCAGATCGCGGAAGGCATCGTCGTGCGTTTCGCGCTTGCCGGCGGGGGCGAGATCGGTGAGCTGGCGGGTGACCAGGATTTCGCGGGCGAGCTCGGTGAGGGCGGTTGCGGCCGGGTTGGCGTCGACGATGCGGGCTTGGCCGTCCACCACGAAGATGGCGTCGGGATTGTTGCGGAAGGCGGCGCGGTAGCGTTCCTCGCTCTCGCGCAGCGCGGCGGCGGCCTCGCGCTCGGCGACGATGTCGCGCACGACCGCGACGGTTCCCACGGCGCGTCCGTTGCGGTCGCGGACAGGCGCGACGCTGAGGCGGACCGGGATGCGGAAGCCGTCGCCGCGCACCAGGTCCTTGTCGTATTCGGAGGGGAGGCCGTCGGCCATGACGCGGGCCACGACCTCGCGCTCGAGCTCGCGGAACTCGGACGCGGTGACCAGCTGGTAGTCCTTGCCCACGACGGTGTCCTGGTCGCTGCCGGTCAGGCGCACGAACGCCTCGTTGCACACGAGCAGCTGGCCGTCGGCGTTGGCGTAGTACATGCCGTAGGAGGCGCAGTCGAACACGGCGCGCAGCAGCTCGCGCTGGGCCGCGAGAGCTCGTCCCGCGGCGAGGCGTTCGGCGTGCGTGGTCAGCGATCGGCCGAGCTCCACGAGCAGCTCGGCTTCGTCGGCGTCGAAGGCTTCAGTTGCGGAGGAGCCGACACACACCACGCCGCGCCGTTCGACGTCGATGCTCACGGGGACCATGATGGCGCTGCTGAGGCCGAAGCCGCGCACGACCGCATCGGCGCGCACCTGCTCGGCGGAGGCGTCGTCGCGGATGATGACCGGGACGCCGGCGCGGATGGCTTGGAACCAGGGGTCGTCCTGTCCGGCCGCGGTGAGCGAAGCGGGCGGCGGGGAAGGGGTGTGCCCAGCGACGACGGCGATTTGCAGGGTTCCGTCGCGCGAGAGCCGACCCCACCAGGCGGTGCGGTAGACGTCGTCCTTGACGAGGGTATTGCAGGCGCCGGTGTACAGCTCGGCGGAGGAGCGAGCTTCGGCGGCGACTTTGTGGACGGTGGCGAGGGCGGAGTAGACGGCGGCGAGGCGCTGGCTACGCGCTTGGGCGCGCTCGAGGGCAGAAGAGCGTGCACGAAGCGAGGCGCCACGTCGCAGCCTCGAGCCTCGCTTGGAAACCATGAGGGATAGCTTAGTACAGGGCGGGGGTGGATGGTGGGGAGGCGAGGACGGAAGAGCGAGGGCAACAGAGGGTGCTTGACAAGGCAAGCGCGTTGGCTAGAGTGCGCCTCCGTTGACGCGCGGTGGAGCAGCCTGGTAGCTCGTCGGGCTCATAACCCGAAGGTCGGAGGTTCAAATCCTCCCCGCGCAACCATCGTTTCCTACAACGTCCCGTGAAGCCTCGGAGTCCTTGAGATTCCGGGGCTTTCGTGATTTTGGCAGCCGCAGCGGGAAGATGACCGACTCGGCCCGGTAGGTGCCGTCCGGCTCCGGGTACATGACGATCTTGCCGTCGAGCAACATCCGCCGGATGGCTTCGCGGGCCGTCGTTGGGTCGTCGGTAATGCGGGCTTCGACATCCAAGACACGTTCGAGGATCGCATCCACGGTGGGCAGGCGGGGAGGGGACTTGGCCTGCTGGCGCAAGGAGTCGAGCCTCTCCCGGACGGCCCGCTGCTCCGTGGTCACGTCATCGAGCGACTTGCGAATCTGGTCGAAGACCCCAGGACTCGTTGTCGGGTCAGTGCCACGGATGAACATCACGAGGCGTTCGACTTCGCCGTCAAGACGCCGCGAGAGCTTCTCCAGGCGCTGCTGCTCGGCATCGGTCTCGATCTTGAAGGTCTTGAGCCGGGCCTCGACCTGAGCACGAAGATGGTCGTACAGGTCGGTCTGCAACAGCACACGCTTCAACTCAGCAACAGCTACCTCGACCAGCGTGTCTTCGCGGACAGGCAGGCGGTTGTCGCAGATGCCCCCGGTCATGGCCCCGCTGCACCTGTAGTACCGAGCGGATGAGCCGCCGCCGTCTGTCATGCGGTGCCCGCAGACCCCGCAGTAGAGCACCCCTGAGAACGGGTGACTGGTCCGACGACCGGGGGCACCATGATCCCGTCCGGAGTAGTTGTCGCAGACCTCCTTGCGGCGGCCTACGACTGCGTTCCAGAGTTCCTGGGGGATGATCCGAAGGTGGGGCCGGTCGTGCCGCATCACCTCCGACTCCGGACGCTTGGTGTACCGCCGCCTCCTCGTCACCGGGTCTTTCTTCCACTTTTTGCGCCCGTAGGCCCAGTCTCCGATGTAGGCGCGGTTGTCGAGGATGGCCCGGATGGTCCCCTTCTTCCAGAACCTGGATGCCCGCTTGGCTGCTGCCCTAGGCGGCGGGACTCCCTCGGTGTTGAGCTTGGACGCGATCCTCAAGTAGGAGAGGTCGGACTCGTACATCTCGAAGATCCGCAGAACGGTCTCGGCCCGCTCGGCGTCGATCAGGATCTTGAAGCCCTCCGGCTCCCGGCCGCCGTTCCAGATGGCCTGCGACGTGTAGCCGTAGGGCAGACCCCCAGTCGAGTGGCCCCGAGACGCCGCGCCTTCCTGTCCACGCCGGGTATTCTTGCCCAGGTCAACGAGATACTCGTCAGCGAATACGTGCGGCTCCGGCCACCGTTCGCGTTCGTGTTGCTCGTCATCGACCGGCAGGACAACCCCAGCATGACCATGGCCGTCCCGACAATGTGCGCGGTGGCACCGGGCGCGGTCCACTGACGGAATACCAGCGAAAACCGCTTGATTATGTTCTTGGGGCTCCTGGGCAGCGGCTCCGTGGCGTGGTCAGTATGCGTATGGCTGTCTCTCTCCGGAGACGCCAATGTCGATATTCACCCCCCCCACCCCCAAGAAGGAGTCCCGGAGCGAGGGGGCGTGGGGCTCGCAGGATTTGGCCCGGTGGCCTACCTCAAGACGGGCATCTCCGAGATCACCTTCGGCAACGGCCCGATGGAGACGCCTTGTAATTGCAGCGCCGATCAACATCCCGGATGAGATGCTGGAAACGAGGCCCCTCGTCGCCCGTCACTGTGCTGATGGCGTCCCGGAGGTCGCTGAGCGTCGAGTCCCAGGTCGGCTTCAGCTTCCCAATCTCTTCGGACGCCTTTTGAGCCGCGTCTTGGTCGCCACTACGGGCAGCCTGAACCCCGGCGACTCTCCACCGCTCCAGCTTGGCCCGATTGGCTTCGCACTTTTCAAAGAGCCCAGGCAAAGATGCCTCCGCTTTCTTCTTCGCGTCCTCTCCACGGGCCTTGTCTGCGACGGCGCGTACCCCTTTTGCACCCGATCTCATTTCCGCCGTCACAGGCGGCGCGGAAGAGCCGCTCGGCCTCCCCCTTATCCCCATGGACCAACAGATACGACGCAATAGCGGAGCACTCGTCGGACGCAGGCGTCAACTCGCATTTGGTCTTGCAGTCTCGTGAGGGCGGCTTGTCGTGATCTTCACCGCCCAGATAGGAATCGAACGTCTCCTTCCATCGAGCGTTGGCTGCGTCGATTCTTGCGTGTCTATCCCTTCGTTCGTCTGTGTCGCTCTTGTACCGGCTCGCCAAAGTCGTGGCCTCATGCGCGAGGTTCTCGGCGATCGTGACGTTGGCCGCCACCAACGAGATAGCTTCGTGGAGCCGACTGCTGTCGTACTCCATCGGGTGGTTCTCCCCTAGCAGCGGTGAGAAGATGTTCTTGAGCTTGGATCTCGCCTGATTGCACTTTGCGGCGACGTCCTATCGCTTCGTGCTGGTCCTGGGTGTCCCAGACAAGCGCCGCAGGTTCTTGATCGCCGATCCGCACCCGGACACGCCGGACAAGTACAGGGTGCCGGTCGAGAAGTTCGGCCCCGCGTGGCAGGCCGGGGCTACGAAGACCCTGAAGCCGTGGGCGGTGGTGATCACCTCGATTTGGTAGGCCGGGAGAGGCTCGGCGAAACCGTTCGGCAGAGCCGCACTCCCTGGGCAACCGCGTGGCTCGCGCCTTGACACGGCGACCACATGGTGTCACTATTGACACCATAGGATCATGCCAACAGTCGAGGACATTCTTGCGGACATGCGGCAGAACCCTGCCGATGTCCGGTTTGCAGATGCCTGCAAGGTCGCCACGCAATACTTCGGCGAGCCCAGGCAGGGTGGCACCAGCCACAAGGTGTGGAGGATGCCATGGGCTGGCGACCCGAGGGTGAACATGCAGAAGGGCAAGGGTGGCAAGGCCAAGCCCTACCAGGTCAGGCAAGTTCTGGCGTCGATAGACGGGTTGGCGGAAGAGAAGATGAAGGCAGCTTTGACCGAGAGGAAGTGAGACTGCGACCGATGGTGGATGGAAACGTCCAGGCACAGGGCCTGGATGCCGCGTCCAGGGAGGACGCGGGCATTGGTGGCGTGCCCAAAGGGGGCACGGCCCGCACCCGAAGGGGGTGTGGGGCATCGAAGGCGTGCCCAAAGGGGGCACGGAGGATGTGACGATGGCGACGGTCGACAGGTACACATACCGAATCACGTGGTCCGATGAGGACGGCGAGTTCGTCGGTCTCTGTGCGGAGTTTCCGAGCCTGAGCTGGCTCGCTCCCAAGCACGAGGAGGCCCTGAAGGGCATCCGCAAGGTGGTGCAGGACGCAGTCGAAGACATGGCGGCATCCGGGGAGAAGGTACCGGAGCCCTTGTCCTCGAAGACCTACTCGGGACAGCTTCGCGTGCGGATCCCCCAGGAGCTGCACCGGCAACTTGCCATCGAGGCAGCCGAGCAGGACACGTCCCTCAACCGGGTCATCATCGCCAAGCTCGCCCACGGATGATGGAACCCCGCTCACCAGCTTCGAGTCCGGGCCTCTCTGCGGCCCGGACACTTGTGCGCCAGCTACTTCCCGCCTGCTGGCGCATTCCCCCTTCCTCCGCCTGACGGCCCTCCGGGGTGACGCGGGTGATGACCATCCCGTGTTCATCTCCCGAACCGGGAAGCCCCTCAAAGTCAGAGACATCCGAGCCGTCGTGTACCGGGTGACCAAGGCGGCAGGGATCAAGGCCGCCGTCAGCCCTCACTGGCTACGGCACGCTTCACCGCCGGTCCAGACGGATCGCCCTGCGGCGGAGCGGCCTGATCTTCGGGGCGCAGTGTGATTGGGAGAGGATCGCAGGCGCAGGTCAGTGGGAGGTGGGGCGCAAGACGCCTGGTGGGCGCGTGACCGCACGGCTGGAGCGGTCCAAGCCTGAGGGTGAAGCTGCGCCCGCAACACCGATGCCCGTACTGTTGGAGGCTGTACCGAGCTGACCCCCGAGCCCGCACGCACCAGAAGTGCTGCGGCCGGCCCGAGTGCCGGAAGAAGCGGCACGCCGAGGCTGATCGGCGCTGGCACGAGCAGAATCCCGACTACGACGCGGGGCGGCGGTTGCGGGAGCTGCAGCGCCGGGTGCAAGCGGCGGGCGCCGGGGAGGTCTTGCGGCACGAGCCGGAGCCGGGGCGGCGGTTACCCGTGGCCGAGGTGCAAGACGCGATCGGCGTACAAGGCCTGGTGATCCTTGCATTTTTTCGCCCGTTTACTCGGGCGCCACTCGCAAGACGCGATACGAAGCCAACTGGGCGGAAGTCCGCCTGAAATTCGGAATTCACCCCGGGGTTCCGCGCAAGACGGGACGGCGGGGTTGGGCTTCGGGTAGCACGCTGGCGGGCATCCCCAGGGCCGAGGCGTCGCAGCGGATGTCGCCGGAGTCGTGGGGCAGCGAGGCCCCGACGTGCACCTGCGACAAGTCGACCCGAATACACTGTGCCTGACGCTGCGGCGCCTGAGACAGGTGCCGGAATCGCGGGTGCGCGACAAGCTGGAGTCACTGCGCAGCAAGGGCCAGGTCAGTCCGCTGGCGGTCTCGGAGCACGAGGGGCAGCTGGTGCTGGTCGACGGCTTCGCGCGGCAGGCCGCGGCGGTGCGCCTGGGGATGACGAGCGTGACGGTCGAGGTCGTGTCGCTGACCGCGGTGCAGATGAAGGCGCAGCTGTACTTGCGGAACCGGGAACGCGGACTGGCACTTATCGAGGAGTGCCGGCTCGTGCGGGAGTTGTGCGAGAGCGACGGGCTGAGCCAAGTCGAGGTCGCGGATATGCTTGAGCGGCACAAGAGCTGGGTGTGCCGACGGCTGAGCCTGTGGAAGGGGCTGAGCCCGCGACTGCTATCCGACGGAGCGCTCGACGAGCTGGAGGCGGGATCCGTGAGAAAGCTGTCGCTGTTGCCAGCGTGCAACCAGGAGCAGCTGGTGGCGGTCAGCCGTCGGGACGGGCTGGGCCCCAGGGACACGACGACGCTGGTGGAGCTGTGGCGCAAGGCGCCGGATCAGGAGGCACGCCAGTATCTGCTGCAGCATCCGCACAGCGCGGTGGAGCTGGCGCGAGCCTCGAGCCACGAGATGGCCGATCCGCGGCTGGGGCAGAAGGCTTCCGAGCTGTACCAGTCGCTGGTGGTGATGAGGCAGGCGGCGCTGCGCGCGATACGTCGGGCGCGCGGCGGAATCGAGGAGCTTGGGGCCGAAGGGACACAGTTGCTGCGCGGCGCGGTGGAGTTGACCGAGCGTGATTGTCCGTGGGCGGCAAGGGAAGTCCGCCGACTGATGCCGACGGGAAAGGACAGCGAATGAAAGCGGGCGATGTGGAGAAGCGAAGGACGCGAATCCTGGAGGCGTTCCGGACCGAAGGGACCATCCGCGGAACCGCCAAGAAGCTGCACGTGGGCGTCAACACCGTGCGCAAGGTGCTGCGGGGACAGCAGCTAGGGCGAGGGGCGCCGCAGCAAGGGGCTCCGGCGCGCCCGAGCAAGCTCGACCCCTACCGGGAGATCATCCAGCGGCTGGTGCTCGAGGACAAGCTGACAGCGGTGCTGGTGCACGGAGAGATCTCGGCGCTAGGCTACACCGGCGGCTACACCATTCTCAAGCAGTACGTCAGGCAGATACGTCCCCAGAGCTTGCCGAAGCCCACGACGGTCGTCGAACACGCGCCGGGTGACGAGGGCCAGGTGGACTGGTCGCCCTACACGGTAGAGCTCGGCGGAGAACAGCGCGTCGTACACGGCTTCTCGATGGTGCTGCCGTGGTCTCGCTACATGGTTGTGCGTTTCGCCCTCGACGAGCAGCTCGAGACCCTGGTGCAGCTGCACGAGGAAGCGTTCCTGGACATCGGTGCCATTCCGCACGTGATGACCTACGACAACATGACCACAGTCGGGCGCCATGTGGGACCGGGCGTGGTGTGGATCAACCCGCGCTTCGAGGCGTACGCCAAGGAACGAGGATTCGAGATCAAGCTCATCAAACCGGGTAACCCCAACGAGCACGCCTCGGTCGAGCGTCCCTTCGGCTACGTGGAAGGCAACTGTCTTTTACGGCGCAGGAGCCGATTCGCGAGCCTGGAGGATCTGCAAGCGCATGCGCGCTGGTGGTGTGCCCAGGTGGCCAACGTGCGCGATCACGGAACCACACGCGAGCGTCCGATCGATCGGCTCGTGCGCGAGAGGCCCTTGATGCTGCCGCTGGCATCGGCCCGCGTGGAGCTGTGCCGGACGCTGGCGCGGCTGGTGGGGCGCGACTTCTGCGTGGCCGTCGACACCAGCCGATACAGCGTGCCCCCGCGATTCGTAGGGCAACCCTGCACGGTGCGGCTGTACGAGGCGAAGCTCGAGATCCTGATCGGCGGGGAGATCGTCGCGGTGCACGAGCGCCACCACGAGCCGCGGGGCCGGCACGTGCTGCCAGAGCACGAGGAGCAATTCAAGCACTGCACGCCAAGCCGACGGCTCCTGGAGCAGGCTTTCCTGCGCCTGGGCACCGTGGCGCGCGACTACCATCAAGGCCTGGTGGCTGAGCGCGGAAAGGGGGCCGGCTATCACATCCAGCGCATTCTCAAGCTGGCAGACCGCCACGGCTCGTCGGTCGTCATCGGCGCCATGAGCCAGGCGGCACGATACGGCAACTACAGCGCCGAGGCGGTGGCTCGAGTCGTCGCGGGTCGAGCCATCAAGATGCGCAACAAAGCTGCCCGCGGGCACGGCGCGGAACCACCGCCCGAGGCGGTGCGCCGCTGGCTCGAGGGGCTCGATGTCGAGCAACGGGACCTGGACGACTACGACCGAATGCTCGACGATGCGGAGCCCGGCGACGACACGGAGGACGACGATGGCCAAGAGTAAAGACCTGCCGCCGACCACGCTGGACGAGCTTCGACGCAATCTCGAACGGCTCAAGCTCTTCGCCATGCTCGAGCACCTGGAGGAAGCGCTCGAGCAGGCCAGCAGCCTCGAGCAGGGCTACGTGACTTTCCTGGCGGGGCTCGTGGAAAAGCAAGTGCTGTCCCACACCGACGCTGCCGCCAAACGTCGAATCGACAACGCAGGATTCCCCAAGATCAAGACCTTCGACACCTTCGACTGGCAATTCCAGAAGGGGCTCAACGTCCAGCTCGTCAAGGACCTGATGAACCTGCACTTCATCAAGCAGGGCCGACCCCTGCTGATCCTGGGCAGGCCCGGGACGGGCAAGACACACCTGTCGATCGCCTATGGTGTGCTGGCCGCCGCCGCCGGCTACTCCGTGCAATTCCGCCCCGTCTCCAGGCTCCTTCCTCAGCTCTACGCTTCGCTCGCGGATAGCTCCACAGACCAACTCGTCCGCCGACTGGCTCGTGCCGACCTGCTTATCCTCGACGATCTGCGCTCGATCCCGACCAAGCCCGAATACGCGAATCTGCTCTTCGACGTCGTCGATGCCCGCTACGGCAAACGCACCACCCTTGTGAGCAGCAACCTCACCGTCAAGATGTGGGGCAAGGTCCTGGGCAACGCGACGTTGACGGCCTCCCTGGTCGACCGTCTCATGGACCGCGCCCATGTCATCAACATCCGCAAAGGGCGCTCCTGGCGCTCCGAGGGACCGGATGCTCCGCCGGAGGACGATCGTCCCGTCGGCCTCGAGGGCGACACCGAGGACCCATGACGTCCACACCTCGCCCGCTGCGCCGCGATACCATCCGTCCCGACCGGGTGCGCGGCATCGGCGGGCAGAGCTTCGCGTTTCTGCCGCACCGATTCCTCCGCGACGGCTTCCTGCCGTCGCTCACCTCCGAAGAGTTGCGTCTGTACGTCTTCCTCGTGCTGGCCGCCGACCGCCACGGCGTCAGCTTCTACTCGCACCAGCGCATCCGCGGCGTCCTGGAGATGTCCGCCGATGCCTACCTGCAGGCGCGCACAGGGTTGCTGCGCAAAGACCTCATCGCCGCCGACGGCGTCCGCGTCCAGGTCCTGTCTCTGCCTGACCAGCCCGTCGCGCCTACGGCGCCAAGGTTGAGCCGTGACGAACAACTGGCTGCCTGCCAAGCCGCCATTACCTCGCTGTCCGATGGCGTCGGGAAGTAGACCTCCGGCCCGCCATCGTCCGTCGGGCTGGAACCATCTCGCCTGCAGTCAGCGCGCTTCGCGCCGAAGTAGCCAGAAGTACACCCCGACGAATTTGGATGGGGCGACTTGCGGATGCCCATCCGGGCTCTGCCTGCCGCCGCCCTGGCGCCCGCAGCCCCGACTCCACGATCCGCCCCACCCCGCGTTGCACCGACGACCGTCGAGGTCCGCCGATTGCACAGCCCCGCCTCCAGGACGATCAGCAGACCGCCGCTGCTGTCACGTCGCCGTGCCTGGCTGATCGGCTCACGCTGCGGGCGCCGAGGCGATCAAGATATCGGCGCCGGTGAAGACGGCACGCCCATGCGTCCCATGCCTTGGACCGGGGAGCCCCTATCCATCTCGTGCAACAAGACCTCGGGCACGCCAGCGTGGCTACGACCTCCCGGTACTTGCACGCGCGACCGGATGACGGGTCCGCGAACTACCTGCCCACGTGACCGGAGCCTGTTCGTCGAGAACGCGGCGGCGGGGCTGCTGTAGATGAGCTACGAAACCGTGCTGCCTGTCCGGCGGATGTACCCTTGACAAGCCTGGGCCGTGAGCCACAATGTAGCCCAGAGGTTCATCATGGCTGCAAACTCTGTTGTCCGGGCACGCATCGACGAGAACATCAAGGACGAAGCGACCGCTGTCCTTGCTGCCATGGGGCTGACCCTATCGGATGCGTTCCGAATGCTTGTCACCCGGATTGCGCGAGAGAAAGCACTCCCGTTCGAGCCGCTCAACCCGAACGCCGAGACCATCGCCGCGATGAAGGATGCGCGCAAAGGCAAGGTGGCTTCTTTCCCCACGGTGGAAGCCCTGATGGCGGACCTGCATGCGGACGATTGAACGCACGGGGTCGTTCAAGCGCGACTACAAGCGCATTCTGTCCAATCCCAGACACCGGGACGCTGAGAGGCTCTTTGTCGAACTCCTGAACCTGCTGCTGGGAGACGCGGTCCTCGATCCACGCTACCGCGACCACGCACTCGCAGGGGAGTGGAAGGACCACCGCGATTGCCACGTCAAGCCTGACCTCGTGCTTATCTACCGGAAGCCAAATGACAGCGTCCTTCAGCTCGTTCGGATCGGATCGCACAGCGAGCTTGGGCTCTGAAGGCGGGCCGAGGAAACGTCGTCTCGACATCGAGAAGATCGCCAAGAAGCTGGGCGCACACCGCGAAGGCTGTGTGGAAGCCCGCGACGGCTACTTCGGAGCCGCTCAGCTCGTTGCCGAGATCCAGGCGAGGTTCCGCGTTCCATCCACGGGAGGCCGAGCCACCAACCCGGAGTGGTCAACGAAGCGGCTCGTGGGGTTGAGCCCGGAGACGCTGCAACGTCTTGAGGAGCTTGCCCGTACTGCATCCGAAGCAGGGGACACGCCCATCGAGCCGATGCAGTTGGCAGCCATCCTGCTGGGGAAGGCCGTAGTGAAGGCGAGCGAGGAAAAGGTCAAGAAGGCGTCGTAGACCTCGCGTTTCCTCTTATGCCGCGTGGATGGTATGGCAAATCTCATCCGCGCGGCCCTGCCGCAAGACCTTCACGACCAACTGAAACACCTCGCCGTCGATCTCAAGAAGCCCGATCAGGAACTCCTGGTCGATGCGGCGATCTTGCTCCTGCGATACCACGAGCGCGGCCACGGTCTGCCGGAGCCCCTGCCTCCTCCCGCAACGCCGTCGTCTGGATCGGCGACGAAAAAGGGAGGCTCCCGATGAGCACCATCGACACCCTCCCCGACTCCGGCGCGGACCTCGATGACCTCTACGCCCGGCTCCACCGCGAGGGCATTCTGGATGACGCGCGAAGGCTCGCCGAGCCCTTCCGAGCATTCATTGACGCCTTCACGGCGTACCAGATCCATCTGAGGGGAGATCCCGAGATCGCAGAGCAACACCGGCAAGCTGCCCAGGCGGCAGCCCCTGCGGTGGAAGTGGCTCTTGGCGCTTCTCCTGCGCCAGTTGTCAGCGACGACACGAACGCGAACGACGACCCGGCCCCGGAGACCCGAGGCGCACCCCCATAGCTGTTAGCAGTTTTCTTGGCCCAGGTCGGAGACATCCGGCAAGGGGCTGGCATGAGCACGACCGCCGTCCCCCAGCCCAGGCCCGATTGGCAGAACGACTGGCAGCAGCTCTTGAG